>CAZBXU010000305.1:1238-2551 GCA_964495755.1 uncultured Spirochaetaceae bacterium | reverse complement strand
CGACGTACGCGGGTCCAGGAGGGAGTGACTCTCGAACAGCGGAATCCCAAAATATCTCCCGACATCCTCATCATAGGCATCGACGACAAGAGCCTGGGCACATTCGGACGTTGGCCTTTTCCCCGCTACACAGAAGCGAATCTGATCAACACGTTTACAAAAATTAGGAACCAAAACGATCGGGAACGGGCTATATTCCTCGATGTTACATTTATCGAGCCTGCCGTTCCCGAAAATGATGCTCTCCTGGTCAGGAGCATAAAAGAAAATGGAAGAATCATTCTCGAACCGTTTCTAACACGGGTTCCCAATCCTCAGGGAACCGAGGAGGAGTACTTCCAACGCCAGGAGATCCTGTACCAACGATACGGCAAGATTACCAGCATTCAGGGCGACTGGACCGAGATTGAAACACTGTACGGTATTTTCCCACCTCTGAAACCATATGCTCGAGTTGCGGGGGGATATGGACATCCCAACTTCGTAGAGGATGCCGATCAGGTGTACCGAAAACAGCCGATGGTCGTTAAATCAGCCCGTCTTGTCGAAGAAATTCCCTTGGACGATCTCACCCCCGCCAGCCTCACCGAGGAGGAGCGAAAGAACTTCACCCGGCTGGCCTGGATAGACACGGACGAGATGTTCCACGAGGTACCCTATCCGCTGACCGAACAGGTAATTGAGAATCTGCGCAGAACCATGGAAAAACAGGCACCCCTGAAGGCGGAGGATACGGACAACGACAAGCAGCCTGACCGCTACTACCACGTTGTTCGCAAGTACCAGGATGACCTGTTGCCGGCAATCACGTTGACTCTTGCCCTCGAGTATTTCAACTAGGATCTGTCGGATATCGAGGTTGTTCTAGGCAAATTCGTTCGGATTCCCTCTCCCCAACAGTTCAACATCGAGACCCAGAGCTGGGAGCCATACCAGCTGCTGGTAAAACCCGCGGTTCTGGACGAGGAGGGCAACGTTGTACGACCGGCGGCTAAAAAACGGATGGATGAGATCAAGATCCCGATCAACGACAAAGCTCAGCTGTTGATCAACTACATGGGAATTGCCTCCAGTGCCTCGCCTCAGGGACACCAGACCTTTCCCGTGCGCTCCTTCGCAGGTTACGCCGCCAGGGTACCAAACCCGGATCCGGCGCGCTGGCCGCGGACCATGGCGGTGGGCAACAAGATTCTCATGGTCGGTGCCTTTGCCAAGGGGATCGCGGAGGACGAGAAAACGACCCCCTACGGACTGATGTTTGGTGTAGAGATCCACACCAATGCACTGAACACCATTCTGATGAACAACTTTCT
>CAZBXU010000305.1:0-1224 GCA_964495755.1 uncultured Spirochaetaceae bacterium | reverse complement strand
AAACGCTCTCATCTTGTTGGCAATGGCTCTATTGACCGCCTTTATGGCTTCGCGACTTCCCACGGTGTGGTCGCTGGTGCTCTCTGTGGTATTGGCGGTCGTCTTCTTCTTCGCGATCATGCTGATCTTTGACCTGTACAACCAGATTATCACCCTGTCCACACCGATTATAGGGGTGTTCCTGTCCTTCCTGGCCGTCATAGTATTCAGGATCATGACCGAAGAGAAGGACAAGCGTCGTATTCGGGACATGTTCGGCACCTACGTAAGCACGCGGGTTGTCGATCAGATCATCAACAATCCGCCGGAACTCGGCGGTCAGGACAAGGATCTGACAGTTCTGTTCTCCGACATTCGCGGTTTCACAACGCTGTCGGAGAGCATGAGCCCCCAGGCCCTGGTCAACCACCTGAACGAATACCTCACCGCCATGACCGGTATTATCCTGGAGTACGAGGGAACACTGGACAAATACGTTGGGGATGAAATCATGTGCTTCTGGGGCGCACCCCTGCCGCAGGAGAATCACGCCATGTTGGCCTGCCAGTGCGCGCTCCGGCAGATGGAAGGGCTGAGGCAGCTCAACGAAAGTTGGCCTCCCGAGCGGCAGCTCAATATAGGAATCGGAATCAATTCAGGCATCATGACCGTGGGCAACATGGGATCGCTGCAGCGGATGGACTACACCCTAACCGGTGACAATGTAAACCTAGGCGCCCGTCTCGAGGGTACCAATAAGTCATACTTCACCAACATCATCATGAGTGAGTATACCTACGGCCTGGTCCAGGACAAGGTAATCGCCCGCGAGCTGGACAATATACGAGTAAAAGGTAAGAACCAACCGGTCCTGATCTACGAACTCATTGACGCGATCGATGGTCTGGAGCCGCCGGTACATGTCGATGACAGGAAATCCAGGCGGCGAGGGTAGGGGCAGGGAAGGCCTGTTGTATAGACCGCACAGGTTTGTTGGCTATTTCTTGATATCCCTTGCTATTCTTTGTTTCCTCCCACAGTGTGGATTGGGATATATACCGTTTCTCAGCGAACCTCTAAGCTTATTTGCAAACGATGCCGACAAAACATTTCAATTTAAACGTACTAGTGATAACACAGAAGCTGAATTTCTAGGTTTTGAAATCTATTATAAATTCTATACTGAGAGAGTGGAACCGTATAATACCATTATTTCATATAGTGACCTTACCCCTAATGGATTCT
>CAZBXU010000304.1:0-2572 GCA_964495755.1 uncultured Spirochaetaceae bacterium | reverse complement strand
GGGGGACATAGGCTCGGTGAAGCATTACACTCACCTCACAATGCACTCGGGCCGCGTCGGCTCCGTCGTCTTCAATCGATACATGCCTCGGCCGATGCCCTGGGCTATGTTGACATGTTAGATACTTCGGGCTATATTGAGCGTACGGTATTCCGTACGGAGGCAAATGATGGCGGCTATAAATGCGACCAACGCAAGAAAGAATCTGTATAAGTTGATCAAGGATGTTGGTGAGTCACACGAGCCAGTCACGATTACCGGGAAGGACAGCTCGGCGGTTCTTGTCAATGAGGACGATTGGAACGCCATTCAGGAAACCCTACACCTTCTGTCCATTCCCGGCATGGCCGATTCCATCCGCAAGGGTCTCACGACCCCCGTTGACGAGTGCGATTCAGAAGTGAACTGGTGAGCTACCGCTTGGTGTTTACCGGGCAGGCGCAACGCGACGCCAAAAAGATCTCCCGGGCCGGGCTGAAGAAGAACGTGATCAAACTCCTTACGATCCTGGAGGAGAATCCCTATCAGAGTCCTCCTCGTTACGAGAAACTGCTTGGTGATCTAGAAGGCGCCTTCTCTCGAAGGATCAATATACAACATCGGTTGGTCTACCAAATTCTCGAAGAAGAGAAGATCGTCAAAGTCATTCGGATGTGGACGCACTACGAGTGAGCTGCGGCAGTCCGGTGCCATGGAAGAGCGTGCGCACTGGTGATTGCTCGCGTTAGTTGCCCCCTTGCCGGCGGTCAATAACGGCCCGTACTTCGCGTTGTCTTTAGCCGGAGTTCGCAAAGGCTCGGAACATTCGGTTACTTTGAGACAAAAGAGCACGGCTTTTACGCAAAAGTACCCCACTCTTTGGCAATATTCGTGGTCACACCTGCAAGAGCCCGACCTCAAGTTCCGAAAAAGAGTTGGTAATGTGCATTTCCCAGATTATTGCTGTTCCTCGACGGCTTTGAACACCTGTTTCACGATTTTAGGGTGAAGTGTTTTCCCAGAATGAAACGGGAGAATGATCCGCCGCTGCTCCTTCATGTAGATTCGGTGGCTTCCTTTGCTACGAATCAATGTGAATCCGGCTTATAACAATTGTTTCTCAGCTGCCTCGGCTGTCAGCCGTGGCAGCTTAGGCAAGGTTTACCTCGAGAGACGTAGTCAGTATTTCTTTGCTGAGATACTGGGATCGCTCTTCTTCGCTCAGAGTTTCTAAGTAAAGCTCAACCGCTTCACGGATATTTGCAATGGCTTCTTCATAGCTATCTCCCTGGCTTTGGCAGCCTTCGAGCTCTGGCGAGTAGGCGTAATATCCATGATCGTCTTTTTCGATTACTACATTCACCTTGTATGACACGATTTTTCACCTCGAGGCCATATAATAGCAATCTTAATAGGAACTAACAACTGCTTGTTTGATACTTATTCGCCAAGTACACCCATTGTGCCACATGCCTCGGGCGTTTGCTTTCGCCTGGCCCGCGGGGCATTCTGTTCGATGGTACAGCAGCCTGTGTATGCAGCCCCGGCCATTGTGCTTTCTCGCGTTCACTTCGTCCGGTTCAATTCTTTGCCCATACCGTTCACCTTCAGCGCTGACATCCCGGGAGAACGTCCTGTTCTCCCGGGTCTTTCCCCAGGGGGCCGGACAGGGATGTCCGGCCCCGGGCGGCGTCTCCTTCTGCTCGTGCTTCTGGTGATTGATACTTTTTCCTTTGCTCAACTACATACTGTGCGCATAATAAAAAGAACGTGATTTTGCAGCAGCTGTTTATTGCAAAATAGAACGAAGTCCATTTTCAAGAATGGCTAGCCCGGATTTCTCAGTGTGCCGTGGGTGGAAGAATCGGCCCACACTGTTTCTGACAGAGAAAGTCGCTCCACCTGGACTAGGCTCATTGCCCAGGTATACGAGGGCTGCGCGCCCCGGTGCCCCCTTGACCTGCAGTCGATGCGGATTCTTGCCGTGATCACCGATCCGTAAGAGGTCAAAATAAACCTGTGACATCTGGTGAAGTGAAGGTTGGTCGGCCTCCACCGGGCTGGGTCAGTTCTTCGTGTAATCTCCTATCTGTCTCCTTCGTCTCGGCTCCGGGGGAGTATTGGGTCCTTCGCTGGTTATCGGGTGCTTCAGAGAGACTCCCTCTTGAATCAAGACTGCGGTAGATTGCTCCGCCAGCACGATTTCTACTGGATTTCTGTCGCGCAGGCCGTGGATGCACGGTGTAGGCGGCTTGATCGCCCAATAGCTACCAAATCTGCGGCGTAGCCTGCCCGGTTCCGATTATAAAAAGTACTATCACTTTTCCGTAGCCTGACGGCCGTTTCCGGCGGTGCGTAACGCCGTGTGCCGTGCAGGCTAAGGCGAGCTAAGCTTATCATCCTGGTATTCGTAGCGTGAAGATACCCTAGAGTATTGTAGTAGGAGATTTTGGTTATGTAGATCCTGCGGACGTCTCTTCTTCGGCCTTCGATCTCCGGGCTATGCTTTACTTTTCTTGATCGAAACGTTTTCCGTATCCGTCCGTTTTGTTCCATTCTGCCGCCTGCCCGTCCTTTGCCGGGAAGATTCAAC
>CAZBXU010000303.1:0-2580 GCA_964495755.1 uncultured Spirochaetaceae bacterium | reverse complement strand
GAAAATGTCTACTTCTTGTGTATCACACGATCACCCCTCTGAACGCTCCCAGGGGTGGTATGTACGACGTTTACCGTGTAGCTTGAAAAAATGTCGACCCAAAAGGCAACTTTCACTTTCTCTGATCTTACCCTCAAATCAATTATGGACCTTTTTCCGGTCAACAGCTGATTTACCTTCTCCCGTTTTGTGTGGTGCTCTTTCCTTTTTTGTTCGATAATCCAATAACTGCTCACAACGTCTGCAATAAATCTCCAGGCAGCTATCCATATTTCTCTCATCTCGAATATCCCGAAACAGTTTGTAGGCACCCTCGACATCATTTCCGTGAAACGTATACACCGCCTTCTCAAAGATAGGTTGGGTCTTGCGTTTCTGCTCCTTCTTTTCTTCAGGATCTCCATCAAAGACTTCGAACACCGAAACCGGTTCGCTCATTCCTCTCACCTTGATCTTGTCGATAAACCGGTAGTGGTATCGGGTTGGATCTTTCAAACCGAAAATGATGCTGCTACTGGCAATAATGTGAACCTCGTATACTTTTGTAAGCTCTTCGAGTCGAGAAGCAAGATTGACATTGCTGGAGATCACCGTCCCCTGCATAAACCGTTCATTTCCGATTGCTCCCAGCATGACCGTTCCGGAGTGAATGCCAATTCCTATGTTTATGGGTTCATAATGAAAACTACGGCGTTGATTATTGTAGACTGGCAGATATAGGATCATCTGGATGGCCGCGTTCAACGCCGACTCCTCGCCTTGCGGGAACAGGGCCATGATGGAATCGCCTATGTACTTGTCGATGAAGCCGTCGTTGTTCCAGATGAAGGGGTCCATCCTCCCCAAATATGAGTTCAGAAAATTGAAGTTCTCTTGCGGGGTCATCTTCTCGGATAGAGAAGTGAAGGAACGAATATCAGAAAACAAAATGGCCAGATCCTTTAAACACTGATCACCAGCCTTGACCTCTGCTATGTTTTCCTTTCCCAATAGGCTCAAGAACTCTTTTGGAACGAAACGGGCATAAGCTTCGAGGGATGTCTGCAGTTCTTTCCGTTTTCCAGCGAGATTTGTTATCAGCTGTTTCTGATATCCGGTCATGGAATCGTTGTAGGCTTTCAGCCTGACCAGGGAATCTATCCGTGCTTTCAGCTCTTTTGCGTTCACCGGTTTTTTCAGGTAGTCCATAGCCCCTACCTTGAGCGCCTGGATTCGGTCCGCTACATCTTGCCTTCCGGAAATGATCACAATCGGGGTGGTACTGGTTACAGGATCATCATGAAGTCGTCTTGCTGCTTCATATCCATTCAAACCGGGCATATTGACATCGAGAATGATCACATCGGGCTTCTCGTGTATCGCTCGGCCAACGGCCTTCAGGCCATCCTCTTCTGTGATAATCCGATGTCCGTAGTTTTCCAGAAATGATCGGTAGGCATCGAGGGTGCGCGTATTGTCATCCGCAATCAGGATGGTCGTTTCTTTTGTCTCTTTCATATAAAACCGCCCGTCTTCTACTCCATCTTCATCCCGACACATTCTGGACAGCGTCTAACCGTCGGATTGTCCTAAGCCAAAAGCTTTGTTGATCTTTTCGATCAAATCGCGAGCGCTAAACGGCTTCAAAAGTGTATCCACAGCACCGAGAAGCTGAGCAGCTCGCAAGAATTTTTGTCCAACTATGTCTCCCGACATGGCGATAATTGGAATTTTCTTCAAGCGTTTTCGTAGAGCCATGATGAGCTCGATCCCTTCCATATCCGGCATGATGATATCTGTGAGGATGAGGTCCGGCCTAACAGATTCACATTGTCTAAGACCTTCATTCCCATTACCAGCGACATTCAAGACATATCCCTGTTGCTCCAATATGTCCTGAAGACTCGTGCGGATCTTCTCATCATCATCGATAATCAAAATTCTCTTCGCTTGATTCATATGGTTTTTACCCATCCACAACTTTCAGTGCCATGCACTAACAAACATCTAAAAACAATCTAGACGATCCGTTCCTTCAATGAGAGGGGTTCGGGTACGATCTTCCCTTTTGCCTTATCAAGTCTAAAGCTTACACTTCTCATCGAATGGCTCACGATATAGGACACATGGCAGATTTCGATATATACACCGGGAAAGACCCGATCCCGCACTACGATCTCCGCCTCTTCATTTCTGTCCAGTTGAAAAATGAGAGAACCGGCGGCTTCATTCAATTTGTGTAAGGCCGCTTTCAGTTTCTGCTGAAGCTCAAGGATTTTTTCTCTCCCTTCCGAACCGCTGGCCAGCTTTCGCTCCACTTGCTTGAGCTTGAAAGCGATCTCTACATTCTTGTCCCGAATCCACTGCAGCTTCTGTTCAACCGGAAAATTGGTACCGCAGTAGATTTCGGTCTTCGGTCCCATCGCTGTTCCCAATTGTGTCGCTACAACCCCGTTCTGCGCATGAATCGTACCACCTACAATAATCCCTTTCTTTTGCAGCTCCACTTTGTTTCCTGCATGAACCGCAGAGTTGAGGATTCCTACGTCAACGATAACGGAATCCGTCGCCTCCACGTAGCAGTTTTCGATGAACTTGGCC
>CAZBXU010000302.1:0-2654 GCA_964495755.1 uncultured Spirochaetaceae bacterium | reverse complement strand
CCATTTGACTGGCGTAACACCCATATATTGTGTTTGGCGCGTCCCCTTCCAGGGACATTACGGACAATTTGTTTGAATGGTACCGGCTCAACCTGCATAGCATTCTGAAGGAGACGGTGAAACATTTACCACGATGGGTGGATGTGCGTCGATTGAATCGAAACATGAATTCGTCCAAGTAGTAGTCAAGATGCTCATGACTTACAGCCCCCTGATGGGTTCCCAACAACCAACGTTTCAACGTGGAAGGAATTCCCGAACCAATGAGAGAGGCCGTCCTGCGCTGCGACACGCAGAAGGGGCGCAGACGGCCTGAGTTTCTGCAGACACGAATCCAGCTCCCGGCACTGCTGGATCGGCTGATCGAATAGAGTTTGAACTTCGAGACGAGGGGAGGATGGGCATAAAAGTCTGCAGACTCTTTCTGAGAACATAATGAAGAATATTTTCACTGGCAAAAAAAGTAAAATTTGTCTATTTTTGCTTGCAAAAAAAGAATAAATCACCTATTTTTACAGTGTGGAACGAGATCTTTACCAAAAATTGGTCGAATGGAAACACAAGCCAAGCCGAAAACCCCTGCTGTTGAAGGGGGCGCGGCAGGTTGGGAAAACATGGCTGCTTACCGATTTTGGCAACAAAGAGTTCTCGCAGACCCACACCCTGAATTTCGAAAGAGATCCGGATGCCTGTACCCTTTTTGAGGGATCTCTGTCCCCGAACACGATACTCCGAAATCTCGAACTGTACTTGAATCGCAGCGTCAATATTTCTTCAGATCTAATCCTATTCGATGAGATACAGGATTGTCCGAAAGCTTTGACCAGCCTGAAGTACTTTGCCGAAGAGCAGCCGGAGCTGGCAATCTGCTGCGCCGGATCCCATATCGGGCTTGCTTTGGGAAGCTCATCCTTCCCGGTAGGCAAAGTCGAACTTTTGACTCTGTATCCTATGACATTCCGGGAGTTTTTAGAGGCACAACACAAAAAGCTGATTGAAATGATCGATGCTCCCCCACCGATTCCGGAAGTCTTTCATAGCAGGCTGTGGGAGGAGTTGAAGACCTACTACGTCACCGGTGGCATGCCTGAAGTTGTACAAAGCTATCTGAACCATCAGCCTGCATCGCATGAGACATTTCTTGGAATTAGAGAAGTTCAAAACCGTCTTATTCAGGGCTACAGTGCAGATTTCGCCAAACACTCCGGGAAAACAAATGCGGCTCATGTCAACAGGGTGTTCGATAATGTTCCGGAACAAATAACAAAGACCGTGGATTCATCGGTCAGTCGTTACAGGTTCAAGGACGTAATACCGGGATATTCGAAGTTTTCCCAGTTGGGGGGACCCATAGACTGGCTTATACAATCGGGTCTGATCCTGCCTGTTTATATCGTTGACTCACCGGCAATACCCCTACGAAGCAGGAGAAAGAACAACACCTTTAAACTTTTCCTCTTTGATATAGGGTTGCTGGGGTGCTTGGCGGATATTCCGATTCGTAGTGTTTTATCCCAGGATTTTGGATCGTATAAAGGATTTTTGGCGGAGAATTATGTTGCCCAGGAACTGCAAAGCAGTGGAGCTCCGGAATTGTATTCCTGGAAAGGGAAAACCTCAGAAATCGAGTTTCTGGTGGTTATCAACGAGAATATCATCCCTATAGAGGTTAAATCCGGCAGCCGATTCCACAGAGCTAAAAGTCTCGCTGTTTATCGGGAAAAGTACAGTCCCGTGTATACGGTTGTTGTCACCGCCGGACCGGAACATATTTCGGGCAATCACCATCACCTGCCTCTGTATAAGGTTTCAACGGTAACCTCTCCCATGGACTCCTCGGGATAGGTAAGCCTTGCGAGTTTGCAGAGCATTTACCTCGTCGGGAGAGCCGGCCGTAGGGTAGACGGACTATGGAGCTCGATGCCCTCGACACGAAAGCCGCGGAGGCGTTTCCCGGCCATATCTTTCGCAAGGATTTGGTTGGTCAGTTCAAGGGACCACCTGCATCCCAATGTCTTGGACCCGATCAGCGCGATTTTGGTGTTCCCAAGCGAGCAGACCGCAACCGTGCAGCCCGGAGGCAATAACGTGGTTCTGACACTGTGGATGATTCCAAAAGCGCAGGCGAGCGTCGGGCAGAAACTCGAGGTTATCCTGGAGCGGAAGAACGTAGCGCTCAAGGTTGAGCGCGTACTGACCGGCATGCAGAACCTGCTCCTCATGAAACGCGTGAGCGAGTCGCTGGCCGGCTGGGCGGCCAGCGTTGGCAACGCTCGGAAATTAACGGCATAAAGGCGCTGCACCTCTGCCGGTGCGATCCTTGTCGACCTTGAGCCTAAAAGGTCGGCCGCCTTGAGCCCTCGGCGCAAGTTCACCAAAGCCCGTTCGGCTACCGGGTCGATGCTGCGCGAAGGGCCCTCGCCCTCCCGGTCCCGATGAAACAGGCTCTCCAGACGTTGTTGCTGTTTTGATAGAAAGTCCTTGCAAAAAATACAAAAAATAGGAAAAAGTCCTTGTAAAAACTACCGTCAACCAATAAATTGTGCCTATGAAGCGTAGTATTACCCAAGCACTAATGCAATGGAAAAACAGGAGTAGCCGAAAGCCTCTGATCCTCAGGGGTGCTCGTCAGTTAGGTAAGACCTATAGCCTTG
>CAZBXU010000301.1:0-2661 GCA_964495755.1 uncultured Spirochaetaceae bacterium | reverse complement strand
GATCCCTGAAGCGTCACGTGCCTCGCGGGGACAGAGTATCAAGACGCTTCTCTCGATATCCAACAACGAAGAGATTACCACCGTCGTCTTCTTAAAGGATTTCAGCGACAATAAATACTTTTTTATGATGACCCTCAAGGGGATCGTGAAGAAGGTGAAGACATCGGATTTCTCCCATGCCCGGACCCGTGGGATCGTTGCCATCAAATTGGACAAAGGGGACAAACTGATAGGCGCCATGCTGACCGGGGGCAAAGATGACGTAGTACTGGTGACGCGACAGGGCCAGGCTCTTCGTTTCAAGGAGGATACGGTTCGGCATATGGGGAGGGCTTCGAGAGGGGTCATCGGCATTCGTCTGAGCAACGAAGACGAAGTGGCTGGCGTCGCAGCTGTGGTAAAAGGAGCGGAGCTGTTTTTAATCACGGAAAATGGGTACGGAAAAAGAACGGACTTCGAAAACTTCAACCCCCACGGCAGAGGAACCCGTGGACAGACCTGTTACAAGGTCTCAAATAAGACAGGTGAATTGGTCGGCGTGTTGACGGTTCAAAAGAAGGACGATCTGGTGTGTATCACTTCCCAGAGCAAAACGATAAAGTTACGCTTGAAGGAAATACCGGTTCTTGGAAAAGCAGCGATGGGAGTGCATATCGTAAACATCGCAAAGCCCGATATGGTGGTTGCCGTAGCCCGGGCTGCCAAGGAAACCTGATATTAAGATATCCGAGTGTTCCACGTGGAACATTTCCAACTGACGTAAGATGGGAAAGATAGTTGTATTTGCGAACCAAAAAGGTGGTGTAGGTAAAACCACCACTGCGGTGAATCTCGGAGCGTATCTGGCCGAAGCGTCGAAACGGGTATTGCTTGTCGATTTCGATCCCCAGGCCAACTCATCCTCCAGCCTCGGAGCTGACGGCGGCGATCGGGGCGTCTACGAGCTCCTCATTCAAAAGAACGAACCCACCGATGTCATTCAGGAAACTAGGGTACCGGGCCTGTATATAATTCCCTCCAGCATCCACCTGACCGGCGCGACTGTAGAGCTGATAGACGCTCCCGGGCGGGAGTTCATGTTGAAGAAGGCTCTTGAAAAGGTTCGCAAGGATTTCGATTATTTGTTCATCGATTGTCCTCCCTCTCTCGGACTGCTCACCGTAAATGGACTGGTAGCGGCGGATGCGGCAATCATTCCTCTACAGTGTGAGTATTTCGCCATGGAGGGCTTGAGCAAGTTGCTCAGAACGATCCGGCGGGTACAACAGCGTCTCAACCCTACCTTGAAAATCGGTGGGATCCTCTTTACCATGTATGATTCAAGGACCAGACTGGCTCATGAGGTGGTCAAAGAGGTGACGGGGTACTTCAAGGAAAAAGTATTCACCACAATCATTCCCCGAAACGTCCGTCTCAGCGAGGCTCCTTCCTTCGCCAAACCGATCAATCAGTACGATCCGGAATGCATCGGTGCCCGCAGTTACCGGCGTTTGGCTCAAGAGGTTCTGGAGCATGTCTAAACGAGCCCTCGGCAGAGGCATCGACGCATTACTGTCCGCAGAAGTGGAAGGCCCGGCATCGGTAACAACGATTCCTATCACGGCAATAAAGGTCAGCGGCGAACAACCAAGAAAGAACTTTGCGGGCGAAGCCCTCGAGGAACTGGCCCGTTCCATAGAGAGCAAGGGAGTGCTTCAACCGATTCTGGTAGAGCCTGCTGGCGGGGATGAGTACATCATTGTAGCCGGGGAACGGCGCTTTCGGGCTGCGAAACTCGCCAAGTTGAAGGAGATTCCTGCCCTGATCCGCAGCTTTTCCCAATTGGAGAAAACGGAAATAGCGCTGGTAGAAAACCTTCAGCGAGAAGATCTTACTCCCGTGGAAGAAGCTCAAGGCTACAAGACTCTCGTCGATTTGGGAAAGCTTACCCAGGAGGAAATTGCTCGAAGGGTAGGGAAAAACCGCTCTACCGTGGCCAACAGTCTGCGTCTCCTCAAACTCCCGGAGGCTATGCTCGAAGCCCTGGACAAAGGGCGTATCTCTGCCGGGCACGCTCGGGCACTGCTTGCTGTTCAGAAGACAGCTGACCAGGAAATGCTGTTTCGCAAAATCCTCGATCAGGAACTTTCGGTGCGGGAGGTGGAGAAACAGGCGGCTAAACTCCAGGCGGATGCACAGGTAAAGGAAAGTGGCGCGGGAGAGCGAGCCAAAGAGATCCGGAAATCCCCGGAGATTCGTTCCATCGAAGAGCGTTTTATTGAGCGACTCGGGACCAAAGTCAATATTCGAGGATCCAATACGAAAGGAAAGGTCGAGATCTCCTACTATTCGATGGAGGATCTTGAGAGGCTCTTCTACCTCATCGTTGGCGAGGAATAAGATTACCGCGTCCCGGGACTCTTTGCCATGGCATATTTGTTGACAATTTCAATAGCTGTGAGTATAGTTTTATGAGTTCGACCGATAGATGTGCCACTGGAGAGGTGTCCGAGTGGTCGAAGGAGGCGGTCTTGAAAACCGTTGAACCGCAAGGTTCCGTGGGTTCGAATCCCACCTTCTCCGGATCAGAAGCTGTTTCTGTTAATCGGGAGAGGTGCGAGAGCGGTCGAATCGGGCTCCCTGCTAAGGAGTTGTACTCGTAAGGGTACCGTGGGTTCGAAT
>CAZBXU010000300.1:0-2682 GCA_964495755.1 uncultured Spirochaetaceae bacterium | reverse complement strand
TCAACAGCTTCATGGATTTGGTGACACAACCGATTCGGATCCTCCGTTAACTCCGTCAAATCTAGGAAACCAGATATTCCTTCAAACCTTTCTCAATCGGCCCGAGCTCCGCGATCTCGAGAAAGTCATCGACCTGCGATCGATCCAGAGGTTGAGTGGCCCCTTCCTGAGCAGCAACCACGGATCCCAGGGCGTTGCCGTAACGGCAGGCCAGGGGCAAGCTCCGATCGTTCAACAGAGCGTCGACAAAACCGGCGGTGAAGGCATCCCCCGAACCCACCGAGTCCCGAAGCCTGACAGAGAAGGCGGGGTGATAAGCTTTTTCGCCCTCTCGAGACACGGCGAAGGCTCCCCTCTCGCCCAGGGTCACCACGATAAACTTCAGATTCGATCGCACCAGCAGGGTCTCGGAAAATCTGCTCAGATCGATGCTACCTCCACTGCGCTCCATGCCGTAGATCTCAGCCAGTAGATCCGCCTCTCCATCGTTCAGCTTGAGAATATCCGCGTGAGCGATAGACTCCAGAATACTCTCCCGGGTGTAACAGTCCCTGCGGAGGTTTATGTCCAAAAGCACAAATCTGCCGGAAAAGCCGCCGAGAAGCTCGTAGAGGGTGCTTCGGGAAACTTCCTGCCGCTGGATCAGGGTGCCGAAACACAGGCAATCGGCTTTACCGACGAGTGTACCCAGGTCTTCCCTCGGTTCTATGAAGTCGTAGGCCACATTAGGAATGATCCGGTAATCGGGATTCTTCTGCTCGTCGAAGGAGACTTCTACGGTTCCGGTCGGATAGTCTTCATCCCGTTGGAGGTACCCTGTTTCCAGCCCCAGTCCTTCGACAATCTCGAGAGCTCTATCGCCCAGTTCGTCGTTTCCAAGACGGCTGACCATCAACCCTCGGTGTCCCAAGGAGTTGACCCGGTATACGAAGTTGAAGGGTGCACCGCCCAGCACGGAACCCGTGGGCATTAGATCCCAGAGGATCTCCCCATAGGCCACGATTAGTTTCTGCATTCGAAGCCTCCTACGTTGTATCTTTCGGTAGCACGGACAGAATGTTTTCACGTTCCATCAGGAAAGCATCCTCCTGGCGCTCCAAAAAAGGTTGAATGTCCTTCGCCACCGCTTCAAAATCCGTAATCCTGGCTCTTTCAGCGACCCAGTTGGCCCAATCCGCGGCGTCCCGCGCGGCCTCACCCTCTGTTTGCAGGAAAGCATTTTGCAGGAGCTCAAGATTCGGCTCTACGGGAGGTCGGCGACCTCGGTACCAGAGCAAATCGAACCAATCCCGGCCCTTTGTGTATTTTCTTGTAACGAGGGCGTGTATCTTTCCAGCCATCAGGGAGGGGAGATCATGGTACTGCACGACAAATGCCAAGTGTCGGGTGACCAGTCGTTTATGGCAGATCGCCCCCCCCGGTGGTCGGGTGTCTATCTCCACCTTAATCGCGAGCTTCTGCTCCGGCATCGCCGCCAGACCGGCATCCCGCAAGAGAGCAGCCGTTCGAATCCAGACCACGTGAACCGTACCCTGTTCACGCAGAGACAGCGAACTCTGGAATCCCGCATACTCGAGATCTCGGCGCAGCTTTGCCGACCAGGGACGCAATGCATAACCTTCGGCGTGCTCCAACGAAAACTCAATATCCTCGGAAAACCTCGGAAGACCAAAAAGAAAACGGAGAGCCGTTCCTCCGACAAAGGAGAGATTGGCAAAGGCTTCGCTTTCTTGCAAAGAACGAAGGGAAAACACCTGTAAATATTCCCGCAGGAGATTTAACTTCAGTACAGGATCATCGATACCTTCGAGTAGTGAAAGGGCTTTCTCCCTCACAGTAGTTGCACTCCCTCGGTTTCATCCTTCGAAAGCTGAGTCCAGTTCCTTACGGCGATCTCTAACCGCGGAGCGTTGAAGGTCGAGGCGTAACTCCTGAGACGTTCCTGGTCGACTTGATCGAAGCCCTGAAAGCGCATCTCAGCCATCCGCTCTACAGTCCACCGTCCGGCATTAAGATACCAGAAATCGATCAGGGCCTTTTCCGGTTCGGCCAGCCAGATCTCCTCAGCTCCGATTGCACGGGAGGAGAAGCCGAAAAAGTACTCTCTCTTCAGGTGAAAATACTGAAATGTTCCGAGGGAATTGTCAAAGCTTCGTGGAACCCGTGTCACGGCACTGGTAAAGATCACGGCTTTTTCCGGTATCAGGCCGTAGTAGCTGAGTGCCCAGATGCCTGTCAGGTACGATGGTTTGTACAGCTCGTTGGCCACGACTAAGGGGTTCGGGGCAATCCTACGATAGGGATTAGAAAAACAGTAAACTCCTCTGCGCAGACGGGTGAGTTTTCTCAAGCCTGACCAGCGATGAAGCTGCATCAGAACAGTCTGTCGCCGCTCACCACTCAACTGCACGACCATGCTCACATCAAAGAGCGGCAAGTCTCCAAACATAGAGAGAAGTGTGTCAAATTTCATTAATGATATTATACAATTTTGTATATTTTTGTAAATAGGTTACGGCTTTGGTCGATACAGCTGCCCTCGCGCTGTTTGGCTTCAACAACCGACAATTGACACCACTTTGAGCTTCCGAGTACACTCTCGCAGTACGATTTTATTACGATGACAGTCGAAAATCTTGTTCTTATAGCAAGATTTTCGACTGGAAGAGGACATCGCAATCT
>CAZBXU010000299.1:0-2694 GCA_964495755.1 uncultured Spirochaetaceae bacterium | reverse complement strand
AGAAAATTCTTGCGGCAACCCCACCTTGGATTACCATTTGACTCTAGTATCTCCCCGTTGTATAAAGATCATCAATAGATCCTGCCGAAACGAGGAGGAAATCATGGCAAAAGAAAAGGACACCTATCCGGTTCAGTTAAAAGGAGAACTCAGCGAACCGCCTTCGAATGCTCTGTGGCTGGTAAAGTGGTTGTTCGTCATACCCCACATCATCGTGCTCTGCTTTCTGGGCATCGCCTTTGCGTTCCTCACAATAATCGCTTTCTTCGCCATTCTCTTTACCGGTCGCTACCCCCGGTCAATGTTTGATTTCAATGTAGGAGTGATGCGCTGGGCCTGGCGGGTTTCCTTCTACGCCTACGGAGCGCTGGGTACGGACAACTATCCTCCCTTCTCGCTCAAGTCCATCGACTACCCTGCGGATCTGCAGATCGAGTATCCCGAAAAACTGAAGAACGGGATGGTGCTGGTGAAATGGTTCCTGGCGATTCCTCACTACGCCATTCTGGCCGCCCTGGTCGGTTGGGGATACAACTATACCGCCCATACGGAGTATCCCTTTGGCGGCCTGCTCTGGGTCCTGGTGGTGATCGTCGCGGTTGTACTGTTGTTCACGGGGAAATACCACAAGGACATCTTCAAGCTGATTATGGGCATCCAGCGGTGGTCGTATCGTGTCATGGCCTACGTTGGACTGATGACTGACGAGTATCCCCACTTCAGGCTCTGGGAGTAGCGGACATTTAACCCGGTCCTACACTGACAAGAATTCAATCTCTATCGATGCTATAAATGAAATTTCGTTACATCAGCCAGCAGCAACAGTTCCTCCGTGCTCTTTCAGCCGGAATCGGCAAGACCGCCGTAATCCTGCCCGCCGCTTTTCTGACAGAAACGGGGCTGGGGATGCTCACCCTGGGCATGGTCTTCTACATGCGGGAGGTGTTTTTCCTGTCCCCCGGCCTGGTCGGCTGGATTGCCGCTACCTGGCAGAGCTGCTATGTCCTGGGCTGCCTCACGATGCGGCCTGCCTTCGAATCCCTGCGCCCCCGATATTCGATGATCTTTTCCACTGCCGGCATGGGTGTAGCCGTAGCGGTCATTCTGCTTTCCCGCTCTGTCGTTACGACCTTTCTGTTCTACGGACTGTTCGGGTTCTGCCTCTCCTTTTTCTGGCCGCCCCTGATGAGCTGGCTGTCCCTGGGGACTGAAGGGAAACACCTGGGACGAGCGATGGCCAGGCTCACCCTATCGGGAAGCGTCGGGATAATAATCGGTCCCTTGCTGGCCGGCGCCCTCAGCTCTCTCTCCCCTCGCTATCCCCTCTTTGCTGCCGCCGGGTTGTTTACCGCTAACTGCCTGCTTCTAACCGGAGCCGCATTGGCGCTGCCGAAAATCCGCTCGGACAAACACAGAGCGCGACGGACAAAGGAAGAGATCGATAAAAAGGATCAGAGCACAGCCTTGCGTTATCCCGCCTGGATCGGTCTGTTCGCCACCTTCACCGCATTGGGTGTGATCATTACAGTTTTTCCCATGTACGCCCGGGATGATTTGGGCCTCGGTAAAAGCACCATCGGCATCCTTCTCCTGTGCCGTGCCCTGTGTACTGCGTTAGGCTTTGTTGTCCTCGGTAGAACGACATTCTGGCATTTCCGGCCCTTGCCGATGATTGCGGGTCTGACGCTGCTGGCCGTGTTCGTTTTCGGGATTTCTCAAGCCAGGTCCCTCGCACTTCTGGCACTCAGTCTGGCTCTGATCGGACCTCTGATCTCTCTGGGCTTCTCCTACAGCTTTTTCCACGGGGCTTCCGGAGCATCTCAACGAGCCACGAGAATGGCGATTCACGAAGCCCTTCTCGCCTCGGGTTTGATTGCAGGATCCGCCGTTGGGAGCCAATTCTATCAGCACTATTCCATGCTTGCGGTAAGTTTTTTCTGTGCGGGACTGCTGGCCACAGCCATCGTGTTGCAGATACCGCTGGTTCGTTTGTGGAAAAGTAAGGAGAGGCCGCGGTAAACCGCTAAAAGCAGACTATTCTTTACGCAGTTCTTTCAGTCTGTCGATGAAACGTTTGTTTTGACGGGCTGTCATCTCCCCGAGACTCTTTTTCGACCAGTCGTAGAAGCCTCTGCCCGTCTTGGCCCCGTAGTCGCCCTGGTCATATTTTTTTCGTAGTAATCTTTGAGGTTCCTTGTCGTCGGCAAGTTCCTTCAACAAGTAGCTATGAATAGCAACGTTCAGATCCAGACCGACGGAGTCCAAATACTCCATCGGTCCTATCATGGAATAACGGGGGCCCAGGCTACTCAGGATCACCCGATCAATGTCTTCCGGGGTTGCTACCCCCTCTTCTACCAGATGAATGGCTTCCCGGAACATGGCATGCTGTATCCGGTTGCCGATGTGTCCCAAGATATCCTTCTTCAAGAGCACCGGTTCTTTTCCCAGACTGCTCAGAAAAGCAAGAGCCGTCTCTATCGTATGTTTACTCGTGCTTTTCCCCGCCACCACCTCGACCAGCGGCACGAGATAGGGGGGATTCCAGAAGTGCATGACCAACATTCTGTCGCTAGCTCTCATTCTGCCGCTGATGTCGGTAGGAGATAGCCCTGAGGTACTGGAAGCCATCAGAGCGTGTTTGGGGCAATGCTTTTCGATTTCGACAAACAGCTCCTGCTTGGTTTCCAGGTG
>CAZBXU010000298.1:0-2727 GCA_964495755.1 uncultured Spirochaetaceae bacterium | reverse complement strand
CCCTTCACAATTGGTATCATTCTGGCTTATTTTATTCTCAAAGCAAACGAGATAAGGAAAATCATGACGGTCCTGAACGCCAAGTTCTACGACTGGCCGGAGGAACGCATCCTGGCGGTGATATGATCTTTACCGAACCGATGCAGCAGGTAGTGGCGGTGGTGCTCGATCACGACACCGACGCCGTGACCAAAGAGCTTCTCCGCCTCGGGCTTCTCCACTTCGTTCGCATCACCGATGTCGATCGGGATATCGGTCCCCAGGTCGAGAAGGTGACTCCCCAGGTCGCCGAGGCTATGATCACCGAAATTCGCCGGCGCATCGAGGGGTTTTTCGCCATGGTCGACGATCGGCCGCCCTCGGGAGCGGATCTCAAAGTGGAGGATCTGCAGGCGGTCGATCTGGAGGAAACCACCAAGATCCTCGATACCCTGGCCGCTTCGGTGCAGACGATCCGGGACCGGCAGAGCGCATGCCAGCAGGAAATCCTCAGGCTCGAAGATATCGAGCGGCAACTCCAGATGTTCGGCAACTTGAGCGAGGTGGTTGAAGCCCGTTCCCAGTACTCTTACTTGAGCATCCAGACCGGCTCGATCCGCAAGGTTTTGGTTGAGTCCTTCGAGCAGGCTCTTGGTGAGATCCCCAATGTGAAGATAGAGCTGGGCACCCAGGACAACCAGGCTCTGCTGCTGCTGATCACCATGAAGCGGGACGAAGGACTCACCGACCGGATCCTCGACAAATTCGGCTGGACCGACGTGCATCTTCCCCGCGAAATCGTCGGAAAGAAGGATCAGGTTCAGGAAGAACTGAGGGGAAAGCTCGAGCTGCTCAAGGACGAACAGGAAGAGCTGAAATCCAAGGTAGAGTCCCTGATCCGGGAAAAACGCCCGGCCCTCGAGAAGATGTGGACCAACCTGCGTCTGAACGAGCTGTACGCCCGTGTTCAGTCCTTCTTCAGCAAAACCTCCCGAACGGTCATCTTTTCCGGGTGGCTGCCCTCGGGTAAAAAACCCGTCCTGGCTGAGGCGATTCGGAGGGTAACCGACGGGCGCTGCTATCTCGAGTGGCATCAGCCCCGGGAGGCAGAGCAGCCCGCGTCGGTGCCGGTTCAGATGAGCAATCCCAAGTTTCTCTCCCCCTTTCAGATGTTGGTTACCAATTACTCGATTCCGGAGTACGGGACCATCGATCCCACACCCCTGGTCGCCGTGGCCTTCCTGATCATGTTCGGCCTGATGTTCGGAGATGCGGGACATGGAGCGGTGCTGCTCGTCTTGGGATTGCTCGGGTCCCTCCTGTACAAGGGCGCCCGTTCGGGAGTGCGGAATCTCCTGCGCCTGATCGCCTACTGCGGAGGCGCCGCCGTGGTCGCAGGTGTCTTGTTCGGGTCCTACTTCGGAATGCAGTGGTTTGCTCCGCTGTGGTTCGACTATCACGGAGTCGTGTCCGGCCATGGGGGAGGGGGTCTGGTTACGGATGTGTACGGGATCCTGGTCATCACCATCTACTTCGGGATAGCGGTGATCGCCCTCGGGCTCGTCTTGAACTGGATCAACTGCGTTGTAAAGGGCAGGTGGCTTCACCTCATCTTCGAGAAGGGCGGGTTGATCGGCGGCTGGATCTATGCCGCCGGTGTATACACGGCCGGGTACTTCGTCAGGCACGACTACAGGCAGCTGCCCGGCTCAGGGTTCCTCGTCTACCTGATCGGCATCCCCGTGCTTGTGCTGACCCTGAAGCCCGTGCTCGAGTATTCTCTCCACAAACCGCGAAAGCCCTTTACCCTGCTCATGCCCGTGGACTTCCTCATGGAATGGATCGTGGAGATCCTGGAGATATTTTCCGGGTATCTTGCCAATACTCTGTCCTTCATGCGGGTGGCAGGTTTGGGAATCGCCCACGTCAGCCTGATGATCGCCTTCTTCTCGATCGCCGGGATGCTAAGCGGTCCTTCCGGGGGCTACACCATCGGTTCCTACTTGGTGTTGGTCGCGGGCAACGCCCTGGTCATCCTTCTGGAAGGACTGTCCGCAGGAATCCAGTCGTTGAGGTTGAACTACTACGAATTCTTCTCCAAATATTTCAGCGGATCCGGACGGGCCTATGCCCCGGTGACGCTCAAGAAAAAAAAAGAATAGGAGGAAGGGGTGGAAAAAACAAACAAAGCGAGATTGAGGAAGAAGATATTCTTGAGCCTGGTCTTTCTCTTCGCCTTCTTCATCATCTTCGGTATGGTCTCGGCGGTGCGGGTATTCGCTCAGGAACAGCCGACGGTAACCGAGACGCAACCGGAGATGACGGCGGAGCGTGCCTCGGTGGCCCGTTTCGGACTGCTCGCCGCGTCTATCGCCTTCGGTTTCGGTGCGATCGGGGCAGGAATCGCCATAGCCAATGTAGGGGCGGCCGCCATGGGAGCCATCGGGGAGAGGCCGGAGATCGCCAGCCAGGCTCTGATCTTCATAGCCCTGGCGGAAGGTCTGGTCGTATTCGGTTTCATTACCGCCCTGATGATCTTGGGGAAAATCTAGGCTTACAGCGAATGCGTTACTTCATCATTGGTGATGAGGATGCAGTCCTCGGATTTGGGCTGGTCGGTGTGGAGGGCAAAGCCGTCCGGAACGTCGAGCAGGCCCAGGAGGCCTTTACCACGGTCCTGGATCAGTCCGATATCGGCATCATTATCATCACCGAGCGGGTAGCCGATCTGATCCGCCCGCAGGTAGA
>CAZBXU010000297.1:0-2783 GCA_964495755.1 uncultured Spirochaetaceae bacterium | reverse complement strand
CCGATGCCGATGTTCCCCCCTGCCGGGGCCAGGATCATGGTGTTGATCCCGATCATCTCGCCCCTAAGGTTGAGCAGAGGTCCGCCGGAGTTGCCCGGGTTGATGGCCGCGTCGGTCTGGATCAATTCCCGGATGATGAAGCCCTCCGGGGTGCTCAAGGGGCGTCTCAGGCCGGAAATGACGCCGGTGGTCAGGGTCCGTTCCAGGCCGAAGGGATTTCCAAGGGCGATTGCCTTCTGGCCCACAACCAGATTCTTGGATGCCCCGAATCGGATCGTGACCAGATCCTTTCCAACGGGATCGAACTGGATCACCGCCAGGTCGTTTTCCGGGTCGATGCCGATCACTTCGGCTTCGTAGTTGGAGCCGTCGTATAGGGTGACGAACAAATGCTCGGCATTTTTGACGACGTGGTAGTTGGTCAGCACCTTTCCCTCAGCGTCGAAGATCGAGCCGGACCCGGTGCCTTCCTGAGGCACGGGCTGTAGAAACCAGTTGTAGCGCATGCTCACGGAGGTGATGTTCACCACCGCCCTGTTGCTCTGCCGGTAGACTTCGTAGACCGCCTTCTCGTCGGCGCTCAAGCCCAGGATTTCATCCGCCGGGGGCAGTTCCTCCTCTTCCCGCAGGGGCATGGCCTGGATCGGCATGGTATCCGCGTAAGGGACCTGCCTGGGAGCAGGAAGAAAAAGACAGCTTGTGGTCGCGACCACCAGCGCAACTATGATTACAAAGATCGGATATCTCATTTTCATCGGCGTTCTCCTGGTAGCTCAACCATAATACGGCTCAAACGCCGAGTGCAATCGTTTTGTCGACACAGATGCGAGTGCACCCATGGGCAAACCGCAGCCTTGGCTACAGCCGTCACAGCCGTCTTTCTGATGGTAAGAATCACTAAAAAGTGATAAAGCTGTAATCACTGGATCACAGATCTTTTCGTTTGGATTGTGGGTGCCGCAATCAAAGAACACGAGGCTCTGCCGGATACCAGTATGATTGCGAAGGGTGAGATTGTGCGAAAAGTCCTTGTGCTCTTTATCACGTTACTCTCTGTTTGGGCGTGTACAACGGTAGAAACAGATGTTGTCCCGGGTTCAACCGCCAAAACAGTGAGTAGTCCCGATTTCGATTTCAGCCCGGGTCTACGGGTTGCCGTTCTGCCTTTCACCGTACCGGGTAATCCGGACAGAACTATGGATATTTCTGAAGCGGACAAGCTCAGCATGAAGCTTCAAGATATCGGGTTTGTAGTTATTGAAAGTCTGATTTTTCAGGAAATTAGTTTGCACCTGCGAGGTCTGATTTCCGAAGAAGACTGGGAAGCTGTCCAACAAGTATTAGACATCGACTATCCGGTGTTCGGGACCATAAATTTCACCTTCAATCCCGGTTACAGCCCGGCCGGCAAGGGTTTCTACTACGGCAGTTCGGCGAGCGTGCGCTTTGTGGACACGAAAAGCGGAGAAGTCGTGATCATTGCCACGACGGATCGAGTAGACGGCAGCATGGCCGAAGAATTCGGGGAATCGATCAAAAACTACCTGCCACAAGAGTAAAAGCCCACCTCTTGACCACGTAGCTGATACTCTGGATACTCAGGTCCATGTTGAGCAAACGCTTATGGCGCGTCCTGACCATCGTTGTAACCGTATCGATATTAATTCTGTCTCTCATTCCCAAACCACCGGAAATTCCCGGTGGTTTTCACTTTGCCGACAAGATTGCTCATTTCATCGCCTACGCCGTGCTGAGCTTCCTGCTCTTTACCTCCTTATTCGAGGGGAAAAAACTCAGCACCGTGCTGATTGTTGCGGCTGCTTGCATGATTTATGGAGGCGTGATCGAGATCCTCCAGACCTTTACCCACCGCCAGCCCGAGCTTTGGGACCTTACGGCGGACTTGTTTGGAGCTGTCTGCGGCGCAGCATTGGGTGCCGTCCTTAACCGCCGTATCCGCTCTAAGACCCGTTAGCAGCGACCGGCAGATCCAGTCACCGAGGATTGCTACTCCCCGAGCCCGGGGTAGCAGGGCAGTTCTATTTTTTGATCGCCAGAAAAACCAGGCCGACCACCACAGCAGCTGCCCCGGCGCTGATACCGATGATCTGGCGAATCCCGAAGCCGGGGCGGCCGTACCCAAGGAAATCAGCAAGCAGGAACACAACCAGCGCCGCTACCCCGACAATGATGAAGACGATTCCTACGATTTTCCTTGCACCCATATCTCCTCCCTCCGGTTTCGCTACCAATTCTACCACATCTATCTCTCTTTTAATCCTTTTTTTTAACAGGATGATCAGCTCCCTGCGCAGACAGGGGAGTGTAGGGTAGACGAGAAAAATTGACAAATACTAGGGGTAAACCTACAATAAAATCAGGATATCCAAGCTGTACGTCCGGTAGCCCGAAGAGCATAAGGATTTTCCTGAACGGCAAAGACAATGTTGACCGCTCTGACAAAGATCCTCGATCAACAGCGCGCATTCGAAGTGATCGATTTCGTCATGGTTTTTGCTCTGCTGCTTGCCGTATTCATGCTCGTCCTGTTTTTGCTGTTTCTGATTCGAAGCAGGACACTGCACCGGGAGCTTCGAGTGAGCTCCGCCGAGGTCTACTACTTCCTGCTGCCCACCCTTGCCTTAGATGGAAATGATCATCAGCTGATCAAGCGGATGGCCGCTTTCCTGCCGTTTCCCCAACAGAAGCATCGTATCATGGTCAATGCACAGATTTTCGACGCTTGCGCGCGGCGGTTGGTCGCAGAGGAACAGGCCGACGAG
>CAZBXU010000296.1:0-2820 GCA_964495755.1 uncultured Spirochaetaceae bacterium | reverse complement strand
GGATGGTGAGGTACCATTAGTTGAACTAAAACAAATGTATTAAGCGGTTATGGCCAAATCTTAAAACTGGAAAATTGGTGACGGTAAGGGGAAATTGATTATGGTTACAACTCATCCATGGGGCTTTTTACTCCGAGCTTGTTCTTCTTGGCAACATGGGTGTAAATCATTGTTGTTTGAACATTTGAATGCCCCAGAAGTTCCTGGATGGTTCCGATATCATATACGTTTTCTATAAGATGGGTGGCGAAGCTGTGTCGTAGTGAATGAACAGTCGCTCTCTTTGCAATCCCGGCCTCCCTCACCGTCTTTCTAAAAGCTTTCTGCAGGGTCGACGGATATAGATGATGACGCCTAATTTTTTTACTAACAGGGTCTATGGACAGCTTATAGGATGGAAATAACCAAAACCAAGCCCATTCTCTGCCTGCGTCAGTGTACTTTCGTTCCAATGCGGGTGGCAGCCACACCGATTCCACTTGCTCTTTTCTGTCCTTTTCATAGATCTTTCGAATTACCCTAATGTGCTTTCTCAAATCATTGACCAAGTTGCCAGGAAAAGAGTTTGCCTGTCTTTGTCTCCTTTGCCCGATCGGACGATAAGGCAGATTCGCTCAAAGTCAACATCCTTGATTCGAAGCATCAGGCATTCCTGGAGACGCAATCCTCCTCCATAAATAATTGCGGCCATCAACCCGTTAGTATCTTTCAGGCGGGATAAGATTGTTTTTATTTCACTCCGGGCCAGGACGACAGGAAGCCTTCTCGGGATATGGGAGCGTATTGTACCCTCCAAACCGTTGATTTCTTTACCAAATACATTTCGAAAGACGAACAGGAGCGCATTGAAGGCCTGTTTCTGAGTTGAAGCCGAAATTTTTTTCTCCACGGCGAGGTAATTGAGAAAATCAGTGAGATCAGATTGGGTCACTCCTGAGGCGCTTTTATGGTTCAGATAGATGGAAAACCGTTTTGTCCAGTTTACATATGTTTTTTCTGTTCTGTAGGACCGGTGGCGCAATCTCAACAGTCGTACCAATTCTTCCATTACCGTACTCCATTCCGATGGGATCTTTTGGGGACCAGGAATATGTGTACCAGTGTTTCCGGAATATCCACTTTTTTTAAAGTACAGATACAGAGAAACGGCCCTCTCTGCCTGTCGAACCTGCCAATCTTCCTGTGTCTGTGACAGAGTTTCAAGAAAAGGCTTGATCTGATTGGAGTTACCCGCAGAACGGCTGCCGGTAAAAGCATGATATCGGGAGACCCAATGCATGTAGAAGGGAACTTTTTTGTCCGGAATACGGCATTTCCCCATGAGAAATGATCTGAAGCTTTTCATAGTAAGCAACCTCCTGTTATCGGGTTTTCTATATAACTAGTACGGAAGGATTTGTTATATTGCTTCTAACCTTCAAAAGCATCTTTAGCTTGCAAAATTCAAGAAGAACACTTAGCATTTTATAGGTTCTAGAGAAAACCGCAGAATATATAATGTTATGTGCGAACACCGGAGATGACCAACAGATGACGATTATCAAAAAGATTTCGGAGAATGAGATACCGATGAGCATGTTGTTACATGCTGACCCATCAGAAAAATGTATTGAAAAATATCTCCGCGGATCAATCTGCTTTGGTGCATTTGTTGAAAATTCATTGTTAGGTGTTTGTGTAACAAATTCGAACGAATCCGGCGTCTCAGAAATATTTAATATTGTAGTGACTCCAGAAAAACAGAAACAAGGGATCGGGACGAAACTATTGAAGTTTGTTATCGCATACTTTGTAGATATTGGTGAAACAAAGCTTGAATTAGGAACTGGCACATTTGGTTATCAATTGTTGTTTTATCAGCGATTTGGATTCAGAGTTGAAAGTGTTTGGAAAAATCATTTTCTCGACAATTATTCTGATCCCATTTACGAACATGGATTGCAACACAAGGATATGCTTAGGCTAAGCTTGAAATTAAACAGCCCAAGCACATAACAAGTGCTTCCAGGGGACTCCGAAACCGCGCTTCCGCGCGGTCACGGCGCCCCTGAAGCACAGCGTTAGGACGACCTGAGAGAAGAACGATGGCACGAGACTGGGAGAACACCTTTGCCTCCTGGGCACAGTCGCCCAGCAACTCGGAGCAGGAACGCTCTGAGCGGGTTATTCGAGCCATCCGCACAGCCATCAGCAGTAGTCCCAAGCTGCAAGCGAAGAAGACACTGGTCTTCGTGCAAGGCTCATTCCGCAACCGCGTCAATGTTCGTCGGGAAAGCGACGTGGATGTCGGCGCAATGCTCTACGAGTACTTCCTAGCCCAGTATCCAAGCGGAAAAGCTAACGCCGATTTCGGCAACAGCGATGCCAACTACTCTTTCTCGCAGTTCAAGGATGAGCTCGAGGAAGCGCTCGTCGCGTACTTCGGTCGCGCAGCAGTGAAGCGCGGCAACAAGGCATTCGACATCAAGGCAACACAAGCGCAGGTTGAAGCCGACGTCGTGCCGCTCTTCGAGTTCCGGCAGTATTGGGAGAATGGAAGTTACCGTGCCGGAGTGGCCCTGATCCCCGACAACAGCAGCCGACGTATCGAGAATTACCCCGAACGCCTCGTTGACTACTGGCCGCACACGCCCCTTCACTACGAGAACGGCGTCTCCAAGAATACTTCGACGCAGCGGCGCTTCAAGGGGATGGTGCGCATCCTGAAGAAGCTGCGCATCGAGCTGGCGGATGCCGGGAACGCCCATGCTGCGGGCGTTCCTGGCTACCTAGTGTCTGACCGAAAAGCCGCTAATTGTGTGTGAGGCAATGATTTAAAAT
>CAZBXU010000295.1:0-2858 GCA_964495755.1 uncultured Spirochaetaceae bacterium | reverse complement strand
CAGGGTGCCGAGAATCACCGCCTGGGTGAGAATCGTTTTCGCCGTATCGAAGGTCCGAAAGCTCGATGAGGCAACCACGAATATCAAATAGATGATCACCAGGCCCAGAAGCGGCTGGATGCTCTGCAGCACGCGAGATTTCGTCGCCCTGTTTGCCTTCATACGCTATGTCTCCATCGGTTTTGCAGGTTCTCCCGGCTGAACCTCAGTTAACAACAGGCTTGGAGGCTCCGATAGCGGTTCGCAGGATATCCTGCTCCGTGGCCTCGCCCCGTTTGAATTCTCTGGCAATCCGGCCGTGGTACAGGACGATTGTCCTGTGACCCATCTCCACAGCCTCCTGATAGTCCGAGGTGAGCATGAGAATGCCGATCCCCTGCTCCAGCAGCTCGTTCATCAGGGCGTAGACCTCCGCTTTGCCGCGTATATCGATTCCCCGGGTCGGCTCATCAAAGACCAGGACCTTGCTTCGGGTACCGAGCCACTTGGCAACTACGGCCTTCTGCTGGTTGCCACCGGATAGCTGATTCGCCTTTGTCTCCCTGCTGGGTGCCTTGATATCGAGTTTCTCCATGAAACTGTCGCATTCCCTGTCGATCGCCCTATGGTTGATAATACCGACCTTGGTCAGGCGCGCCGCGTTGGGAAGGCCGTAGTTGTCACGGAGGCTGAGCGCCAGAATAAGGCCTAAGGCTTTCCTGTCCTCGGCCAGGTAGGCCAATCCACCCTCTATCGCCCGCTTTGGGGTTGAAACGTTGATCTTCTGTCCCTCCACATAGACATCGCCGCCGTCGATAGGATCGATGCCGCAGATAGCCCTGCCCAGCTCGGTCTTGCCGGCGCCCATCAGCCCGGTGATGCTGACGATCTCACCTCTGCGCACGTTCAGGGATATCCCGTTGAGGATGTTCCCCTGTCGAATGTCTTCCAATCGCAGAGCTTCCTCGCCACGGGGGGCGCCCAGTTGCGGGTATTGGTTCTCGATCCTGCGTCCGATCATTCGCTCGATGATCTGGTCCAGCGTGATCTCGGAGACCCGGTAGGTGCCCTCATTCTCGCCGTCTCTAAGGATGGTCACCCGGTCGCCCAGCTCATGGACCTCGGCATAGCGGTGGGAGATGTAGATGAATCCAACACCGTGACTTCTTTTCAATTCGTTGATCACTGAAAAAAGGTTCTGCCGGGACCGGTCCTCCAGCACGTCGGTAGGCTCATCCAGGACCAGCACCTGGGCGTCCTTGATCAGCGCCCTGGCTATCTCCACCAGCTTTTGCTGGGTGACGCTCAAGTTGCCAACCACGGCATAGGGATCCAGATCCATGTGAAACTTGTTAAGATAAAAGGCGGCTTTGTCGTACAGCTCTTTGATTCGAACGAAGCCGAGGCGTCTGGGTTCCATGCCCAGAAACATATTTCGGGCAATGTCCAGCTGGGCAACCAGGTTGAGCTCCTGGTAGATGAAGCTCAAACCTAAATGCAGAGAGTCGGCGGGACCGTGGATCGTTGCCGACTGCCCTCGGACGAAGATCTCCCCCTCGTCTTTGGTGTAGGCGCCACTCAGGATCTTGATAAGTGTGCTCTTCCCCGCTCCGTTTTCACCCAGGAGCATGTGCACCTCTCCCGCCCGCAGGGAAAAATCCACCCGATCCAGGGCAAGCACACCGGGAAAGCGTTTGACGATCCCCTTCATCTCTACGAGGGGTCCATTGACAGCATCTGTTCCCATAGAATCCAGCCCCCGATGTTTTTTATACCACGACGGCAAAACTTCTGTCAATAGAACTTGATGAAAATTTAGTATAACGATATACTTTGATAATGGCACGACGGCCCACTTTGAAGCAAGTCGCGGAAAAGGCCGGGGTCTCTCTGGGCATGGCCGGAAGGGTCCTCGGCAACTACGGATCCTTCAGCGAAGCCACGAAGAAGCGAGTTACAGAGGCGGCCAGAGCGCTGAACTACACTCCGAACATCATCGCCCGCTCCCTCAGGACTCAGCTCACCAAGACGATCGGGGTGCTCATCTCCGATATCACGACCTTCTTCTGGACCACCCTGGTGAGGGGAATCCAGGACAAAGCCGGCAAAGCCGGATACAGCGTGATCCTCTGCAACAGCGATGACGAGTCGGAAAATGAACAACTGTACCTCTCCACGCTCTTCGAACGAAATGTGGACGGGCTGATCGTGTCTCCCACACCCCACAATCATTCCTACCTCAAACGCCTGGCCAGGAGCATGGTGCCTATCGTTCTGGTGGATAGAGGGGTGAAAGGACTGCGGGTACCCACGATCAAAACAGACAACCGGGTCGGGGTGTATGAGGCGGTGAAGCACCTGATCGATCTCGGGCACGATCGCATCGCCATCATCACCGGCATTCCCGGTGTAGAGACCAGCGAGGAGCGCCTGGAAGGATACCGGCAGGCTCTTCAGGATAGCGGCATTCCCATTCGCAAGACCCTGATCAAAGAGGGATACTTTCAGAAGGATCGGGCTTTTTCAACCACCGAAGAACTTCTGCGGATGAAGACAGTGCCAAGCGCGATCTTCGTATCCAACGAGCCGATGGTCAGCGGGTGTATCCTTGCTCTTAAGAAGAGGGGATTGAGCATTCCTACAGATATTGCTGTTATCGGATTCGACGACCCAGTATGGGCTTCCTACATGGATCCGCCCCTTACAGCGGTCAGCCAGCCGAGTTATACAATGGGTATCCTGGCCTTTGACTATCTACTAGCTCAGATTTCAGGCAGCGGCAGAGACAGGAAATACCTGAACGACGTCATCCTCAAACCGACGTTGGTCGTCCGGGAATCCTGCGGAACCAGATTGAAGGAACATGAAGATCACCTTGC
>CAZBXU010000294.1:0-2863 GCA_964495755.1 uncultured Spirochaetaceae bacterium | reverse complement strand
ATATCTTCGGGCTTCAGGAGCAGCGGCAGCTCTGTACAGCCCAGGATCACGCCCTTGATGTTCTGATCCGCTTCGATCCTGTCAATGATTGAAACGAATCGATCTTTGGTGCTGTCCTTGATGACACCGAACTCGATTTCCGAAAACAGCTTCTCCTGAATATAGTCGATTTCCTCGGGATTAGGAACAACCACACGGATGCCCGCTTCGTGGAAAGCTTTCTGGTAAAAATCGGATTCCATGGTGAACTTCGTGCCTAACAAGCACAGGTTTTTGACCCCAAAGTGAATCGCGTGATCACGGGCTGCGTCGACGATGCTGAGCAGAGGCAGGGCTGTGCCCTGCCGCACCTGATCGAATACCTTGTGGGGCGTGTTGGAGGCGATCGCTCCGAGCTCTGCTCCGCCCCGGCGAAGGATCTCGAATCGATTCGAAATCATTGACGCTATTTTGTCCCAGGCACCCGCTTGAGCGTCTGCAATGAAAGAATGTAGGTCTACGCTTTCGATCCCGATTTCAGGGTAGCCGAGCCTTTCATAGGTCGGCTTGAAAGCCTCGATGATACCTCGGTAGTATTCGACGGTCGATTCGGGACCCAGCCCGCCGACAATGCCTATCTTCTTCATCCCTGTAATCCTTAGGCTAGAAGATCAGATGCTATGATACTACTCGAGGAAGGTATCTTTAGGAAACCCGGCATTGGATTTGAGCGCGAGTGGCCTTATTCGGAGAGCTCGATGAAGTCGAGATAGGAGACCGAGCTTTGTCCCGTATCGTCGGAATCGTTCATGATTGCCAGGCTGGCTGTAGTTGGCGGTTTCTCCCCAAAGGCCCGCTGATAATCGACGATGATATTCAGATTCTCCTCGACCCACTGACCCGTTCTTTCGCCACCCATCTGGAGAAAGATCATTTTGGAGTGATCCGAGTAGGGATTGGTCATGATTGCCTCGGAATTGATGTTGCTGGCCCACACGTAGTTCAATGCACTGTGCGGGGGATATTCACCGTACCGACGCTTCGCCACCCCGTAGGTGATTTTTTCTAGCGGGCGCGCGTGCTCTGGCTCATATTTGAAGATGATGTAGACTCGGATTGGATAGTCATCCCCCTGTTTGCGATTCACCCTGTTCACATCCTCACCGCTGTAGACGTTGTCCACCTTCCAGCGCCAGCGGATGTTGGGATACCGGTAGACATCGAACTCGCCTCCGTATATCAGGCCGGAGGATGAGGCGTTGCTTTCCGCCTTGAGATAATGCCTCTCGTCTTCGGATTCTATCGTGTAGACCGTGTGCCGGGGGATCTTGGGGAACAACAGAGGCTTCCAGTTTTCCAGGTCGTTGAACTCCTCCCGAATCAGGATTCCGTGATCCGCAGCTGCGGCCGTAAAGGGTGCAAGCAGGGTAGATAACACCCACAAGGTTGCCACTACGAATGATTTCTCAAATATCACCAATTTACTCATGTTATTAATATACACAATGCAGCTGCAAACCTCAAAACAAAACCGTACGGTGAAAGCGGGTGATTGCATCTAGAAGCGCACCTCATTAGGATGAAGGAACCATGATCGACCTAGACCGAATTGTTGCTGCTCGTGAGCGGATTACCCCCTACGTTCATCGCACCCCTGTTCAGAAGAACCGCACCTTGAGTGAAATGCTGGGGACCAACGTTTACATCAAGCTGGAGCTGTTTCAAAAAACAGGTTCCTTCAAACCTCGCGGCGCTTTCAACAAGATGCTCATCCATCTCGATGAGGTCCGCAAAGCCGGTGTTGTGGCCATGAGCGGCGGGAACTTCGCCCAGGGCGTTGCCTATGCAGGCAGCACCCTGGGAGTGCGGACCCGCATCATCATGCCTGAGTACACCCCTCTGAACTATATTCAGGCTACAGAGTCCTACGGCGGCGAGGTCGAGCTGGTCAAAGGCGTCGAGGATGCCTTTCGGGTCGCAGAGCAGTATGGCCGGGACGGGTGGAACTACTTTCATCCCTTCGACGATCGCGAACTAATCACCGGCCACGCATCGATCGGGCTGGAGCTGGTCGAGGACATCCCGGAGCTGACGGATGTGTTTGTCAGCGTCGGCGGTGGAGGTTTGATGGGTGGAATCACCCTGGCGGTCAAGCAGCTCAAACCCGAAGTCCGGGTATGGAGCGTGGAAACGGAGGGCTCCGATACACTGGGGCAGGCGCTGAAGGCGGGCCGGCTCGTCCAGATCACTCCCCGATCCTTGGCGAAAACCCTCGGTGCCCCTGTTGTGTCAGAAGACGCCCTGGCCATCGCTCAGGAGTACGGCCACCGTCATGTGGTGGTCTCGGACGAAGACGCCTATAAAGCATTGAGGCTGCTCATGGAGCGGGCCAAAGTAGTCACCGAGCTGGCCGCATCCTGTACATTGGCGGCGGCAAAGAGTGTGTCCAGCTCCTTTTCCCAAGAGGACCACGTGGCTCTGGTGCTCTGCGGCGGAAATACATCCCTCGAGACCCTGGACGAGTACCGCTCCTGCTTCGAGGCCTGATTCGCTGCACCCCCCTCGACCCAGTCAAAATGTGACCGGAAACAACAATCCGAAACCGAAGACAAAGGCACGATAGTTCACGGCGTAGGTATCTCCGTTGGCCAGGGAATCCTCCGAAGAGCTCCAGGTTACGGTTTTATAGGCCCCGGTGAGCTCGCATAAAAAGGTGAACAGGAAGCGGGGGCTGACACCCAGGATCAGCACCTGCTCGATTCTGCTGCGGCTGTCTACCCATTCCCAAACATCGGCAACCGGCTCGATCCAGTCATCGTCTTGGCGGGCCCCCTGCTGGATTCGGTAGAAAGCCCCCGCTTTGAGGTTTTTGTGCAGGCGAAGG
>CAZBXU010000293.1:0-2864 GCA_964495755.1 uncultured Spirochaetaceae bacterium | reverse complement strand
ATCTCTGCCCGGGAACAATGAAAGCAAAAACCATGTGACCGAAGTAATGCATGTTTACTCCTCAGGCACCGCTTGGGATATGGTAGCCTCGAATCCTCTCTCCTCCATCTCGACAACACGGCGATGCGGGGCTCGGTTGACGCTCAGGCGAAAGATATCGGGCCTGGAATAGTGCCCGGCAGCATCACAGATTGCCTTGGCTGAGTATATGTGTTCCGTCGAACAGTCGGCAACTATGATCTCCTCACCTTCTGCCGGGCCGGATAGGACCTCGCCCCTGGGATCGATGATGCAGCTCTCTCCGGGATAACTGTCGGCCAATTCCTTATACTCTTCGGAAACATGTTCGGGTGACAGCACGCCGCCCACATCGATGACGTATGCACCGGCCTGGGAAGCAAAGGCCCGGGATAAAAACATGTGGCGCGAGGTGCTCATCCCCGGCCAGGCTGCAACGTGCACCTGTGTACCCAGCGCCATGAGTGTATAGCCGGGAAGGACCATGTTGTGTTCCCAGCAGTTGAGGCCGCTGATTCTGGCGTACGGGCGATCGTAAACGCTGAGACTGCTTCCGTCCCCCTCGCCCCAGGCGGTCCGTTCCCTGTGCGTTGGCTTGAGCTTCCGGTGACGTCCCTTGATCGTTCCATCGCTGCCGATGAACAGCAGCGTACAGTAGACTGTGCCCCGTGTTTGTGTGTCCCGTTCCGCCACGCCGATGACAACATCGATACGGGCTTGACGAGCCGCTTCGCACAACCGGTCGGTGGCGGCACTTGGAATTTCAACGGCATTCGCCAGATATTCGGCTGTCATTGATGCCGTCGCTGACCCCCAAACGAAAAATGGATAACCAGGCAGCCATGACTCTCCGAAAGCGGCCAGCGTGACACCCTGCTTGCCCGCTTCCTGGATAAGGCGGCAGGCCTTCTCAGTCGAGGCATCACGATCGAAGTAGATCGGCTCAGCCTGAATCGCGGCCAGCTTGAACTGAGTGTATTTAGTCATCTCCATGGACCTCCGTCGAGCAGCAATAGCGTGTAGAGCCGGTTCACCCTCGGGTTGAGGCCTGCGGAATCCCTTTTCAACAGGCAACCAAGTCTGGAACGGACAACCCGTGCATACTTGAATAAATTTGGTATATTTATAGACTATACTTTACTACCACAGCATCGTTTCTGGAAGCCTGAAAATGGAGGGTTCTCGATGAAAGTCCAAAAATCCATAAGCGTCATTGTCTTTGTGATCCTGATAGCCGGCTCGACTACCGTCGCTCCTGAAGCAGAAGACATCCGGATCGTTGTTCCCTATCTGGGCTATGTAAATAATATCTACGAGAATGCGGACTACGGTTTAGATCTGGATGATTCCAAACTGATGAAGGGTCTGTATTTCCAGTGGATCAATCCGAAACGATATCAGTGGAACACTTTTCTCTATCAATCCTCGGATATCAACTACAGCAGCCTCTGGGGCGGGCACTTTATCTTCGATCTCTATCTAGGGGTGCGGGAACGCGGGAAATACGTCATCGGCACTGGTATTGAATACATCCGCCTGGATATGGACGCGGGGAATAATTTTTCTCCTCCATTTACCGACTTCCAGCTGGTAAACAATATCATTGTTCCCTACCTGCGGGCAGGCAGGTATTTTCTTTTCGGCAGCGATACACTCAGCGTGTCCATACTCCCCTGGGCCGGTATTCAACCGGAATGGGTTAGAGGAGAATTTTCATCTACACCCGGTCCGCCGATCCCGGTAGAAATCGACGAGTACGACCTGTTTGGCATTGCCGGCATCAACGCCAGCGTTTCCATCTTCCACTTCATCACAATTGACGCCAAGTACCGTGGAACCTTCAGCGCTGATGAGTATTTCTCTTCGGTAGACAGTATGGTCAACGTCTTTTTCACCAGACACTGGGGTCTGTCATACCGATTCAAATACAGTGAAACCAGCTCGGGATCCACTTCCTATCATATCGGGGGAATTGCCTTCGTATTTTGAGGGATACATCCCGCTTCTTCCTGCTGTGCTACACTCTGTGAGAAACGCCCTTACCATGCTGGTGTTTGATCCACAGTTTTTTAGCCAGCAACCGTTGGCGTAAGCGGATGCTTTCCCGCGGGAACGGAGGTGCTCACAACTAACGGACCTCGCGCGATCGAAACAATAGAGGCAGGAACAACGGTGTATGCGTACGATCTAATGACTCGAGACTGGATCATTGCTCGCATACTCAAACACGAATCGCACCAATACGACGGAGATATGATCACCATTCAAATGGGTCATAACACGATCAAAGCGACGGGGAACCATCCGTTCTATGTTTTACGCGGGGACAGTCTGGTTTCCAGGCCCCAACCTCAAGACGTCCCGCAAGAAGAAACGAGAATCACAGAACATGGCCGCTGGGTGGAAGCGCGTGACCTCAAAGAGGGTGATGTGCTGAAGGACAAAAGCGGCGAGGGTCTAATCATCACCAATCGATCGAGCCAGCCTTAAAAAACTGTGGTGTACAATCTCGATGTCGACGGCTGCCATAACTACGCGGTACATCAGAACGGTATTTTGGTTCACAACAAAGGGAGCCAAGAGGAAGGACCTGTACTATTCCGAGCGGACCATCCCTTCCTATTTCTGATTCGAGATAATGTAACAAACAGCATTTTATTTCTGGCCAGGGTTATGAACCCGCCGACAGAATGAAAACTGTAGTTGAAAAGGCATTGACAAAACACTGCAACCATCGATAACAGTGTACAGTACAATGCATCGATAGCGGCGTACGCTAACTACGAACCTGCTTTGAAAATCCCCTTGCTCCAGGGATTGAAGTATGCGATTTGAGGATTTGCAGG
>CAZBXU010000292.1:0-2870 GCA_964495755.1 uncultured Spirochaetaceae bacterium | reverse complement strand
GCCGCAGCACCGCCTCGAGCAGGATCTTGATGGAGAAGGGCATGCGGGAGATCTTCCCCAGCCCCTGTTTTTCCAGCTCGCTCAGGTCATAGTAGGCAAATTTTCCTTGTTTTGTGGAAAGGGCTTTCTTTGTCCCGAAGGGATCGGTCTGTTTTGACATGTTTTGAGTTCCTGGCCTGGGTTTCGTTTGAAACTTTGCCTTTTGAAGCTTTGATTAATATACACAAGAAATGAACTCAGGTTCAACGGAACAGGGTTGTGAATATGTGGGGGTGGGAGAATAGTGGTGCAATAGTTCGATTCCCTGAGCCCGCCCACCGGTATAGTTGACGAAACTGCTCTTAACGTATAGAAACGCCTCAGGAGAATATATGTCTATGACCAAACTGACAGGAAAAGTTCTGATAGCTCAAGGCGGAGGACCCACTGCGGTGATCAACCAATCACTGGTAGGCGCCGTACTGGAATCCCGGAAGTTCCCGGAGGTGACCCGGGTATACGGCGCGATCAACGGGGTGCGGGGCATCGTTGATGAGAATCTTCTGGATCTGACCCAGGAGACGACCCACAACCTCGAGCAGGTGGCTATGACCCCGTCCAGCGCCCTGCTGTCCACGAGAGACAAACCGGACGAGGCCTACTGCCGGGAGATCTTTAAAGTCTGTCAGGCCCACGACGTACGTTATTTCTTCTACATCGGCGGCAATGACAGCTCCGACACTGTACGGATCGTGAATCAGAACGCCGACAGCGCCGGCTATGACATGCGCTGCATCCACATCCCCAAGACAATCGACAACGACCTGGTGGTCAACGATCACACCCCCGGGTACGGTTCGGCGGCCCGCTTCGTAGCCCAAGCCTTCATGGGCTTTAATCTGGACAACCGAGCTCTTCCCGGTGTGTTTATCGGGGTTGTTATGGGCCGCCATGCGGGCTTTCTGACCGCTGCCTCCGCTCTTGGAAAGAAGTACCCGGACGACGGGCCCCACTGCATCTACGTACCGGAGCGGCCGTTCTCGGAAGAACAGTTTCTCAAGGACGTGAAGAAAGCGGTGGACAGTTTCGGCCGTTGCGTGGTGGCGGTCAGCGAGGGGATCGTGGACAAGGATGGGGAGCCGGTCGCGATCAAGCTGATCGGCAGCAAAGAAGCCGACGCCCACGGAAACGTCCAGCTTTCGGGCACGGGAGCCCTTGGGGACATGCTCTCCCAGGTGGTCAGGAACAAGCTCAAGATCAAGCGGGTGCGGGCCGACACCCTGGGCTACATGCAGCGCTCGTTTATGGGGGTCATCTCCGATGTCGACGCCCATGAGGCTCGGGAGGTTGGGGAGAAGGCGGCCCAGTTTGCCATCTGGCAGGACATCGATGGCTCGATCACCATCCAGCGCACGGGGAACTACTCGGCGGATTATCGGATCGTGCCACTGGAGGAGATCGCCGCCAAGACCAAGACCATGCCTGATGAGTTCATCAACAAGGAAGGAAACGGCACAACCCCGGAGTTCTACGTCTACGCCCGGCCCCTGGTCGGTTCCGGTTTTCCCAACAGCCACCGCATACGAGCCCCGAAAGTGGGGAAGATCCTGCGCGACGGCTGAAGTGAGGTTTGTTTTGTTTTACAAACCTATCTGAGATAAAACGGCTCGGATGAAGATCAAGGTTAGAGCGGAAGACTTCGTTGTCCAAGAGGAACACGTCGCCGAGCCATCCCCCAACCCTCAATCCCAGATCATCTTCCGCCTGGTCAAGCGGGACTGGGACACCTTCGACCTGCTCGATCTGCTTGCCCGTCGGCTTAAAATCCCGAAGCAGGATATCTCCGTCGCCGGCATCAAGGACCGCCACGGCCGTACCGAGCAGCTTGTCTCCATCAGGTATCGGCAAGGGCTTCGCGCTTCGATCGCCGTTCTGCCACCGGAGGACAATTTCACTCTCACCTTTCTCGGCTATCGTGCCGCTCCTATCACCGCCAAGGACATCCGGGGCAATCATTTCACCATCACGATCCGGGATATAGTTCCTCACGATCTGCAGCGCTGTCTGGCCAATGCAGAGATCGTTGCCCGGTGGGGCGTACCCAACTACTACGATGAGCAGCGCTTCGGAAGCGCCCGCCACGGCAGGGGATTCATGGGCAAGGAAATTTTTCGGGGCAAGCGGGAAAAAGCCCTGCGTCTGTACTTCGAGCCTTCCAAATTCGACAACCGCAAGACGCGATTGCTGAAGTCCTGCGTGGTCGAGAACTGGGGCAAATGGGACTGCTGCCTGGAGGAAGCCTTTGGGGAGTACAGGCGAATTCTGACCTACCTTTCCGGGCACAAGCAGGCTTTTCTCATAGCCCTCGCCCTGATAGATCGCCGCTTCCTGGTATTCGTGCTCAACGCCTACCAGTCCTTTCTCTTCAACGAAATCCTCTCCGCCTACCTGGCAAACTTGCAGGGGGAACACGGCTTGATCTTCGATCAGCATCCCTACAGCCGGGGACGGTTCCTTTTTTACAGAGACCTTCCGCAGCTGCTGTTCGAGCAGCTCCGGGGTAAAAGCCTGCCCGTGCCCGGTTGGGACAGTCAAATTGAGGATCCTATAATTGCCGGGATAGCGGCGAGGGTCTTCGAACGCGAGAAAATTGAGCTCAGGGATCTGAAGGTGCGGCAGATGTCTCGAATCTACATCAACGGAATCCAGCGCCCGGCGATCCTTCTGCCGGAAGGCTTTGCCATAGAGAGAGTTGAAAATGACGAGCTGTACAAGAGCAAGAGAAAAATAACATTGAAGTTCTTCCTGCCCCGTGGCGGGTATGCTACCCTGATCCTCAAACGGCTGGAGGCGAGCTCAGAGTAGGCCCCCGGCGGACGAGTTATTCGACT
>CAZBXU010000291.1:0-2942 GCA_964495755.1 uncultured Spirochaetaceae bacterium | reverse complement strand
CCGCCCGGGCTGTCCGTCACCGCCACCCCGAGCTCCTTGAGCTTCTCCTCCACAGAGACCTCTCTGATTGTAGACCTCCGGGTCCTGGCGACGGCCACAGGCAGCATCGAGATCACCTCGATCCAAGAAGAACGGGACTACCCCTCCTGGGGCACCGAAACCGGCCTGCCTCAGTCGTTGAGCCTGATCATCTCGGGCGGCACGAGCACTACATTGAGCCGCACCGTCTCCCTGACCAGCCTGCAGCGGAGCAAGGCCTTGGGTACGAGCACGGTAGGGGGTTTCTCTCTTGATTACACGATTCACGGAGTAAACACCCTGGGAACTCCGGTGGAAGGCCGGGCCAGCATTCCGGTGACCGTGCACGGCGGTCTTCCCTCCACTCTCACGGTTTCCGATGTTTCGGTGACCCTGCCGCCCTCCCCCTACTACGTGGGGGACGTCATCTCCAATCCGACGGTCACCGTCCACGCCACCGGCTCAGGAGTGGTCCAGGGGCACGTGTTGGTGGACGGATCCCTGAGCTGGAGCTCGACTCCCAGCTTCACAGTCAGCGTGACCGGAACCACCTCCTTCCCCATCTCCGGGAGCCTCCCGACGACGGCCGCGGGAGCTCATACCATCCGGGTGGAGTTAACCGCGCCGGTCAGTTTCTCCGACGAACAGACCTACACGGTTTCTGCAGAAATGCCGCCCTTCCCGCCGACCACCCTGGTCCTGGTCCCCGGGGTGGCGGAGCTGACCGATCTTTCCGGCAGCGCTTTCGTCACCAGCGCTCCGGGTTACGAGGAATACAGCTTCTCCGGCACGGCCACCTTACGCCTGCCCTCACTGGGAGGCGCCCAGCTCCCCGGTGCGACCGTCACCGGGCTCGAGGTGCGCTACGAAGATACGGCACCAACAGTCGCCCGAATCCGAGGCGGCACAGTTGAGAAGCTCGCCGGCGGTCCGGAGGTGTTGGCCTACTTTGCCGATGACACCCTGCGGATAAAGAGGGTGTTCTTCGAGGGCGACACCGGTCCGGCGACGGATCATATCCTCGTGGACGCCATGTTGATGCTCCCCGAGTTGGGCGGCACAGAGCTGCTGTCCCTCGAGAACCTGATCGTACGCGCCGACGGCATCGAAGCACAGGATCTGCGCTGGACTTCCGGGGACGGCAAGGCCTTCACCGCCTTCGGCCTGGAGTTCAAGCTCCACGATGTCAGTACGACTCCCGCCTTCCGCTTCGCCGAGGACATGACCCACGGCTACGTATACACCCTGGCGGGCAGTCTTCACATGGACGAGAAGGTTACTGTCACGCCGGTACAGCAGCAGCTGACTCAATTCACGAATCTTCGCCTGTACTCAGACGGGGCCGCTGAGGCAACCCTGACCTTCGGCAGCAGCTACGAGATCATCCCGGGAATCCTGAGCCTGGAGGAGGCCCGGATCGTCGAGCAGAGCGGTGCCCTGGTCCTGGCCCTGGGCGGCACGATCGGCAGTCTTCCCGAGCCCTTCCAGGACCTTCCGGCCACGGACTATTCCCTGATCCTCGACCAGATGGGAGACAGCCAGGGGCCGGCGGAGGCGATCGCCGAGCTCGCCGGAGGCCACAGTTTGGACGGGAGCTCGGACTCGAGCGAATGGGACTACAGCCTGGCCAGCCTGGACATCACCTACCTGGGGATCGATCTGGTCTTCAACCACGGCACATTCGAGAAGAACCAAAGCTCCGTCCTGATCGGCAGCGATTTCTACATCAACTGCCGCAACGTCAGCGGCGGCGCGGTTCCTCCCGACGAAGATCGCCGCATCAGCTACGGCGAGTGGTCGGGGGGAGCACTCACAGGCGGCGTGGAGCTGGCCATGGACGGCTCAAGTTTCTGGAATCCCCCGGACTATCCCCTCGATTTCTCCGCCGCCTTCGGGGACAAGAAGATCCAGGCCTCCTCCCTGACCATCAATATCGACAACCTGCTTCCCGTGACCGACCCCTTCCTCTTCCACTGCTCCGGCTCGATCATCCTGGTGGATCTTCCCGGCATAGAGGGGGACATCGCCTTCGACGAGCTTCACCTGGGATTGAACGGGTCCACCCACCTGCCCCCGGACGCGGACACCAGCGGTGCCCTGTCCATCATGTCGGTGATCGACGTGTCCGTAGACGAGGTGGAGTGGAGCGAAACCCCGGCCACCATAGCTTTTAGCAAAGACACCACCCTGGATGACGGCACCAACCGGAGCTTCCAGGCCGATGAAACCCACACGATCAGCGTGGACAACTACGTTCGGCTCATGGGGGCCACGATCAACTTCGACTTTATCTCCAGTCTCTCTGCCGGGACCTTCGAAGAGCTCACCGTGTACGAGCAGTCGGGGAACCACAACTTCGTGCTCAAGCAGGCCCATATCGCTTTGAGCCAGGTGGACCTCAAGGCGGATGTCGAATATGTGAGCGGCGTGCTCCGCCTGGCCGGCGAGCTCAAGATCCCGGGACCGGACGGAGAGATCAAGGCGATCGCTGTCGGCAAGATCGGGGTGGAAGCGGGGCAGCCTACAATGGGCCTGTTCGTGGCCGCCTCCAACCTGTCCATCGCCGTTGCGCCGGGGATTTTTCTCGACGAGGTGGGGGGAGGGCTGTTCATCAATCCCGTCACCCGGGACATCGACGACGTGAAAAGCCTGGCCCGCTTCGAGCGCCCGGACATGGGTCTGGACGACAAGATCATGGAGAAGAAACCCGGAGGCGCCGGCAATCCGGGAGGCTTCGCCCTGATGTTCGTGGGCGGCTTCTACGTCACCAGTAAGGACGTGTTCAAAGGCCGCGCCTTGTTCGTCGTCACCCAGAACTACTTCAGCATCGATGCCGAGGCGGAGTTCGGCAAGGGCCTGGTGGAGGCCTACGCCTTCATGGAGATCGGCTGGGATCCGGCCTACGCCGAGGGCTATCTCGAGGT
>CAZBXU010000290.1:0-2983 GCA_964495755.1 uncultured Spirochaetaceae bacterium | reverse complement strand
CGTTGCACCTATCACGTCGACGATTCGTGACATACCGTCCGAGGTTGTTCTGGATATGGAGGATGGGATGCCGGAGAGCTGTGCAATCAATTTAGACCATATTCAGACAATACCTAAAGGCAAAGTCGGCTCATTGATTACGACGGCGAGCCAGCCCAAGATGGCTCAGGTCTATGAGGCTCTATGCTTTGCCCTGGGATTTTCAGCTGATACAGATCAACGCATCAGATGAATCCGGAATATCTCCTTTGAACCACCGCCTGATGGATGGTATTGACAAAGGTGATAAAGTCGAATACCGGTTTGCCGGTGGCTTCCTGAATGTCCGCGGCAAAGGGGGGCAGATCGCTGCATTCAAGCAGCAAAGCTCCAATGCCGGGATTAGCCTTGACAAATCCTGTTGCTATTTCCACGACCTGTTTCCGTAACAGGTCGACATCCAGGATCGTTCGTGTTCCCCCCATGAAACAGGCGTAAAACTCGGTCGACGCCTCCAAGCCTGCTACCACGTAGGCAGTCGTCTCATCGATTCCGACAGGTTCGAGAAACTCCTTGGTGAGTCGTTTCTTGGAGGCAGTCAGGATGCCGACATTTCTCTGTTTCCCGATCAGTCGGGAGATCAGTGGAACCAGCAGCAGGGGAGAGGAAAAAACCGGAATGTCGACCTCCCCGGCCAGCACCTCCTGTACCACGGAGAAAAAGCCGCAGGACATGACCACCGCTCGGACACCATCGGCGGCCAGCTCCTTGACCGTATCCACGGTCCTCTGTACATCCGGTGTATACCGGCCCTTTTCATCCCGAACCGGGGCGTAGGGGTTGTCGTGAAGTCCCTTGATAACCTTCAAGCGAACCGGGAAGTCGTAGGTGCTGGCATTGCCGACGTTACCCGGAATCAGAGGTTGGGAGTGGAGTTGGTCCAGCAGGGCTATCCCAATCGCCTGTCCGTAGTAGCGCTTGTCTCCTCTTACCTTGCCTTCCATTCTTTCCTCCTTTCAGTTGATTCACAATGGCGGTGTTTTGGTTTCTCGTTTCAGCTCGTAGCGGAATCAAAGGTCCGGATGATGTCCTCCCAGGGCATCATCGGTTCGATCCAGTAGTGCAGACGACCGCTGTAGCGGATCAGCTCATCGAGGAGTTCCTGAAGCTCCGCTTTGGAGCTCGATTTCTCCACCGCCCGGGTGGCTTCCCGGAGCAGCTCGGTCGTGTCCCGCATATTCGTCATCCTGAAATAGGACACGTAAAGATCGAGGAGGTTTTTGGCGATGAGCTTCAAGGTGTTGAGGTCCGCATCGGATTCCAGCGAGGTTGTTCGGAGGGTCAGGAGGGTGTTGCGGGAGGCCACGGTCTCCTCCCAGGCGTAAAGGGTGGGAAAGAAGGACGAGCCCCACGAGTCTGTGTAGCCCTTCGATTTGTCCAGTGCCTCGGCGATCTCCCGGGGCTTGTTGGTCCACATTTCCTCCCGAACCGAACGAAGCTTTTCGATGAATGATTTCCCCTGCTTGTCTTTCTTCGTGGGTGTGTACGGGTTTCCCGGTTCGTAGATTTCCATCTCGGCGCCCTGCTGCTTCTTGCACTTCCGGGCTTCTCTCTGGATGCCTTCCAGATTTTCGGTGATTCTGCCGATCCAGCTGCACGGGCCCAAACCGGGAAGGTCTTCGCAGAAGATGCAGACATTCTGCGATCCCGGTACGAAACAAACATTTCCCGGCTTTTGGGGGGTGACTTCGTTTTCACCCCCCGTGTCCACGAAAAAGGGAACCCTCATCATGATTTCCAATCCCGCCACCTTGGCAATGATTGCCACACTTTTCAAGGGAAGGGATTCGACCAGTTTTCGGCAAGTTTTTGGTGCTTTGTCTTCGAACAGGACGAAGGAGGCAACCTCATCACCAACGCGCAGCTTCAACTCTATTGCCATTCCATTTCTCCTTTGTGTTGAAAGATGTATTTTTTTCCTGAAGCCGGGCTGACCGCTGCTCCAGGCGGTTGACCGGACTACTGAGCCGTATGCCCTCCGTCACATCCGCCTCGATCGCGACCTTTCCCTGTAATCTTCGCGGACCTCCGGCCTTCATTTCCATCAGATCGATCGGCCTTCCGCTTCTGCTCGTTCGAGCCGTACGGGTACGGAGGTGAGCAGGGGAAAGCCGCTGATCGGATCGGTGATGCCGTCGAAGGTCAGACGGTTCACATTTCCTTGTCCCTCCCAACCGTGGGTGATCTGCACCAGTCCGGGTAGGATCTCCTCCTCCCCCAGGATCTTTGCCGGCAGGACGATCGAGCCGATTTCAGAGCTCACCCGTACCTGATCGCCCTCCCGAACACCCAGGGCGGCAGCGTCCGCCGGATGAAGCTCGATCTCAGCCCGTGGGTGGAGGCGCCGGAACCGGGGGATGTTCCGGTAGCGGGAATGCAGATACACCTGCTTGCGGGCACCGCTGATCAACAGGTAGGGTAAGTCCTTTGAGCGGTGGCGTACGTAGTGCGGTTCATCGTAGATCGGCAGTGCCGGATAACCGAGATCCTTCAGATACCTGGAGCTGAACTCGAACTTTCCTGAAGGAGTAGCCAGAGGTTGCTTTTGGTACTTTCCGAAGCGAATCGATTTGTATTCCCTGCCCTCAGGGTGTTGCTCCAGCTGCTGCGGGAGAATCCCGGTAGGCTCGAGGAGCCAGCGGTTGACTTCCTCTTCTGTCTGCCATGGGAAGTATTTGGCCCCAAAGCCCAATCTGTGGGCCAGATCCCGCCAAAACGAATACTCGTCGAGGACTCCGGGAATTTGCAGTACTCTTCGTGACAGGGAGACCAACTGGTAGTGGGCGTAGATGTGGATCTCGGAGCGTTCGATGAATGAAGCCGCAGGCAGCACGTAGTCGGCCAGAGCTGCGGTTTCGGTCAGAAAGAGTTCCCGGACCACGAGTAGATCCAGCCCGGCGAAGGCTTCGGCAAAACGGTTGCGGCTCATCCCGCATGAGCGCGC
>CAZBXU010000289.1:0-3003 GCA_964495755.1 uncultured Spirochaetaceae bacterium | reverse complement strand
CTTGTCAATCTGCTCGAAAGAAAGAGCTCCGTAAGCGAGGTCCTCATCAGAGACGCCCAGGTCTACGACATCTATTCCTTCGTAACCGTCCCCTTTTATACGGCGGAGACCATTGTCAAGGCCTTTAAAAATCGAAGAGGCGGAAAACGCCCCCTTGTGGAGATCGCCAGCAATCCCAAGAAACGCTTTAAAAGCAGGGTTCCGGTTTATTAGCCCGCGGTCCCTCGATAACCCCCTACCGCCTGCTCTGGATCTTTCTTCTCTGGGCTGACAGAACGCTCTTTCGCAGCCGTATAGACGAGGGGGTTACCTCCACCATCTCATCCTCCCTTATGAACTGGATGGCACGTTCCAGGGTCATCGGAAGCGCGGGCGTGAGGGTGACGGCATCGTCCTTTCCGGCGGCTCTCATGTTTGTGAGCTTCTTCGTCTTGCAGGGATTCACATTGAGGTCATCCTCCCGGTTATGCTCCCCTATGATCATTCCTTCGTACACAGGATCGCCCGGAACAATAAAAACCTGGCCCCTTGGTTCGAGGTTGAAGAGGGCGTAAGGGACTCCCACTCCGCTCCTGTCGGCTACCAGTGAACCGGAGAACCTGTTCAGGAAATCCCCCCTGTACTCCTCGTACCCCGTAAAGTAGGAGTTGAGCATCCCCGTCCCCTTCGTGTCCGTCAGGAATTCGTCCCTGTAGCCGATGAGAGCCCTGGAGGGAAGGCTGAACTCGAGCCTCGCCCGGCCGCTCTCATGATTCACATAGGTCAGCATCCTTCCCTTTCTCCTCGAGAGCTTTTCGGTCACAATCCCGGTGAAGCTCACCTCGCATTCTACCGAGAGATGTTCCACAGGCTCGAGCTTTTTTCCGTTCTCATAGCGGTAGATGACCTCCGGACGGCCCACACAGATCTCGAAGCCCTCCCTTCGCATGGTCTCTATTAGAATAACCATCTGAAACTCGCCCCTTCCCTTGACTATAAAACCCTCCCCGTCCTCCGCCTGCTCCACTTTTATGGAGACATTCTTGAGGGATTCCTTTGTGAGGCGTTCCCATATCTTGCTGGACTGGACAAACCTGCCCTCTTTTCCGGCGAAAGGAGAGGCATTGGCGTTGAATCTCATAAACACTGTGGGCTTGTCCACGCTAATGCGATTCAGGGCTTTGGGAGATTCCTTTGTACAGATGGTATCGCCTATATGAACCTCATCGATACCGGAGAGAACTACAATATCACCGGGTTCCGCCCTATCCGTCTCTTTGAGTATTGGTCCGTCATAAACCTGGAGCCTGGAGATGCTCAAGGGTTTGTGCTTTTCATCCTCTCCGATACATATCAGGTTATCCTTCGAACGCGCGCTTCCGTTGATGACTTTTCCGATAGCCAGACGTCCCAGGTAATCGGAGTAAGACAGATCCGACACCAGCATCTGAAAGGGATCGGCCTTGCTGTAGGCAGGGGCGGGGATCTCCTTCAGGATGGTGTCAAAGAGGATGTGCAGGTTCTCCCCCTCTTCATCGAGGGCGGTCTTGACCACCCCGGCCCTGCCGTTTGCATAGAGTATTGGGAACTCCAGCTGTTCCTCCAGGGCATCGAGGTCCAGGAACAGCTCGTAGATCTCGTTCAACACCTGCTCCGGCCGGGCGTCCGGCCGGTCGATCTTGTTGATGACAACGATTATCTTCAGGCCGGCTCTGAGCGCCTTATCCAGGACGAATCTCGTCTGCGGGAGGGGGCCTTCCGAAGCGTCCACGAGGAGAATGGCTCCGTCAACCATGGACAGGGCCCGTTCCACCTCACCGCCGAAATCGGCATGGCCCGGAGTATCCAGGATGTTGATCTTCTTTCCCTTCCATCGGACCGAGCAGTTTTTAGCGGCGATGGTGATCCCCCGCTCCCGTTCGAGCTCCAAGTTGTCCATGAGCCTCTCTTCGATCTCCTGCCCTTCCCTGAAAGTGCCGCTCTGGCGGAACATGGCGTCCACCAGGGTCGTTTTTCCATGATCGACATGGGCTATTATGGCAATATTCCTGAGCGAATCGTTTTTCGAATCTCTATGGGGCATGGTTTTATTCCTGTACCGTGATTTTCAGCTGATGATGAGAGCAGTTCCAAAGATACTTAAAACCAAAGCCTGAGTCCATATATTTCGGTTGGAAGCCCCACCCTCTAAGCCCGGTTCAGGGACGATTGTCTCCCGGCGGCCAAACCGGCATCGTGTCGAATAGACTCCCAGCCGGAGGAATTGCGTATGCAAAAGAGGTAGAGCCGGGCTGTCAAAGTTTTCAAAACAACTGTCGAAGCAGGATCTGCTTATCTGCGATGAATGGGGGTATATCTCAGTCGACCGAGATGGTGCTCGTTTGTTGTTCCACGTCGTCTTAGACTGCTGGACTCTTGATAAAATTGTATCTGACGGGCGTCACTGCCGGTTGCGATCGTGTATAACCTTTCCGGCGCAATGTCCAGCTCTCCGTTACCCCAGATTATAGTCCCGTACTCAATGCGCAAATCTCTGAAGTAGTTCATGTCGAGGAACGTTCGAAAAACGTTCTTTTCATTGGGATAGTCAGACAAATCGGCGATGCCAATCGATCCATCCTCAAAGCGCAACCTTATCCTGTAATTGTCTATGTAATGTGCTTCCATAACGTCGAAGAACATTTCGTCTCTCCTATTCGAGTGGTTCGATCGGAAACAGGGACTTCTTCTTTCTCGCGAAATCCCATTCTTTCAGCAATCCGTTTTTGTGAGCCCTTGCCCATTACATAACCAGGCCCACGGCCTTGGCAGGTAAGTCGCCCTCAAGTATGGCGAAGTCCTGAATAGCGATCACGGCCTTGTATTCGCCATAGATCGCATGGAAATGCGGCGGATTGTGGTCGTCATAATTACATCTGTATCAATATGCCGTAAAACCTACATATCGTCGGCATAGGTCATTTTCCTATTTCTGATCTCTTCCTGACAATGTAGCTTACCACAGGTAATGAGAATGTCTTGAAC
>CAZBXU010000288.1:0-3045 GCA_964495755.1 uncultured Spirochaetaceae bacterium | reverse complement strand
CCTTCCCCCTCCTCAGGTAAAGGGCGGCCCAGGGCGGCTTCCCGGGTCCAGCAAGGGTGGTTGTAGGCCGAGAGATAGCCTTCCGGATGGGGCATGAGCCCGAAGATCAGGCCGGTGGCATCGCACACGGCGGCGATGGCCCTCTGAGACCCATTGGGATTATAGGGATATTCCTGGGTCGGCGAGCCCTCCGGAGTCGCATAGCGGGCGACCACCTGAGCGCTGCCCTGAAGCCGATCGAGCAGATGGTCCTTCCCCATATAGAACTTGCCCTCGCCGTGACGTACGGGCAGGAACAGCCGCTTCAACCCCCGGGTCCAGATGCACGGGGAAGCCGGATCGACCGCCAGATGAACCCAGCGGTCCTCGAACTTTCCCGAATCATTGGCCGTAATCGTGGCAGTCCGGGTCCAGGAATCCTCATCCTCTGATACTCCGGGAAGAATCCCCATCTTCACGATCGTCTGGAAACCATTGCAGATGCCGATGACCGGTTTGTTCTCGTCGATGAAACGCTGCAGGTCCTCCCGAAGGGCGTGTCGGAAGCGGCTGGCCTGTACCGTACCGGCTCCGAGATGATCGCCGTTGGAAAAGCCTCCGACAAAGGCCGACGCGGCGTAGTCTGCAAGCCTTATCTCCCGCTTCAGGATGTCGGTGATGTGCACCAGATGGGGCGCAGCGCCGGCCAGGGTAAAGGCCCAGGCGGTTTCCCGCTCGCAGTTCAGCCCATCTCCGGTAATGATCAGGACTTTAATCTCAGAGGCCATTCAAGGTCTCCTTCCAGGCCTGCTTCAAAGCGGGCAGCGGCCGATCCACGATCACGGCGCCGGAGCGTCCTCGGATGCGCAGCCGTTGTTGCTCCAGCACCGCCCCGATGCAGGCGCAGGAATGTCCTCTAAAGGATTCCTCGAAATCCCCGCGTTTGTTCGGAGCCACGCTGACCAGAAATCGACTGTTCGATTCGGCGTACAGCAGTGCAACGTCACCGGAAGCATCCCCCGGCACCCCTGCAAGATCCACCTCCAGACCGAGCTCCCCGGAAAAAGCCTTGCGGAGCAGAGCGACCCCCAGTCCGCCCAACGCCGGGGTGTGGCAGGAGCGTACCTGACCGCCCCGGATGGCCTGGTGCAGCGACCGGTACAGGGCTCGCGCCTGCCTCCCGTTTACCTTGGGCACGCTGTTGCCGATGAAGGCCCGGCCCCGGATCTTCTCGCCGAAGTACCTGTAAAACTCCGATCCCCCCAGCTCCTCGTGGGTATCCCCGAGGATGTAGAGCAGATCCCCCGGCGCTTTCAAATCCAGGGTCACGGCCTTGCTCAGGTCGTCGAGCTTGCCGATCACGGACACCAGGAGGGTTGGAGGAACCGAAATCGGGGGGTCGATAAGGGTGCAGTCGTTGGACATGCTGTCCTTTCCCGAGATCAGCGGTACTCCGTAGACTTTGCAGAAATCGTACAGTCCCTGGCAGGCCCGTACCAGCTGGGCCAGTTTATGGGAGCGCTCAGGCATACTTTCTTTGACCACGTTCGGCCAGCAGAAGTTGTCCAAAGCGGAGATGAACTCCGGATCGCCGCCGACGCTGAGTACCCGGCGCACGGCCAGGTCCAGGGCTGAAGCGGCCATCCAGTAGGTATCGATATCCGAATAGAAGGGATTGACTCCTTCGCTGAGCACTATCCCCTCTGCTCCGCCGTATTCCGCAGCCAGTACCGCGGCATCGGAGGGGACATCGAAGTGCCCGCCCACGAAGGGTTTGATGATGCTCCTGCCCTGGACCTCGTGGTCGTATTGGCGGGCCTTCTCCTCGCCTGAGCAGATATTGAGCCGCCGGAGCATCTGCTCGAGACACTCACCGTGATCATCGACTTCGACCGTGGGCTCTTCGTAGTGCTTATGGATGAAATTCGCCTCCAGATGATAGTGGGGATCTCCATGATGAAGAAACTCCAGATCCAGGTAGGCTATGGTGTTCCGGCCGCAGCGCACGTGGAACTTCCCGTCCCCTGTGAAGCTGCCCAGGACCGTGGACTCCACACCCCTCCTCTTTGAGAGCTCCGAGTATTCCGCCAGCTTCTCCTCCGGCACCGCCAAGGTCATCCGCTCCTGGGCTTCGGAGACCAGGATCTCCCAGGGATTCAGCCCCTGGTACTTGAGAGGCACCCGGGTCAGATCGATGCGGCAGCCGCCGCTTAAGGTGGCCATCTCGCCGACGGAGGAGCTCAGGCCCCCCGCTCCGTTGTCGGTCAGGGTTCTATACAGGAGCCTGTCCCGAGCCTCGAGCAGCATATCCGTCATCTTCTTCTGGGTGATCGGATCCCCTATTTGAACGGCCTGTACCGGGCTGGAGGCGTGGAGCTCTTCGGAGCTGAAGGTAGCTCCGTGGATCCCATCCTTTCCTACTCGGCCTCCGACCATGACAACGGCGTCTCCCGGCAGGATCCGCTTCTCCGTCGAGGGTATCCCCCGGATCGACAGAGGCATTTCCCCGAGGGTTCCGCAGAACACTAGGGGCTTGCCCAGGTAGCGATCTTCGAACAGTTCCCAGCCACGGGCGTAGGGGATCCCACTCTGATTCCCCCCCTCGATGACACCCCTGTGTACGCCATCGCGAATCCGCCGGGGATGAAGCAGACCCCGGGGAATCGCCTCGACGGGCTTCCCTGGATTGCCGAGACAGTAGCCCCATACATTGGCGATCAGGCGGGCGCCGAGGCCCGTGCCGAAGGGATCCCGATTTACTCCCACGATACCGGTCATGGCGCCGCCGTAGGGATCCAGGGCACTGGGGCTGTTGTGGGTTTCCACCTTGTAGACCAAGGCCAACTGTCTGTTGAAACGGATCACTCCGGCGTTGTCGCTGAACACGCTGAGCAGCCAGGGACTGGCCAACTCTTCGGTGACTCTGCGGATATAGGTCTTGAACAGGGAATCGATGGTCAACCTCCGGCCTGCTTCGTCCCGGTACTCGATTATCCCGTTGAACACCTTATGATGGCAGTGCTCCGACCAAGTCTGGGCCAGGGCCTCGAGCTCTACGTCTGTGGG
>CAZBXU010000287.1:0-3082 GCA_964495755.1 uncultured Spirochaetaceae bacterium | reverse complement strand
AACCCGGAGGTTCTGATCGCCGACGAGCCCAGCACCGCCCTCGATGTGACGATTCAGGCCCAGATTCTCGAGATCATCAAGGACCTCAGCGTCCAGCTCGGAACTGCGGTGATTCTCATCACCCACGATCTGGGTGTGGTGGCGGGAATGTGCGACAATATCTGTGTAATGTACGCTGGCCGGATCGTGGAAAAGGCGAAGGTGGATGAGCTGTACCAGGATCCGAAGCACCCCTACACGCAAGGATTGATCAAATCCGTGCCTCGCCTCGACAAGCCGGGCAAGCAGAGACTGTACTCCATCGAAGGGCAGCCGCCGAACCTGATCGATCTGCCCGATGTGTGTACCTTTTATCCCCGCTGTGAAAACGCGATGGATATCTGCCGAAAGAAGTATCCTCCGGAGTTTGCCGTCGACGGGAGAGCTGTCCGCTGCTGGCTGTACAAGGAGGAGAAGTAAGTGTCGACCGACAACATTCTGCTGGATGTAAAGAATCTGAAGATGCATTTCCCCATCGAAGAGGGATGGTTGTTCAAACGCCAGGTCGGGGCTATCCGGGCGGTGGACGGGATCAATTTCAGCATCCTTCGGGGCGAAACCATGGGCCTGGTCGGCGAGTCGGGCTGCGGCAAATCGACCACGGCCCGCTGCATCGCCCAGCTGCATAAGCCGACGGATGGAGAGGTGAGGTTCGAGGGAAACGATCTCTGCAAGGCTCGCAAGCAGGAGCTGCTCAAAGCCCGGATGGACCTGCAGATGGTATTTCAGGATCCCTATGCCTCCCTGAACCCGCGGATGACCGCCGGAGCGATCATCGGAGAGCCTCTGTTGATCTATTCAAAAAGGGGTATTCTCAACTATACGAAGAAGGATATCCAGAAACGTGTAGAAGAGCTGATGCAAAAGGTCGGACTTTCCCGCTACTTCGTGAACCGTTATCCCCACGAGTTCTCAGGGGGTCAACGACAGAGAATCGGTGTGGCTCGAGCTCTGGCTCTGAACCCGAAGCTCATTCTGGCGGATGAGCCTATCAGCGCTCTGGATGTCTCCATCCAGAGCCAGATATTGAACCTGCTGAACGATCTTCAGGAAGAGTTCAACCTTACCTATCTGTTCATAGCCCACGATTTGGCGGTAATCGAGCATATATCCAACAGAGTCGCTGTGATGTATCTCGGGGTGATTGTAGAGATCGCGGATTCCAAGGTTTTGTACAAGAAGCCCCTGCATCCCTACACCAAGGCTCTGCTTTCCGCGGTACCGATCCCGGATCCCGAAATAGAGAGAAAGCGCCGGCGGATCATCCTCGAAGGAGACGTTCCCTCCCCGGACCAAGAGCGCTTCGGCTGTTACTTTTACGATCGCTGTCCCAATGCCATGCCCGACAAGTGCAAGAACAACATTCCCCAGCTGAGGGAGGTGGAGGAGAATCACCAGGTCGCCTGTTTTCTCCACTTCGACCCCTAGGTAAGGTGGGATCAAAAGTTCCTACACATCACTGCTGCCCCGAATACCGTTTCTATAGGGAATCCCGCAGTACTCGGCGATTGTCCGGGCTGTTGTTTCCACTTTGGGACGATGGGAAGCCCTGTAGTTCTCCAAACGAACGTTATTGCCGTCCCTGGTTTGCAGAGACAGGGTGACGATAGGTCGGAAAACGATACTCCTCTTTGCTGTCTGAGCATCCCCGGCCTTTCCCTTCACAAACTGTGCGATCTCGATTCTCTCTAGATCGGGTATCCTGTACACCTTATTGCTGTGCAGGGCAGAGATGCCGTGCTGGTAGATGACTTGATCCTGTTCTCGATCGAAGATCCAGCGCTCGTGGTAGGCAGAGCCAAGGAAGGCAAGGAGACAGACAATCAGTGGGATAGTATTTACCCGTACGAAGATGCTGCCCGAACCTTCCTGTCTGGTAATGATCAGGGAGACGAGTATCAGCAGCCCGATGAGGAAAAGTAGAATCTTGTAGCCCAACGGTATCGTGAAGATCAGCCGCCCATCGGGAAGCTGCTTCAGCTGCAAACGGAATCCTATCATAACGACCCGGTGCCTCTGTATTCGTTGGTGAATCGCACCCGGTACCCTTCGTTGGAGAACCACAAAGTTATTCCGGATGATACTCCTGTATAGCAGATCCCGTTTCCCTTGCCAAGGTTTATAAAATCAATAATAATGAGCCTTACAATATTGTGGAGGTTTTCACGAATGGCGGAGGCTAAAAGTGCGAAGCTGATTCAATGGCAGCTACCCATGAAGCGCGTCCTCTACGGTTTGATCCCCGCCGTCATCGCTTCTATATACTTCTTCGGATGGAGGAGCCTGATTATTCTGGCCATCGTCAACGTGGCCGGATTTCTCACCGAGTTCATATTCCTGAGGCGCGGTAAAGAACCGGTTACCTCAGCGGTGTTTGTCAGCAGCTTCATCCTAGCGCTGTCTCTGCCGCCGACGATTCCCTACTGGATGGCCGCTCTTGGTGCGGTGGTAGGTATCTTGTTCGGCAAGATGGCCTTCGGGGGCTTCGGAAAGAACGTGTTCAATCCCGCCATGGTGGGTAGAGCCTTTCTGTACATCAGCTTCGGCGGGCAGTTGACCGCTTCCTGGGCAAATCCTTTTGTCGGGTTCCCAGCGGGGTTCGCCCGCTATGGAGCCGTGGCCGCCGATATCATCGGGCAGGCAACACCCCTGTCGCAGCTGGCCAAGGGCGTTCAAACTCCCTGGCTTCAGCTGATCCTAGGAAATATTTCCGGCAGCATGGGTGAGACCAGCGCTATTCTCCTCATCCTCGGGGGATTGTACATTGTCTGGAAGAAGGCCGCCGCCTGGCGGATCGTGGTGGGCGGTTTCTGCGGTTTTCTCGCAACCCAGACCGCGTTCTGGCTGACCGGGCTGTCTTCGGCGGGCAATCCGCTGTACGCCCTGTTCGCCGGGAGTTTCATCTTCGGCGTGTTTTTCGTCATCACCGAACCGGTATCCGCCTCTCAAGCCACCAATCCCGGGCGCTGGATCTACGGAATCTTTTTCGGGATCATGGTGGTGGTGATCCGCAGCTTCAGCGCCTGGCCGGCGGCGGTGATGT
>CAZBXU010000286.1:0-3138 GCA_964495755.1 uncultured Spirochaetaceae bacterium | reverse complement strand
TTATTGATCTATAGGAGGAACAGGCATTATAACAATCCTGGTGTAGTGCATGCCCGACGAGATGGAAAGACAGAACAGGCGACTGACTCAACAATGGCTCAGGCTTCTGGACGGCAGTCTCGAAATGGGTGAAATAATCGAGCTCCCGGTACTCAGTGACAGTATGTTGCCAGTAATGGGAATTGGCCGGAATATTAGAATCCATCGAAATCACTGGAATGCCTGTTCCGCAGGTGATATCATCGTTTTCAGAGAACAGCAGAAGCTGACGGCTCATAGGTTGCTGTTCATTCTTCGGATAGGAAGTAAATGCTACTTCTTTCAGAAAGGCGATTCCAATCCGTGCGGCCACTTTATCCGAGCAGAAAGAGTCGTCGGCCGGGTACTCGAATGCCAGAATAAAAACGGTGGTTATGTATCTCTTGCATCCAGAACCGCACGACACAGAGCACGTGTTGAAGCCCTCAGACAGGTTTTGAGGGCAATTTGGGGGTACGCCTCCCGCCTAATAGCGAGATAGAGTGTTCGTCGATGAAGAAAAACGAGTATCGTTTAGCCGTAGGTGATCTCGTGCTGGGTATGAGTTTCCAACCGACACGGTACGCCGCCATGTTTAGGGAATATTTTGGCTGTGAATGTTCCCAAGAGATACCGGATATACACCTGGATTTCAAGATCAGCCGGCGGAAAACGGCAACAGGTATAGAGAACTCTCTGTTTACATCCAAAGCTCTTATTGAAAGGGGTTTTGAGATGGCAGGCGGCCTCGTTTCGGGTTACTACAACAGAGATACCAAGGATGGAAGAGTCCGGATAAATAGAATACTCACTGCCGTTCCAACCATCCGGGTCTTTGAACAGCTCTTGTATCAGGCATATTACTCTGCGAGAGACACAACCGATTATAATGAGTTTTTGATTCACTCGGCCGGAGTACTCCATCGCGGTGATGGGTACCTGTTTGTGGGCCGTCCGGGATCGGGCAAATCAACTGTCGCCAAATTGAGCCTTCCTGATACTGTTTTAAATGATGAAATGAATCTGATAAGCTTCTCAAAAAAAGGGGTTGATGTGAAGAGCACCCCTTTCAACGGATTGTTCATGGAAAAATCATCCGGCTGTGGTAGGCTAAATGCAGTGCTGCTGCTTAAGCAGGGATCGGAACATAAACTGACAAAAACCAACGACACGGAGGCGGTGAAGGTCTTGATTCGAGAGATCGTTCCCCCGATCGGACTAGACGAAGTGATTACCCCGGCTGTCCGTGCAGCGATGCTGGACATCGCGGTCAAGATTCAACGGTCAGTGCCAGTATACTGGCTTGAGTTTCAGCGGAATCGCAGCTTTTGGGAACTCATCGATCAGGAAATTTTCAGATAAAGAGGTCTGTAATGGAAAATCTCGGGGCAGTGCCTGTGCCGGCCGAAGGACTCACCATACGACAGATTGGCAATGAGACAATCATTTTGACAGAAGAGGGTGAAGAGCTTCATACCCTTGATGAAACCGGTACTTTTGTCTGGAAGGCCATCGACGGGAAAAAATCTCTTAGCCGGATACTCGATTTGATTTGTCTTGAGTACGAGGTTACCCATGAAGGGGCTCGAGATGATCTGTTTGTATTCGTTGACGGGTTGAAGGGAAAAGGTATTATTTCGTTCTTGTGATTAGTTTGAAGTACCAAGCAGAGACGGAATTCTATTCCAGCGCGCTACGCCCGACGCAAAGAAATGCGTAGTGCGAATCGGCTCAGTGTGTCCACCACCAGAACCATTTCCGGTGTCTTCGCTTTCGGCTTCCATGGGAGCCCTTAGAACCATAGGTACCGAACACTCCGACGATCAGCATTTCTGTGCTCAATGTTGGCGGTGTATACACTTTCTTGTCTGTCATGAAAAGCACTCCTCTTCCCTATGGGTGGACTTTTTAATTACGTTCTCATTCTATATTCGAAGTCAGTTGCGGTCAATACAGACAATGTATGATTTGGGGTCGTATTTTTAACCATTACTGGTACAAAAAAATCATACCAAAGTTTGATATAAATCGATAATATTCCTGTTAGTACTGGATAAGATTTCCATCTCTTTTAGCCCGGGTTACCGCATAGCGGAAAAAAAGGCCGCTTACCGGAATCAGGACCACGATGAAGATGCATAGGTTGATAATGCTCGGAACCACTTCGCCTAACGTGGATTCGGCTAGGAGCAGCCCGCGGAGCGCTCGAACGGCATGCGTTATAGGAAGAATTTGGGCAAAGAGTTGAAACGGACGGGGCAAGACTTCAACGGGGAAGATCACGCTTCCAAGAAAAAAACTCGACCAACCGAGAAGATATTCTATCGGATTTCCTTGCTTGAATATCATAACGAACGAAGCAGACAACATTCCGATGGTGAGAAAAGCGGCGAAAGTCAATATAAGGATCAGCAGGGCGACCAGCGCACCGTTCAAAGAAACCTGAAAGTGAAGAAAAATTGCACCCAGAACCAGGATGCCCGCGGCGCTCAGAAATGCGGTGATAAATGACCAGAGAGTGTTTCCGATCAAGATTGTGTAGATTGAAGTCGGGGTTGCCAGCAGATACTCGAGGGTCCCCTCAACTTGAGCGGATCGTATCTCATCGGCCAAAGCACTGAGTCCTATAGTGACGAAATTGGCCGTTGCTATGCCTACCAGGACATAGGAAAAAAAATCGTTCCCGTACGGTTCCAGAAAAGGGGATATGGCGCCGCTGAAGGTTCTGCCGATGAAGTAAAAGATCAGCAACGATATGATAGAGCTGCCCAAACCTAAAAGTAACCTAAAGCGATAGCTCAGGGCTACGAGGATGTCTTTCTTGATAAAGGCCAGTAGCTTCACTCGCCCCTACCTGTAATTTCTGAGAAAATCTCTTCCAAAGTTTTTTCCTGATGAACACATCTTGCCACTCTGCCGCCTCCTTGAACCGCCGCTTTCACGATATCCGGCACAACGGAGAGGTTCTCGAAAGTCAGTTCTATCCTGTTATCCATTTCTCTAAAGCACATCACGCTCATACCCTTAAGCCAATCATCCTTCGGGATTCTGTCAAACTCCAGAATCACCCGGTAGCCGGGCTGCATCTTTTTCCTGAGAGATTCCATCGACCCTTCTGCC
>CAZBXU010000285.1:0-3147 GCA_964495755.1 uncultured Spirochaetaceae bacterium | reverse complement strand
AAAAAACTGATCAAAGGAAATCGGGGAGGATATGATGGAGATTAAAAATGTTGGCTGGATCGGCACAGGCGTCATGGGCCGCTCGATGTGTCTGCACCTGGTCGAAGCGGGCTATACCGCTTTTGTCTACAACAGGACCAAAGCAAAAACGCAGGACCTTCTTTCCGCCGGGGCTGCCTGGTGCGAAAGCCCCTTCGAGGTAGCCCGCAACAGCGACTGCGTCTTCACGATTGTCGGCTATCCCGCCGACGTGGAGGAGGTCGTTCTTGGCGAACGGGGCGTGCTTGCAGGGGCCAAGGCAGGATCGATCCTCGTCGAGATGACTACCTCGGAACCGACTCTGGCCAAACGAATCTATGAGGAGGCGATGAGCAAGTCCGTCTCCGCCTTGGATGCACCGGTGTCCGGGGGAGATGTGGGCGCTCGTTCGGGAAAGCTGGCCATCATGGCCGGCGGGGATCGGACGATCTTCGATCAGGTGATGCCGCTGTTCAAGCTGATGGGTGAAAACATCGCCTACATGGGCCCGGCCGGAGCAGGCCAGCACACGAAGATGTGCAACCAAATCCACATAGCCACCACGATGATCGGGGTGGTGGAGTGTCTACTCTACGCCAACAAGGCGGGAGTCGATTTGGAGGAGATGATCGCCGTGGTCGGCAGTGGAGCGGCTGCTTCGTGGAGCCTCAACAACTACGGACCTAGGATCGCCAAGGGCAACTTCGATCCGGGTTTCTTCATCAAACACTTCGTGAAGGATATGGATATTGCCCTCAAGGAAGCCCGGCGGATGAAACTCAGCCTGCCGGGGCTGGCTATGGCTCACCAGTTCTACGTCTCGGCTATGGCCATCGGCCTGGAGAATATGGGAACCCACAGCCTCTACAAGCTATTTGAGCGGATGAATCAGGCATGACAGTCCCGGATCCGCAGAAAAGACGCGGTGTAGTGGGGCTGCCGGCTCAGCGGGAGCGAACCGTCAAAATCTTGAGCGAGTGCTTTGCCAAGAACGTGCTGGAGATGGAAGAGTTCGAACGACGAGTCTCGCTGGCACATCAAGCACGATCCGTGCAGGAATTAGCACAGCTGATCGACGACATTCCCGGGGAACTGGCGGAGGATCAGCCGGAGGCCCCGGAGCCCGCTGCGGCCCGGCGGATCGTTCTCCGGGAGGATGAGCAGCCCGTGTACGGGATCATGATGAGCCGCAGGTGCCGGGGGCAATGGCTGAAGAGCCGCCTCGTGAGTACCCGAACCCTGATGAGCTCGCTGGAGTTCGACTTTCGCGACCTGGAGCTCCCTTCCGAGATCGTCGAAATCAACATTCTGGCTCTGATGAGCAGCATTACCATCACCGTGCCGGAAAGCCTACCGGTTCAACTGGAAGTGGTGCCGATATTAGGGGACGTGAAAGAGGGAAAGCGGGTGAAGACCGAAGCGCCGAGGGGAGGGCCGGGGGTGCATATCACCGGCTTTATCATGATGGGCGATGTGAAGGTGAGGACTCGCTGAAAACAAAAGCTGATATAATTGAGGTCCTGATTCTCGTGGGCAGGCCCGCCTCCGGGAAGAGCGAGATAATCGACTATTTGAGCAAACTCGACCCGGACCGACGCCGCAGCCGTTTTCATCTGGGAGAGCTGGAAGTTGTGGATGATTTTCCCATGCTCTGGGCCTGGTTCGAGGAGGACAAGCTCCTTGCGGAAATGGGAAAACCCCCGTTGCATACCGGGGAGGACGGCTATTTCAAGGAAGATTATTTGTGGGATCTGCTGATACGCCGTCTGTGCCTGGAGTACAAGAAACGGAAAACAGAGGATCCGAGCCTTTACGAGGGAAACACGGTGATCATCGAGTTTTCCAGGGGAAGCGAGCACGGGGGCTACCGGCGTGCCTTCGAGCAGGTGAGTGCTGATGTCCTGGAGGCCGCAGCCGTGCTCTACGTTCAGGTTTCTTTCGAGGAGTCATTGCGGAAAAACCACAAGCGTTTCAATCCTGAAGCGCCGCACAGCATCCTCGAGCACAGCCTGCCCGAGGCGAAGATGAAACGATTGTACGGGCTCGATGATTGGAGCGAGCTGAGCCGCAGCGATTCCCGTTTCCTTCTTGTTCAGGATCTGAAGGTTCCCTGCAGTGTATTTGAAAATGAAGCGGATTTCACCACCACCGGTGGAGAGGAACTGGGCCGACGCCTGGCCGGTTGCTTCGAGGCGCTGTGGCGGATCTACCACACAGGATAGGCGTACAAAAAAAAAGGCCCCGAAGGAAACCCTTCAGGACCAAAGACCCCATAGTTTGATTACTTACATTATCGGATGGGAGCTCGACATATTAAGCACAAAGTTGACATTTATCCGCTGAAGTTTACACTACTATTCTAGTGGAGGGAGGAACCAGTCATGGGGCTGTCCGAGATGCTGCACTACCTTGAGGAGGAAAAAGAGCGGCTGCTCGCCGGCGCAGCGGATGTGAAAGATCTGTACCGATCTCTCGCTGATTCGATCCGCACCCTGCCCGTTCCCTTCCGACGCTCTTTTTCCCCGGACAGCGGCATCACGGCTGGCCTGGACTCGGAAAGAAAAAAAATCGTCTTTCATAAGCACAACCTGCAGAGCAGCGAGGGAGAGGTCCAGAACAACACCCGCTGGCTTGCCGAGCTGGTCAACAATGTATACGCGATTCGCAACTCCTTCATGAGCAATGTTCATTTCGTCGAAATGAAAGAGATCGCGGAAATTCGCCGGGTTCATGCGGATATCCGTCAGTTCCTCGAAGAACTGTATTTGAAGAGCAGCGTCTGGATTCTGCAGGATCCCACCTCCGAAGCCTCGGTGCTGGCCCGGCAGAAGCGTAAGGACATCGAAGAACTGTTGAAAGATCGAATCGATCCCTTCTTCGAAAGATTGGAACAGATCAAGATCGATGAGTATTCCATCAGGCTGAGGATGGAGATACGGGATGACATCGGCAGTCTGCAGAACTACAGAAAAAGTCCGGAGAAATTTGATGGTCTGATCAAGGAGCGCTGCAATCGGGTAGGCATGAGCTATGATCCGGAGCTGACCAAGGTCATGCTCCAGGAGCTCGAGCAGACCGATGAAAGCTTGGAGAAGAGGCTCCACGGAAAGTACGAAGCCGAGGACAAAC
>CAZBXU010000284.1:0-3190 GCA_964495755.1 uncultured Spirochaetaceae bacterium | reverse complement strand
CCCTGCTGGTCACAGTACTCCTTGAAACGAACGATGATCGCCTCGATGAGCCGGATTCCACCGTAGTAACCGAACTGCTTACGGTAGGCGACCAGGTCTGTCAAGCTGTTGAAGCTTATCAAGTCCCGGTAGTTGGGCACGATGGACAACTGGGGTGTTTCGTAAAGTTTTACTGTCGCCTGGAAGGCATCAAACAGTAGCGAAATGGTTTTTCCCTTGAAAATGTCCGAGGGATTCCCCACCAATCCGGCCCTTGCATAGGCTTTTTCTTCGATGATCATATCCCATCCTTAATTGCCAAGAATAAACGGGATCGAGAAGGATGTAAAGACGAATGTGCTTGTTCGCTGAAGTCCAGTTCCATTTTCTACGGAAATATGGCATAACGATCTGACAGCCTTACTGTGCAGGAGAACAACACCTATGAATGAAAATCAATCTCAGAATAAACAAGAATCCACAAGTCCCGCCGGAGAAACGTTTCCTTTTCCGAATCATGAAGAAAGCCAGGCTGAATTGAGAAGACTGGAAAAGAGGGTAAATCGGGCCCGAGCGAGCGGCCAGGAGATAGTGATTGTACTCGGGCTCGGATTTGTTGGTACCGCGATGGCTGCTGTGATTGCGGATACTGCAGATGAAACGGGAAGTAAATCGAAACTAGTTATCGGTGTACAGCGGCCAAGTGCAAGAAGTTATTGGAAAATACCTGTTTTGAATCAGGGGATTTCGCCGATTAAGGCCGAGGATCCCGAACTGGCAGCTATGATAAGACGTTGTGTTTTAGAAACCAAGACCTTGGTTGCGACCCACCAGGAAGAGGCTCTAAAGTTCGCCGATGTTGTTGTCGTGGACGTGCAGTGTAATTATGTGAAAAGCGAGTTGGGGAATGTGCGCTCCGGTACTACCGATATGGTAGCTCTTGAGACTTCCTTCGCTACAATTGCGAGTTACGTGGAACCGGAAGCACTGATATTGATCGAGACTACCGTACCACCGGGCACGACCGAACAGATCGCTTACCCAATTATGAAAAAGATCTTCCAGAACAGAGGCATCGAAAGTGATCCCTTGCTGGCTCACAGCTATGAGCGTGTCATGCCGGGAAAGAACTATATTTCCTCGGTCAAAGATTTCTGGCGAGTCTGCAGCGGCATCAACGATGCAGCCAAGGAAAAGGTGGTTCGGTTTCTGTCGGAGGTCCTGAACACCGAGGACTATCCCCTGACCGTCATGGAGCGGCCGATTGAATCAGAGACTGCGAAAATTATAGAGAACAGCTACCGGGCAACGATCCTTTCGTTTATGGACGAATGGACCCTATTCGCCGAGCGCAACGGTGTAGATCTTAAGAAAGTGATCGATGCCATCAAGGTGCGTCCCACTCATTCGAATATCATTTTTCCGGGTCCGGGTATCGGAGGATACTGCCTGCCTAAGGATGGAGGTCTCGGTGTCTGGGCGTATCGACATATTCTTGGCTGGGAGGACAATATTTTCAAAGTGACTCCAGCGGCGATCGATATCAACGACTCGCGAGCGATGCACGTACCTCAGCTTGTGCGAGACGCGCTTCGTAATATGGGCGAGCCCATCGCGGCTGCGGATATCTTGATTCTGGGAGTTTCTTATAGGGAGGACGTGGGGGATACCCGCTACAGCGGCTCGGAGCTCATCGCACGCCGCTTGACTGAAATGGGGGCAAGCATCCGGGTGCACGATCCGTACGTTGAAAGCTGGCAGGAAATTGAGGATCAAGACCTCGGTGAAGATTCTTTCGGGTACGGTCGGTTCTTCAACAGGCAAGAAAGCTTAAGAACCCTTCATGTCGATAAGGATATGTGGTCGGCCATGAAAGGGGTGAAAGCCATCGTCCTGGCTGTCCGGCATAAATCGTATCTTGACATCGATCCAGAGAAAGTATTCAACACGGTTGGCAAACCCTTTGCCCTGATCGACTGCTTCTGCATCCTCAACGACGAACAGATCGAGCGTTACTTCGAGTTGGGTTGTGAAGTGAAGGGCATGGGCCGTGGCCACATCCAGCGCATCAAGGAAAAGGTGAGAATCCGAAATAGATAGATGATATGGCCGTGTGTCTGTCAGGTTACAGTTTACGTTTGTTCACATTCTTGCAACGAAGAGGGAATTATCGTACGCAAAGATCGGCGTGGTTGAATATCGACGCCAAGGGAGAAATGATCGTGTGAAGATCGTTACTCCTTGATCCCAAGCAGGTCAACAATCTTGGCCCAGGCGTTGTTGCGATAGTTGTCATACAAAGTCGCCTGTTTTTCATCTCCCGTTTCGATGTAGTTCTGGTAGCTCTCCGCTTGACTGTACAGGAGTCCGAGAGTGTTAATGATCTCGTTGATGAAAGTAAAATCCTCGACGTCCAGGATATCGCTATGAAGAAGTTCTTGCAGCGAATCGCTGGTAGCATCGGCAAGACTCTTGATTTCCTCCATGAGTTGCACCGCAGTTTCATCATCGTAGACCTCATAGTAGTGGCCGTCTGCGATAGCCCCTACAGATAGATAGGTTGTGTACATATACCCGGCTCCCAATGCTCCAACGGAACTGAGAGCCTCTACCTGAGCGAACGTATTTCCGGCTGCCAGCAAAACGAACAAAAGTACTAGTATCGCTACTTCTTTCTGTCTCATCATCGTGCGTCCTCCTCGAATATGCGAAATTGATCTACCAACTCTTAACTGGAAAATGTGTACCATTTTCTTCGCCAGCGCTTCCGAACACATAGGTTAGACCTAGGGTCAACTGGTAAATGAACTCATGGTTTCCCGGCTGGGGACGGAAGATATCCGGACCGAGGTCACCGTTTCCCGGATCTTCAAGCTCAAGTTTGTTGAAAACCTCTCCCAATCGCAACTTGGTGAATACGGTCAGTTTACGCCAAGACCAAGAGGCAGCTACCTGGGCCGCTACTGTATGTTCTAGTATCGGATCATCGAGCAGTCGGGTGTTGCTACCAGCAGCGGAATGACTCGCATATTCATGCCAGGGATTTGCAGGTGATTTACTGCCGGAGACTACATACTCCAGCGAGGCATTGAAATCCGCGCGAGAAAATGTATTGGAGTAGTTGAATAGAAAGGCAAGGTTGTTCTCTCCGTATTTGTATCCGATGTAGTTGTCTTCGTAGTTCAGCGGCAGGATGGTACTATCCTCTAAT
>CAZBXU010000283.1:0-3211 GCA_964495755.1 uncultured Spirochaetaceae bacterium | reverse complement strand
AAGAGCTGGTGCAGTGGCAGCTGTGGCGCAGGCTGTTCGATCAGGCAGACTGGGATGTGGAGGGGGAAAGCTGCCGGGCCAGAGATTCGGGGGAGCCGTTACCCTGGAGATCGATCAAGCTGGGAGTGAGCAACAAATATCTGGAGGAGGAAAATGCCAAGGCCTTGGCGGGTGTGCTCACCGAGCCCTGCTGTATCGACTGTGCTCATCTGTGCGGAGTGTGCAGTAAGGAACTACAACCCCTCGAGCTTCCTTCCGCCTCCACTGCGATATCGAAGTTGGACAAACGCGCTCGGGAACGAGGCCCTGAAAAGTCCGTGGTGGAATCGCCGGCTCAGGAAAGCAGACGTATTCTTTTCGCCTTCCGCAAGACCGGAAAAGCGGTGTTTCTGGGACATCTGGACGTCGCCCAAATCTTCGAGCGAGCATTTCTTCGGGCCGGATACAAAGTGGAGTTCACCAAAGGATTCAATCCCAAACCACGTCTGGAGTTCGCCCAACCCATCTCTCTCGGTCTGGAATCCGAGCGAGAGATCGCCATGGTCGAGGTCCTCGACTGGGACGGCGGAGAGAGCTTCCGCCGGCGGACCGGCGATGTGCTCCCCGAAGGAATACAGGTAATCCAAGCAAAAGCTCTACAGCCGTATCGCGTGGGTGAGAAAAAGCACTCCCTCATGTCGTTGTACTGGGGTTCTGAGTTTTCGATCGAGGCGGATCAGCCGGAGCTGCTGGACACGCTGGCGGAGCAGATTTCCTCTTATCGTGACGAGATATCGGAAGTTGTGGATCGATTTTCAAGACAAGGCGGAAGTGTCGATATCGTAATCCGGCAGCCCGAAAAAGGTTCCGGGAACGTTCTGAATCTCATCAAGCGTATGGGCTTTTCCGATCCCCTGAAACAGGGTTTTAGAATTGTGCGAAAGCGGCAGTTTGCCCACAACGGAGACGTCCCTTCCCAGGTGACGGACTACTTCGAGTCGTCCGTTTTGATCTGATTCCAGATGCTGTCCAGGGCGTCTAAATCAAGGTCTTCGGGCTTGCGGCCCTGAGCCCGCAGGCGGCGCTCCAGCTCTTGGAAACGATTGATGAATTTTTGGTTCGTACCGTTCAAGGCCAGGGTTGGATCGATGTTCAGCAGTCTGCCGAGATTTACCATGGTGAACAGCACGTCTCCGAGCTCCTGTTCGATCCTGCGGACGTCTCGGCTTTCATGAGCTGTCTTGAGCTCCTCGATTTCTTCTTCCAGTTTCTCCCAAACCGGACTCACATGGTCCCAATCAAATCCGACTTTGGAAACTTTTTTCTGTATTTCCAACGCTCTCTCCAGGGGCGGAAGGGTGCGCGGCACTCGTTCCAGAGCCGAGTGTTTCGGCTTTTTGCCCTCCACGTGGTCCTTGATGTGGTTCCACTGCTCAACGACTTCATCCGGGGTTTTCTTTTTCGCATCCCCGAACACATGCGGGTGCCGGCGGATCAATTTGGAGCAGATGTGCTTGAGCACCCGGGTCATCTGCAGCCGGCCCTCCTGTTCCTTCATGTAGGCGATCATGGTGACAACCAGTAGCAGATCCCCGAGTTCTTCCTCCAAGTTCTCGTCATCCTGCTCTTCGATGGCGCTGACACATTCGTAGGCCTCTTCGATGAGATTGGTGCGAATCGTATAGGGGTCTTGTTTTAAGTCCCAGGGGCAGCCGTCAGGGGCACGCAGCCGTTTCACAATTTCGTACAGCTTGCCAAAGGCGGTCTCCACGGTCCGGAAATGTTCCGGTTGCAGGTCATTTTTACTTGAGTTCATTTTCTCCCAACTCTTTCCTTGATTGATAGGATGAAAATAGCAGGATAGCCGTATCTTTACAACCTGATCCGGGATCAGATTCGTTTCCCTGCTGTTCCCCCAAAAAGGATCTGCTTCATCAATTTTGCAAATTCGCAAGCGTATCCAAACAGGCTCCACATAATTCTCTTCCTCATAGAGATATGGGTCGTTGTTGCATTAATGCAAAAAAGCAGCTGCTTTGGTTTGATTTTTGACGTGTGGAAGCGCAGAAAGAGGGGATTTTCCAACAGAAGAACGAAAATTCGGTATTAGAATGGTGAAACATGGATCGAGTTTATACCGAAGTCCCAAGACCGAATATCGCGCGTGTCAATGTACCGCAGATTTCGTCTTTTTGTCGTAAATTCGTAATTCGCCCTAACTCTCTATATCGGAAAAAGATAGTAGTAATTACCTGTTGACTATGTCAACAAAAGTTGCATCCCTTTGGTTAAAGAGTCAAGTGTTCTCTGAAGCCTATTTGTCTATTCATTAAGGAGTTATTTCAAGATCATAGTTTGGTCTGTAAGTTGCATACACATTCCTAGTCAACTGTGGTAGGCCGATGAGCGAAACCGAATTGCGGAGAAACTTTCTTTGCAAAAAAAGTCATTATGTGTTTTAATTAGATGTGAAGCGACATTGGTTGTAAGAACGAAAGAATGCCATCACTGTCGTTTCTAAATACGGGAAGAAGTGGGATCTTTGACAAACTCTTTTCACCACACGGAATTCCCCATTACCAAATCGTAATGTTCAATTAATGAATATTACGTGTACCCATAAGGGAGAAGACTGTGAGCAGAGAATCTTCGGGGATAAAGTGATGATGTGAAGAAGGGTTTCGACGGGGCATGTATGTGTAAAGAGTTGATTTTGACTAGCGAGTTGGGTATTAAGCGTAAGGTTATATAATTGCTGATAAGATTATAACATATGGATACTATATTTATACTGCAACTTTAGCTGTGCACCTGGAGATTCGTGAAATGGCGGATCCCCTGATGAGATAGCTCGTTTCGGCGGCATCTCTTTTGCGATAAGTTTTCCCAATCGTGATGATGCTAGCATGTCATCGAAAGGATCGTATGCTCGTAACTCCAATGCAGAAAGACTCACCTGCAAGAACTACCATCCAGGAGGTCGAGTAGACATATAGACCGGACGGTGGGAAAACATCGTGGAAATATCCGGAAGAAAATTGGACTCTCGGTCATGAAAATAAACCTGATCTCTTATCTTCAAAACGATTGCTTGTGCGTTCGTTCTCACCCAGTACAATTAACGAGGATTATTAATTCCAATTATCTACCCACCCAAATCTCATATTAACTCGTATCTAAACGTAGTTTTTTTGTAAAAAATAAGAAAACGGTAACAGTATTGTTACATCTA
>CAZBXU010000282.1:0-3218 GCA_964495755.1 uncultured Spirochaetaceae bacterium | reverse complement strand
TCACAAAAGATGTGAAAATCATTATCCGCCTCATGTTGGAGCTGCTTGCCCGCATTTTGAACCTCTTCAACTGCCTCTCGTCTCTGAAAACACCGGCCGAGACGCACTGGAAGATCGAATACTCAACCAGAGGTCGGTCTGACCCTCAAGCTCTGATCGGTTGCGGTGCCGGACGCGAAACTACAATAGATGCCGTACCTCCCCGACCAGTTCCGTCAGATCGAGCCGCTCGTCGGATAGAATCGCTTCGCCGCTGCGCAGCAGAAACAGGAAGGTAGAGATCTCTTTCTCCGTCAGCTCCTCTATCGCCAAGCGATAGAGCCCCAACTGTGCATCGTGTTCGCCAGGTTTGTAGATACGATCCGTTTTAAAATCAATAAGATACATATGGTCCTTGCATTCGAAGGCCAGGTCGATCTGGCCACTGATATACAGGGGGTTCCGGCCATCCCCGAATAAGTACAGAAAGGGCAGTTCTCTGTCGATACGCCTCGCCCGGAGGGCGAGAGCTCCCAGCTCGGAAGAAAAGAATTTTCGGCAAAGATTGACGGCGCTGGAAAACAGCACGTCTCTGTACTCTTTCGGAACACCTGTGCGCATCCACTCAGGTTCCGGAGGAGGCCCGGCGGGACTCCGGCTCCACAGGTCGAGGAGACGATGAGTCAGGATTCCGAAGTGGGGCTCGAGGCGGTACTTCTTTAGAAGAGTATCCGCTTCTGTTGAGGGGAGGTTCTTGATTGTCGTGTTCAAGCCCGCACCTTTCAGTCTCTGTTCGAGCAGCGGGTTCAGGTGCCGGCAAACTTCAGTCACCGAAACTTCCCGGCGAAGTACCTGTCGTTGGATTGGTTTTCCTTGATACAGTGCATCCCGAAGCTTGAGCGGTACGGGTATTTCAGGCCGCTCCCCGCCATATAGCCGCTCCATCGGTGGTGCTTCGATTTTGTGAATCGTGAGCTGATAGGGCGCATTGTGGGATGTCGATCCTTCGACAAGGGTATCTTCACCAAGACCCAATCCACGAAGGAGCAGGTTCAGGTGGGCTCTGGGGGTCTGTCGGTTTTTCTGCTTGTGAGTGCCGGCAAGAACGAGATGGGCTTGAGCCCGGGTAAGGGCAACGTAGAGCAGTCGCTTGATCTCAGCCAGATCTTCCTTGTCCGACTCCTTTTCGCCGATGTCGGTGAAGTAGTTCTGTGAGCCGAGATTGACGGTGATACCGTACTGCGAGGAAATGTAGTAGGGCCTTGAGTCGCGGCGGTGTCTGCCGATGCTGCCCATATCGGCGAGCACCACGATGGGGAACTCGAGACCCTTGGATCTGTGAATGGTAAGAAGCTGGACGCCGGGCAGCCGGGGCTTGAGAACCGGAAGATCATCGAGGCGCTCGTACCTGCCGAGATTTTGGCGCAAGAATTCGAGGAAAACCGCCAGGCTGTCTCCCTGTCGATCGGCTCGTTCGGCCAGCTCGATCATGTAGTCGTAGTATTCGAGGTAGTTGTGGTTTTGGGGATTTCGGAGGATCGTGTAGCGGTAGCCGAAGCGGTACCAAAGACTGTGAAACAGCCCGGCAATCGGCACTCGATCCGCCGACTCACGGAGGAAGGTGTAGATTTCTCTACCCTTCTCCAATCGTCTTCGATCCTCCTCGTCCATCTCGAAGGAGTCGAGCTTTGAGAAAAGTTTCCGATCCGGCTCCCGGTCAGATCTTTGCCCGTTCTTGTCAGCAAGCATGAAACGTATCAGGTTTTCATCACCGATGTTCACGAAAGGAGACCGAAGGGTTCCAGCGTAGGCTGCCCGATCTTCCGGATAGATGGCCAGCTGCAGCCAGAGGTAAAAATCATTTATCGGCGCCTCGGTGAAAAGACTTCGAAGGTTGTCCGTGCTGTAGGGTACGCCGAAGTGCCGGAACATACGTTCGAAATTTATCTGGTTGCTCGTCGATCGCAACAGTACGGCGAAGTCGTCGTAGGTTGCCGGGCGGATTCCCCCATCCGAGGCCACAGACAGGTTTTGTTCTTCTACGGTCTCGTGAATGAAGCGAACTACGGAGTACGCCTCGGCCAGGTTGGCAGTAGGGAATGTCTGATTTTGCTCGGGACTGTGCTCCTGGCTTCCGTAGAACAGGTGGACTTGCGCCGTAAAAGAGTTGTCAGCACCACCCTTTCGCATTCTTTGGTAGCGGGCTTCATAGTCAGATTTGGCATCGGCCATCACTACGGAAAATACGGTGTTTACAAATTCGATCAACCCGGATTCACTGCGATAATTGCGATCCAGATCGACGGTGCTCCCACCGACCTTGGTAAGCTCAGTACGGAGAGATTTGAATACGCTGACCTCGGCGCCCCTGAATCGATATATCGATTGTTTCTCATCCCCGACGAAAAACAGTTTATCCGGTGCCAGATCACAGCCCGGCGGCACCCCGTCGTCCAGAGAATCGAGTTTTTCCGCCAGGAGAAACAGAAGATCCTTCTGCAGCCGGTTGTTGTCCTGGAACTCGTCGATCATGATGTAGCGATATCTGTTCTTGTAGAACTGCCTGAGAGGCTTATCCCGAATCAGGGCTTGGACCGCGAGTTTTTCGACGTCCTGAAAAGTAACCACGCCGAGAGTTCGCTTTTTTTCTACGAAGCGTTGTGTGAAATCCTCGAGCAGAGAGAAGAACCCGAGAAGAGTTTTTTCCTGCGACAGGGTTGAAGCCAACGTACCCAGGTTCTTGAGCACCGGCCTGATACCGTCGATCAAACCTTTCAAGCGCTCGATATCCTCGGCGCCCCGTCCGCCGGGTTTGCGAAGAACAAGCCGGGATAGATGCTCCTCCGCATCTGTGTAACGGTGTTCTGCCAGATGGAGGGAAACGCTCTCGAAGCCGGTAAGGGTCTCCTGGGTCCGCTGAATCGAAACAGTGCGGGGATCAAGCGCATAAATCTGATCGATCAGGTCGCGGACTGTTCGAAGCTCGCTCTTCAGATCCGCCCGGCAGCGATCAATTTGGGCACGGACCATGGCGGGAAAATCGTTTTCTCCAGGCAAGTGGAGATGGTTTGCCGCCAAGTCGGCGAACAGATCCTTCCAGAGGGACTCGAAGCCATGGATACGGAGCAGTTCCTGCATCACCGGGTCTTCCAGTTTTTCCAACAAGAACTCCAGGCTTACCTGTTCAGCGATCCGGCCGACGGCCTGTTCATCGTAGCGGAAATCCTGCGGAAGACCGA
>CAZBXU010000281.1:0-3236 GCA_964495755.1 uncultured Spirochaetaceae bacterium | reverse complement strand
CTGCACCGTGTCTCGTTCCTGAAACAGCCGAAGCATAGTCCGGACGAAGTTGTTGCCCCGGCTTCCATACAGCCAGGCGGTACGAAGGATGTGGTACTTCGTCAACGTGTCTTGGACGTATTGTTCCCCCTGGAGTTTGCTTTTAGCATAGGCGCCGATTGGGGTAGTCGGGTCCTCTTCACGATAGGCAGAGCGTTTGTCCCCGGCGAATACGTAGTCTGTTGAGATGTGGATGACGGCAGCATCGAGGGTTTTGGTGGTTTCCGCGATGTTGCGCACCCCCTCCGCATTGATCCGAAAGGCTGGTTCGGGTTCATCCTCCGCTCGATCCACCGCCGTATATCCCGAGCAGTTGATGATCCACTCTGGTTTGTTGCGGTGATGTTCCCGCACAAAAGCCTGAAGCGCAGATTTGTCGCCGATATCCACCTCTTGATCGCTGGAAAGGTAGGACATGTTGTTCTTTTTTAGGAGAGATTCCACTTCGGTGCCCAGCATGCCCCGGTTGCCGATGAGCCAGACGCTCAACTCAAAAAATCCTGAAAAAAAGTATCTTGTTCATCTTCATGGCGGATCTCGTCGACGGTCTCCTTTTTCTGCCGTCCGGCGTACAGTTTGTCCGGGTAGTTTATGACCATACCCCTTTCGGTTTTTGAGATGTTCCGGTAGGCGTGAACGACTCCAGGCGGAACCACAACCGTGGCCGGATTGTCGGCGCCGGCGAAAACAATCATCTTCTTGCAGAATGTGGAGGATTGCCGGCGGTTGTCCCACAGATACACTTTGAAGTTGCCGGGACCCAGGAAAGCAAAAATGTCGGTTTGGCTCTCGTGTTCGTGGGGGCCCCGGCCCGTTCCCGGTTCAGTGTAGGATACATACGACATGACCGGAGATAACCCTTCGGGAAGAGAATCGCTCCGAAATGTTTCTACCAAGAATCCCCGCTCGTCGACACGCTTGGCCAGGGGGTACACATGAATCCCTGCGATCGTTCCGTTTTCGAATTTCACGGTGTTGTCCGTTACTCCGCAATCAGATTGAGCAGATATTGGCCGTACCCTGATTTCTCAAGAGGTTTGGCAAGGGCGCGTAGACCGTCTCTATCGATATATCCCATAGTATAGGCGATCTCTTCGATGCAGGCTATACTCTGTCCCTGCCGCTCTTCGATGGTTTTCACGTAGAGGGTTGCGTCGACGAGGGAGTCGTGGGTACCCGTGTCCAGCCAGGCATAGCCCCTGCCCATTAGCTTTACCGAGAGCCGCCCTTCCCGCAAATAGAGGTTGTTCAGGTCGGTGATTTCCAGCTCGTCCCGCCATGAGGGCTTGAGCGACTTGGCCAGTTCAACGACGTGTCGGTCGTAGAAATACAGGCCCACCACGGCGTAGTTCGATTTGGGTTTTTCCGGCTTTTCCTCGATGGACAGAACCTTTCTGTCGTCGTCAAACTCGATCACCCCGTAGCGTTCAGGGTCTCTTACGGAGTATCCGAACACGACCGCCCCTTCATCGATCTGAGCGGCGTCCGCGAGCATCTCAGGCAGGCTGTGGCCGTAGAAGATATTGTCGCCCAGAATCAGGCAGACCGGATCATCGGCGATAAAAGCTTCACCGATAATGAAGGCTTCCGCGATTCCTTTCGGCTTTTGCTGCTCCGCGTAGGAGAAGGAGAGGCCCAGATGACGCCCGTTGCCGAAGAGGGATTGAAAACGGGGGAGATCCCGGGGGGTTGAAATGATCAAGATCTCCCGAATCCCTGCAAGCATGAGCACGGACAGCGGGTAGTAGATCATGGGCTTGTCGTAGATCGGGAGAAGCTGTTTGCAGATGACCTGAGTAGCCGGATACAGGCGCGTTCCCTGCCCTCCGGCCAAAATGATGCCTTTCATGCTGTAAACCTCATTCATACTATAGCACATAGAGAATGGTTTTTTCGAATAATTGACACAAATATCCGGCTTCTTGAGAGTTTTTTAACTAAGGGGTATGTTTAGTATATGAGGATCGTCCGCATGATCTGCATCGTTGTTTTCCTTGTCTGCTCTTTCGGAGCCTTTGCGCAGGGAGCCTACCTGGAAAAGGGGCAAAACGGCTTCGGGGGAGAGGCCAGGCTCATGTGGAGCCAAGAAGGGTTCAGAGGGCTCAAGGTCGTCACCGGATACTCGATCGCGGGGATTCTGGACATCGGCTTCGACCTTGGCTACACACTGGGGGAGGTCGGGGGAACCAGCGCCTCGGAGTTGGGAATCGGCTTTGCCTACAAGGCGAATGTTTTGAAGCAGTCCCCCCGAATCCCTCTGTCTTTGCAGATCATGGGTTCCTACGGGCTCGTCAACGTCAGCAGTGATTATCTAGAGGCCAACGACTTGATCCGCAGGGCAACCGGTTACACGATCGGGGTCGATCTCTCTAGGAACTTCAGGCTGACCTCATATTGGCTCCTGCGGATGAATGTGCTCGTTGATTATCAATCCTTCACCTACACGGATACCGACACGTCGGTCGCACCTCCCGTGGTGGCCGCTCAGGAGCACATCGGAAACCTCTTTTTCGGCGGCGGATTGGGATTTCTCTTCGTGTTCCCCATGGGCTCGACCCTGGCCGTCCAGGCTGAGTTGAGGGCGAACCAGGATCTGGAGCTGCAGATCCATCCTATCATCGCCGTGGCCTTTCCGCAGAAATAGATTTTGCAATCCTAACCATCCTTTGTTATAATCCTTAACAAGTCTCCTGAGATTCATTGAAAGGAGAAGAAAAATGTGTGGAAAGAGCAAAAAGTATTTAGGTATTCTTGTCTTCGTTCTTCTGATCCTGTTCCTCTTCGGCTGTCCCATGTATACGGCTGTGGGCTTCAAGTACGCCGAAGCGAGTGAGGGTACGGAGGACGGTCAGATCGAGGGAACCGATCCGGAAGATGTTGAGATCACTGAGGAGACGGTTGCCCTGGCCTGGGACGTCCCTTCACCGGAGATCGATTTCTACAGGGTGTTGTTTCGAATCCACGGGGCCAATCCTCCGGAATCATGGCTCGTGCTTGAAGAAAATCTAACTGCGGATCCAAGCCCGGAATACATGGTGAACAACGCCGATATCGGCAACGGTATCTTCGATTTCGGGGTTGTGGCCAAGGACCTGGACGCCGATAATGAAGAGTCGACATTGCATTCGTCGTTGGACATCACTGCCCAGCCGGATACCGGTTGGTATCTGATCTGGAACTACTGAACAATCGAAAGA
>CAZBXU010000280.1:0-3272 GCA_964495755.1 uncultured Spirochaetaceae bacterium | reverse complement strand
CCATAAATCCAAGTATTCTTCAGGCAAGTACTCAATATACTCTGGCTCTTCCATGTTTGAGCCATGCCAGATTTCCAGCTGGGGTATTTCAATGTTTAATAAATGAGGTACAAGATAAAGGTTCATCAGCATTGCCTGAACCAGCTTTTCCTTTGCTGCATCCAGCTTTCCCACTCTGAATAAAACCAATGCCCAACAAAGATATTGAAATGGTTCGCCCACATCATCTGGAAAAGTTTGTTGGAACCATTCAAATGACTCTAGGGCCCCTACTATATTTCCAAGTTGCATATACATCGGCCCAAGCAGATACCTCTTGCCGTATCCGTCACTAATGAATCCGTGCTCTGCTTGCTCATTTCTTAGACTGCGTTCGTACCGTCGTATTTTCGCTTTAATTTTCTTCTGCGCGTCTGGTATCACTGCCAGGAAAACTCCCTTCGAATAAGCCTTAATCTATAATGCTCTAATATTTGAGTGCTCAACATTGACTGCCAGATGTCGGCCTTTCCCTCCGTTAGCAGGCCTCGAAGGCTTTGTAAGCGATGGTGAGGAACCTCTCGACTTCAGCCATGTTTGAGAAGCCTTCCACCATCGATTCCTCGTACATCTCGGCTGAGGTTGTGATGACCGTCTCTATCGTCTTTAGAGCAGCTTTTTCGCTATGTCCCGGTCCCCAGCTGGTCCCAGTTCCACTCGACAGCGTGATGTGGTAGTAGATGTTCCAGTCTGGCCGGCTCTCTGCTTTTTCGATCATAAGCACAGGCGGATTGCCCGAAAACATCTCGTCTTCGATAATCTTGAACATAAAGGCTGGATCAGTGTCTGCTGGAAGACCGAGCCAGAACTGCCGTTTCAGCATCCATCCGTCCATCTGACACTGAAAATCGCCCCGGAGGAACGGATAGCCAAGCCCATCGACCATCATGAATGAAACCGTTCGTACGAGAGCGTACGCGAGTTCTGTCTCGATCCGTGGCGGATCCTGACGTAGAATGTCATCATAGCCAGTGGCCTGTACGAATCGGCAAATAGCTGGATAAAAGGTATTGGTAAGCAGGCCGTCCAAAAACCGCCTTGCTTCAGGATTCTCGAGGATGGCTACATCCTTGGAAGGATCGCTCTTGGCAGCTTCGTCAACAATCCAGCTCATTGGGCTAGGGCCTCCGTGGTACTACAGCAAAGCTACCATGGAGTTCAGTCCCACGTCCACAACCGCCTCGTCGATCATGGCATGTTCCAATGCCATTGGCCGAAATCTGGCTCAATCAACAAAAGAGTCGTGATCTTTGTGCTCCTTATGTAGTATAAGGGTGGGGTGCCTTTGCGAAAACCTAGTTTTTGATAGGATCAATTCAATCGCGTTTCCGGATTGGCAACACGCGCACACGAGAAGCATGAAGCTGGATCGTCACAATCGCTCCTTGATTTAGCGCCTCTTGATGATCCCTTACTGCAGCCAGCACAGGAGAGCCGATCGCCTCTGGTGTCACATCTTGAGTGCGGACCTGTATGACGCTTGGGCCAGCCTCACGAGTTAGACTCAGTAAAACGCTAAAATCAAGGTCGTGCGTGAATACGACATGGTTATGCTCACGCGCCCATTCAAGAACCTCCGAGTCCGGGGCGTTCAACGGACCTATAGTGCTCCAATGAATCGCATTCAGTCCATGATCTGTAAAAAAATCTACCCAGCGTGGTGGGAGATTCATGTCAATGAGGATTCTCATGAACTGGACAGAGGCACTTCCACTTCCTCGGACCGCCATGCTGCGTAAGCTAGAGCAGCCTTGATATCTTCAGGCTCAATATAGGGATACTGGTCGAGGATCTCCTTCTGGGTATGGCCAGACGCAAGAAGTCCCACTATGGTTCCGACAGTCACCCGGAGACCGCGTATACACGGTTTGCCGCCCATGACTCGTGGGTCGTGTGTGATCCTGTTCAGGTTATTCAAAGTATCCTCCTCGATAGATAATACAGGGAAATCCTGAGTGACTCAACGGCCATAAACGACTGTGCTGCGCACTAGTTGAAATAACCAGGGCGCAGCCAAGAAGGTAGATTATTAGATTGAACAGGTTCCACCTCGACAGCAGTCAGAGTTCGCGCAAGGGGTGTAGGTTGACGAAAAAGTGTTACGATATCTTGACGCGTGAAACAATATGGTTATACATTGGAGCTACATTGGTTGATCGCTTTAAGGTAATAACATGATTAAAAAATTAACCAAACATGGCAATAGCTTGGCAATTGTTATAGACAGAGCAGTGCTCAATCTACTCAAGATCGATGCAGATACGCCGCTAGAGGTCTCAACTGATGGGCAGGTTCTTGTGATTTCACCCGTGCGAGACGACATACATCGAGATAAGTTCAAGAAGGCTCTCAAAACGACGAACAGGAAGTACGGGCATGCTCTGAAGCACTTGGCTGAATGATTGTTGACGATCCCGTATTTCTCAGTTTAGGTGAAGTTATTGAGATACACCACGATCAGATTGAGCGATACGGTGGGCATCCAGGTATTCGAGATATAGGCCTCCTGCAGTCTGCTTTGGCTATGCCCGCAGCCGGATTCGGCGGCCGGTTTCTGCACACGGACATCTTTGAGATGGCTGCTGCTTATCTTTTCCACATCATCCAGAATCATCCATTTATTGACGGCAATAAACGGACAGGGGCAGTATCATCTCTGGTGTTTCTGTCACTGAATAGCGTTGAAATTGAAGCTGATGAAGAAGAGTTTGAGAAAACTGTATTAGCTGTTGCCGAAGGGAAGTTTCACAAAGCTGTAGTTGCGGAACTTTTTCGGAAACATTGCGTTCTTGATGATGCATAAAGGCGCACAATGTTGCGTACGCCGACATACAATTTTTCCATAGTGCACATTTCCACCCCTTAAAAAATTTGCCATTCTGCGCTTCCAGCAGTTGTAAAAATCGCCTGTTGTTCTCTCTCCCGAAATCATACCACACCGATCCAGCGGACGCAATTTCATAAAAACTAGACTGGCAGTTCTCCACCGACTGGATTATAATAATAGCTTGGGTGAGTGGTAAGGCCTGAGTCCAGGTACCGGGAATGGTCTTTAATAGCCCCGGGGCGTCAGGACTTGTTCGTTATAGAACAATTATCCTGATTATCAGGAGCGCCAACCAATGTGGCAAACCGCTCACCTTTTCTATAGTTTTCTCGACTCCTCAAACCCTCCGTTCCGTGTCGCGGTCTTCTCTTCTCGGCCCGCGGGCGGGGGGGGGGGGGGGGGGGGG
>CAZBXU010000279.1:0-3291 GCA_964495755.1 uncultured Spirochaetaceae bacterium | reverse complement strand
AGAAATGCAAGCAGCGCTTCCGAGCCGATCAGATCCCCAAGCAGAACTTGGAGAACCACACCTGCCCCGAGTGCGGGGGAGAGCTTACCGATCCGCGGCAGTTCAATCTCATGTTCAGGACCCACATTGGGCCGGTGGCGAGCGACGGTTCCCTGGTGTACCTGCGCCCGGAAACGGCTCAGGGCATCTACGTGAACTTCAAAAACGTGGTTCAGACCGCTCGTATGCGTGTTCCTTTTGGAATCGCCCAGGTGGGCAAGGCCTTTCGCAATGAAATCACGACCAAGAACTTCATCTTCCGCACCTGCGAGTTCGAGCAGATGGAGATGCAGTTCTTCATCCACCCTTCCGAAGATGGCAAGTACTTCGAGCAGTGGAAGCAGGAGCGCTTCGAGTTCTACAAGAAGATGGGAGTCCGGGAATCCCGTATGCGTTTCCACCAGCACGGCCCCGACGAGTTGGCCCACTACGCTAAGATTGCCTTTGACATCGAGTATGAGTTCCCCTTCGGTTGGAAGGAGTTGGAAGGAATCCACAATCGGACCGACTACGATCTGCGCCGCCACATGGAGTACTCCAAAAAAGATCTGACCTACCTCGACGATCTACGTGGCGGGGAGCGCTACATCCCCTATGTGATAGAGACCTCGGCGGGTCTGACCCGGACGGTGCTGACTGTTCTCGCCGATGCCTACGACGAGGAGGAGGTTGAGGGAGAGAAACGGGTGGTGATGCGACTACACCCTGAACTGGCACCAGTGACCGTCGGGGTGTTTCCCCTGGTCAAGAAGGACGGGCTTGCCGAACTGGCACAGGAGGTTGCCCGGGATCTGAGGGAGGATTTTGCCACCTTCTACGATCAGGGTGGGGCCATCGGGCGGCGCTACCGTCGCCAGGACGAGATCGGAACTCCCTTCGGGGTAACCATCGATTACCAGAGCAAGGAAGATCGCACCGTTACCCTGCGCTACCGAGACACGATGGAACAGGTGCGGGTGAGCATCGCCGAGCTGCCCGGGCGGATCCGTCAGTCCATCAGGGAGTACAGGAGGGTGGATTGATGCCGGGAGCATTTACAGCACTGAAAGAGCGGGGTTTCATCAGCCAATGCTCGGATGAAGAGGGACTGTCCAAACTTCTTGACCAGGAACAGGTCACGTTGTACATCGGTTTCGATCCCACAGCCTCGAGCCTTCATGTCGGTCATATGGTCCAGCTTTTCGCCATGGCTCACCTGCAGAGGGCCGGGCATCGACCGATCGCCCTGATCGGCGGCGGCACATCCCGTATCGGCGATCCTTCCGGGAAGACGGAGATGAGGAAGATCCTGCCGATCGAGACCATCAAGACGAATGCGGATCGCTTCCGTGTGCAGATTTCCCATTTCCTCGATTTCTCCAACGGGCTGATGCTCAACAACGCCGATTGGCTGGCGGACCTGAATTATATTGATTTTCTGCGGGAGATCGGCAGGCATTTTTCCGTCAACCGCATGCTGAGCTTCGAGACCTACAAGATGAGACTGGATACGGGGTTGTCCTTTATCGAGTTCAACTACCAGATCCTCCAGGCCTATGATTATCTGGTGCTGTATCAGCGCCAGGGGTGCCGATTGCAGATGGGCGGGGACGATCAGTGGGGCAACATCGTTGCCGGAATGGATTTGATTCGCCGGGTGGAAAGAGCCGAAACCTTTGCCCTGACCACGCCCCTGGTAACCCGGGCGGACGGACAGAAGATGGGAAAGACGGAGAAAGGCGCCCTTTTCCTCGATCCCGAGCTGGTTTCCCCGTACGAGTTCTACCAGTACTGGCTGAACGTGCCGGATGCTGATGTGGAAAAACTGCTCTGTCTGTTTACCTTCCTTCCGATCGAAGAGGTGCGCTCTTTGGGGCGTTTGCAGGGCCGGGATATCAATACGGCCAAGGAGAGGCTGGCCATGGAGCTGACTTCGATCGTCCACGGGAAGGAGGAAGCGCAAAGCGCCCGTTCGGCATCCCGCGCCGTGTTCTGCGACGACGGGAACGCGGACAAGGAAAGCGTTCCTTCGGCGCCGCTGAAGCGGGAGGAGCTCCGCAAGGGAGTGGGAATCCTGGAGCTGTTTGTCCGGGCCGGGCTGTGTTCCTCCAATGGGGAGGCCCGCAGGCTGGTCAGCCAGGGCGGCGCCTACCTGGAGGGCGAAGTGATAGATTCGGTAGACTTTCGCCTCGATGAAAGCTATGCGGACAGAGAGAAGATCCTGATTCGGGCGGGGAAAAAACGCCACTTCCGTTTTCTGATCGAATAGCGCTGCCGGCGAGGCAGTAGGGGGTGCCATGGGTTTTGTCTATGTAGCGGTAACTCTGGGTTTGGGCGTACTGCTGTACTGGGGTCCCTACGCACTACCTTCTCTGGATGCCCTTACCTACTCCAATTATCTGTACGCGGCCATCCTCTTGGCCCATCTGGTATGTGGTCTCCTCCTGATCGGCGTTCCCTCCAGGGCACGGAAGACCGGCTCAAATCCTGCCGGGTTGTACAGAGTTCCCGAGGTCCTGTTCGTGCTCAGTCTGTTGCTCTACCTGTTTGCCTATATCTACGCTCTGAATGCCAACATGGACTACATTCAGCGCTTCATGGCCAGCGGCGGAGCCGTGCGGCTCGCTCTGGATACACGGCAGGAGCGCCTGGCCGCAAGCGTTAAATTCGGCCCTCTGCTCCTGGTGAATGCCTTTTTCTACCTGTTCTGGCGCATCAGGCGGGCATCCGGCTTTGCGTCGGCCCTATCCCGCTGGGCCCTGCCGATTGTCCTGCTCTCCGTCCTGCTTGCCGTTGTTTCCTTTCCTTCTTTTTTCAGCCTGGAAGGTCTCGGCTACGTTGCCTTCGTTGCCCTGGTTCCTCTGCTGCTCGTGTTTCGGGCCAACTCACTGGGCTGGGGTGTTTTCTACGGCCTAACCTACGGCCTGCTGCAGACCATGCTTTTAAACTTCTGGCTCGGCACCTACAGTCTGGTCACGTTGCAGCTCGTAACTCTTGTGTTTTTCCTCTTCTATGTCCTCTTTCTTATTCCCACCCTCTGGCTGTACAAGAATCTCCGGCGTATCGGCTTCCTGATTCTGCCCATGGCCTGGATTGCCTTCGAGTATCTTCGCTCGGTCGGCTTCCTGGGATATCCCTGGGGCTTCTGGGGTACCACTCAATATCAGTTCACAACCCTCGTTCAGATTGCCACCCTCACCGGCGTGTGGGGGGTAAGCTTCATCGTCGTCTTGATGAACTCCGGATTTGCCGCCGCACTGGGGAGCATTGTGA
>CAZBXU010000278.1:0-3300 GCA_964495755.1 uncultured Spirochaetaceae bacterium | reverse complement strand
GTCCCGCTACGGGAAAGGGGTCAAACATCTCATCTTCGCCTCCTCTACATCCGCCAACGGTCCCGCTTCGTCTCCTGACAGGCCGAAGACCGAGGAGGATCCCTGCACGCCGGTATCTCACTACGGGAAGAGCAAACTCAAAGCCGAAGAGCTGATCCGCTCTTCCTCACTCAATTGGACGATCGTCCGCCTGCCCATCGTATTCGGACCTCATGATTACGAGATGTTGAAGATGTTTCGGATTGCCAAGAGTGGCGTGATAGCCCTGTTTTCCGGCCCGAAGGATCCCTATACGTATGTGTCTGCTCAGGATGCGGGCTTCTTTTTCTTGCAGGCAGTGCAGAACGAGAGACTGTACCGGGAAACCTACTGCTACTGCTACGACGCACCACGGACAGTAGCCCAGTTCTTCACTCTGGTTCGAGAGCAGCTCGGCTTGTCTCCCGATTATCGATACATTCAAGTGCCCCGATGGGTCGCCTATCCGGCTCGAGCCATTCTCGGCCTCAAACAGCGGATGTCGCAGAGGGCATCGATTGTGAATCCCGATAAGATTGCAGAGATGGCTACCGTGTACTGGGTATTTTCCAACAGCAAACTGAAGAATGCTCTCGGGATTGCTTCAATAGAGGAAAACGGAGCTGTTGCAGAAACGGTACGGTGGTACCGTGAGCATCATTTGTTGTAACACTTGCATACTATGGAATCATCAGCGCAGCGCACAAAGAAAGTCATCTATCCGGTAGAGCTCTTCGCCGTATTCCTGAATCTGATCTTCTGCCTCTGTTCCCTCTTAAACATCGGGAAGATCGAGATGAAGCTGTTCGGCGCCGCCATCGACCGAGAGCTGTTCATGGGGATCGTCTTTTTTCTCCTCACCCCGCTGATGCTGCTGTTCATCCGCTTGACGAATCCGGCCCGGAATCTGGTCGCTCAGTTCTTCCGTCTATGCTATATCCAGGCGATCTATATCATCTACTTCACCGAGAGCATCTGGCTGTCTCAACTGATGTTCAACGGAGCCTCTTTCGACTGGATTTTCGCCAACATCGATTTTCGCATCTTTGGATATCAACCGGCGATCCAGTTCCCCCGGTATTTCCAGCAGTACCGGATTATCAACGAGATGTTTTTCTTTTCCTATTTCTTCTACTACGGCCTGGTGGCAACCGGGGTATGGATCCTCTTCATCCGCAAGCGTTACGAGGAGTCGATTCGGACATTGTTCATCATATCCGTTTCCTTCTTCATCATGTATGTCTGGTTCATATTCTTTCCGGTCAAAGGGCCGAAGTACTACTTCGTAGAGCTGAATCAGATGTGGTATACGAATTTCCGCGGATTCTTCTTTACCAAAGTGATGAAGGGTCTGTTCAACAATACGAATCTCGGCGGCGCGGCCTTTCCCTCCTCCCATGTGGCGCTGGCTCTGATTTCCTTTATCCTCAACTGGAGGTACAACCGCTACCTCGTGCCCGCCTATCTGCCCCTGACCATCCTGTTGTTCATATCAACGGTCTACCTCTATGCCCATTACTTCATAGACATTCCTGCGGGGATCGTTGCGGGGATCCTTCTCTACCTGCTCGTGCCTCTTCTCCTCAAACCCGCGAAACGTCTGGCAGCCAGAGTAGACAGGTTCTTAGCGGAGAAATGGCACTTCCCGGCTGTCGCTCTTTAGTTCGATTTCAGTCTTTTTCTGCCTGTTCCCTCGTATCCATGTGGATTGTGGTTTCCAGCCCCAGGCGCTCATGGATCAGTGTCTCCAAGTTATTGGCTATTCTGTGGGCCTCTCTGAGCTTGAGTTCCTGGGGCAGGGATATATGAAAGGTCAGCTCTTTATGCTGTCCGTACTGGTGCAGATGAAGGTGATGAAGATCCACGTCAAAAGCTACGCTTTCGCTGACGAGTTTGCGAAGGTTTCCCATCAGTTCCGCGTCCGGCTGCTCTCCGATAAGAGAGCTCACGGAAATCCGTAGGATATCGAAGGTCGCCCAGAAAATCACCAGTGACACGGCGATTCCCAGCACTCCGTCGATCCACCAGAAATACCGCCCCAACAGGATACCGATCAGGATCAGGGCCGAGGCGATGGCATCGCTGCGGTGGTGCCAGCCGTCTGCGAGCAGCGACCGGGAATTGGTCTTCCGGCCGCTTTGGATGGAGAAGCGGGCCAGTGCCTCTTTGCAGATCAGCGAAGCTGCGAAGACAACGATGGACAGGACGCTATAGGCGGCCGTTTCCCGGTTGATGAGTCTCCTGACCGATTCGATGAGAAAGTTCAAGCCCACCGTGGCAAGGACCGCACCGATGATCACGGAGGCGATAACCTCGATGCGTCCGTGTCCGAAGGGGTGTTTTCTGTCCGGAGGCCGTGCAGAGCTCTTGGCTCCCCATAGCACTACAAGGGAGGTGAAGGAATCGGATAGGGTGTGCCAGGCATCGGCGATGATGGCGATCGAAGCTGTCGTGATGCCGGCCCAGTATTTCAGCCCGAAGAGGAGCGTGTTGATGATGATGGACAGCCAGCCTTCCCACACGGCCAGGCGGTTGACCCTGGGTTTGTGCTCGATTTGCTCGTCACTGCTCATTTCTTGAGGCCGAAGATCTCGGGATTGATGATGAAGCGGGGCCGCTGCCCCCGGAGTACCCTCTCCAGCTCATCCATCCCGTCGATCATATCCGCTTCGAAAGACTCCTCGGAATACCAGGCGACATGGGGGCTGACCAGGGCGTTCTCCTTCGACAGAAGGGGGTTGTTTGCTGCCGGCGGTTCGGTTTCAAGCACATCGATCCCTGCCGCCCCGATCGACCCCTTGTCCAAAGCTTCGCAGAGCGCCCCCTCGTCGATGATCGGTCCCCGGGCCGTGTTCACGATGATGGCGTGTTTCCTCATCTTCCCAAGAGCGGCGGCATCGATGAGATGGAAGGTCTCGGGAGTAAGTGGAGTGTGGATGGAGATATAGTCTGAATCGCCGAGCAGCTCGTCCAGCTCGTATTTACGTTCGACCTCGAGGAGTGCATAGATGTCGTCCTCTACATAGGGATCGTAGGCGCACACCTTCATGCCGAATCCCTTGGCCTTGGGAACGAGGGCCCGTCCAACCCGTCCCAGCCCGATGATCCCCATTTTCTTGTCTCTGAAGTTGAAGATCGGTTTTGTATATTTATAATCCCAGACCGCCTCCTTGGATTTCGGCAGGATGAGGTGAATCTTCCGGGCCAGGGCGAGCAGCAGGGTGATGGCGTGGTTGGCCACCTCGTCGGTGCAGTAGGCCGGAGTGTTGCACACCGGGATCA
>CAZBXU010000277.1:0-3326 GCA_964495755.1 uncultured Spirochaetaceae bacterium | reverse complement strand
GAAAGGGTGATCAACATCGCGGGACAATTCTTGAACATAAAACTGGATTATCTTGGTTTTATGTACGAGGATATTCTCGTTCAACACGCCGTCATCAAGCAAAGGCCCTTTCTGGCCCTGGATCCGAAGGGCAAAGCCTCTATTTGTATCGACCATATCGTTCGTCGCTTGGAAAACATGGATTTTAAGGAGGGAAGCGGAATCTCCCAGTTCTTAAAAAAGTTCTTTAGTGCTTAGGCTCGAGGTATTTCGAGGCTGCCTGACGTACCTTGACGACCGATTTTATTTACCCTAAGCTTTTTGAAGAGAATAGGCAGGGCAAGGAATGATAAATTGGAAAATACCAGCCGGATTCGCCGCCTTCAGCGCCCTCGTGTCGCTGCTGGCCGGAATCATCGGAGGGAATCCTTTCGGTGTTATTGTCCTCAGGTTGGTCCTGTCAGCCGTGGTTTGTGCTGGTCTGGGTCTGATTGTCAACGTTATCTTGAAAAAATACCTCCCCGAACTCTCCGCTACCCCTGCGAGCGCTGAGGCGGGAACGGGAGAGGAAGTGGATATCGTCATCGATGAAGACATCCCTATCGAAGTAGAGGGTCTGGTGCAGGAGGAAGCCGGGCCCGAAGGCGAAAGGACAGAGGAAGAAGCGGAACTGATCTTGGATGAGGAGGGCATGGACGGGGAGTCTGTGGAGTTGGAAACCCTGGAACCCTCCGACGAGCAGACTCTGGACTCGACAGCTGTACCGCTGTCCCCGGTGACCGACTTTGAGGATCTGGATACGCTGCCCGATATCGACCAGTTCAATCCCGCTGCCGAAGAGAGCCCAACCGCACCGAAAGAGTCCAGGAGGAACGCCCGGGTTGAAGAGGTCGTAAAAGATCAGGATCCGGAAAACCTGGCCCGGGCGGTACGGACATTTATGAAAAAGGACCAATAGAAAGTTTGCTATGGCTGAAATCATGTTAGAAGGCAAGACGGAGGAGGATCTCTGGCGGGTCTACAAAAAGAAGAAGGACACAAAGATCCGCGATTTCTTCGTAAAACAATATGCCCCTTTGGTAAAGTATGTTGCTGGTAAAGTTGCCATCGGCATGCCCAACAATGTCGAATTCGATGACCTGGTTGGATTCGGTGTTTTCGGTCTCTTCGATGCCATAGAAAAATTTGATCCCGACAAACATGTCAAGTTCAAGACCTATGCGGTAACCCGGATACGGGGGGCAATATTCGACGAGCTGCGTACGATCGACTGGGTACCGCGATCGGTTCGGCAGAAGACTCGCGAGGTGGAGGAAACCATTCGCAAACTCGAAGCTTCCCTGGGCAGAGCGGCCACGGATGAAGAGATAGCCAAATCCATGAGGATAGAGATGAAGGATTTTCACCACCTCATGTTGAAAATCTCCGGAACCTCGGTTCTGTCGCTGAACGAGGTGTGGTACAGCGGCGAGGAAAACGACAAGATGTCTATCGTCGAAAGTATCGAGAGCCCTTCGTCGCTGAACCCCGACAGCATTGTGGAGAAAGAGGAAATCAAGAGGATCATCGTAGAAGCGATCAATGAGCTGCCGGAAAAGGAGAAGAAGGTCCTCGTTCTGTACTACTACGAGGATCTTACCTTGAAAGAGATCGGGGAAGTCCTCGAAGTGACGGAATCCCGAATCTCCCAACTTCACACCAAAGCGATCCTTAGACTTCGGGCCAAGCACTCCCAAATCAAGAAGGGGAAACTATGATCACCCGTGAATCGGTTCGGGACAACATGCGGGATCAGTTGGAGACCGATCGCGCCAAACAGGCCGTGAAAGTCAGTGGAGCAAGCGTAGAAGAGGCACTCGAACAAGCTGCTATAGAATTTGGGATGCCGGTAAAGCGCCTGGATTACGAGATTGTCGAGCAAGGGACGAAGGGGGTGCTCGGCGTCGGCAGGAAGGATTGGATCATCCTGGCCTATCCAGCGGCGGCGAGCAGTGTTGCCGCCGGAGAGGGTGCCGGGGAGCAGGGCGCGGCGGAGGGCAAAGAGGAGGTGGTTGTAGCCGATAAGGACGCGGAAGTTTTTGTCCGCCTGACCTCCGAAGGAGTATTTCTGAAAGTGACGAAACCGTCGGGCAGAGGGAGCAAGGTTCAAGAACGCCGGGCTCTGGAGAAGCTCTCTCTCCGTGGGGTAACGAACTTTGATTCCGGTCTGGTCTCAAAGGTCATAGGCCACGCAGATGGTGAGTATATAAAAGTAGGGGACTATCAGTTCAATCCGGTAAGCCAGTCTACCCTATCCCTTGATATAACCGATATGGATATGAAAGCCTATGTGGCTATCACACCACCGGGGCCGGGTGGGGCCGATCTGTCTTTCGACGAAATCAGGGGATCACTGCATTCCGGTGGGGTCGTCCATGGTATCAACGACGAGGCAATTCAAAAACTCATCGATTACCCCAGTTACAATGAGAGAATGCAGGTTGCTGAAGGAACAAAGCCAGGCAACGGAGCTGACGCCGAGATCCTGTATAACTTCAACGTGCACCGCGAGGCGGTGCAGCTCAAAGAGAAAAACGGCCGAGTGGATTTCCGCGAACTGAATTTAGTGGAAAATGTTGAAGCAGGACAGATCCTTGCCACCAAGAAGCCCCCTGAGGAGGGGGCGGCGGGCCGCACCGTAACGGGAAAGATTCTGCCGGCAAAACCGGGGAAAAACGTTCAGATAGAAATCGGAAAAAATGTCAAGCTTTCCGATGATGGGATGAGCGCCGTTTCCACAATCAACGGGCAGGTGCTGCTGATCAGCGGAAAGATCAATGTGGAGCCCATATATACCGTTGAGGGAGATGTCAACTTCAAGACGGGTAACATTCTGTTTCTTGGCACCGTGTTTGTGAAAGGAAATGTCGAAGACGGGTTCACCGTAAAGGCCGCGGGCAATATCGAGGTGATGGGGAGCGTGGGCAAGTGTGTTCTTGACGCGGAAGGAGAGATAATCGTACATCAGGGGATTCTTGGTAAAAACGAGGGGAAAGTACGGGCGGGAAGTAATCTGGTTGCCAAGTTTATTGAGAATGCTCGGGTGGAAGTAGATGAAAATGTGCTGGTCAGCGACGGTATCATACATTCCTTCGTCGATGCCAACAAACGGATCCTCTGCCAAGGGAAACGCGCCTCCATTGTAGGGGGAAGACTGCGGGCGGCCAATGAAATACATGCCAAGACCCTTGGGTCGGTTGCAGGGACGGAAACGATTGTGGAAGTCGGGATTGATCCGAAGCGCAAGGAGAAGCTGTCCCAGGCCCTGCATCGTAAAGGAGAGTTGGAAAAAGAACTCGAGGAGCTGG
>CAZBXU010000276.1:191-3367 GCA_964495755.1 uncultured Spirochaetaceae bacterium | reverse complement strand
GGGGAAGGTAGCGTTCATCGCTGCTCGGAGTCTTTTCGGTATCCAGAAATCGCAGGCCGGTCCTGGGCCGCTCCGTGATCTCTTGAGTTGTCTCGGGTGTCGGCACGGATCGTATGCGCGGAAAGCCGGCGGATTCGCTGCCCTGTTCCGGGCGGGCCTGCTCCGTCGGTTGTTGCTCGACTCGAGGCTGCTCCCGCTCCATACGCGGCAGCTGCTTCGGCTCTTGAGCCTTCTCGATAACCGGGGCTACATCCGGTGTTTCCCCCAGGGTTACGTACAGCGGCCCGGAGTACTCCGGGATCCGGGACCTCTCGAACTTCACCACCAGCTGCAGTACGAGCAGCAGGATGAAGTGGGTCAGGATCGCCAGAAACACACTGACAACAAGCCGTTCGCGCATCATAAGTCCCGAGTTTTTAGGTTCACTCCCTTGAAACCGTTTCGCCGCAGCACATCGAGGATCTCCACGAGCAGGCTATAGGAGATCGAACGATCCCCTTCCAGGACCACCGTCTTGATCTGCTCTTTATCCTGCTCGGTGATTTCGCTGAGCCGTCCGTTCAGACTGGCCAAGGTGTGCTGTTCCTTATTGAAATAGATCTCGTCCCGGGCCACTATCGTGATCACCAGCTTGCTCATCGCCACCGGTTCCGCGGTCTGGGAGGAAGGAAGAACCAGACTGATTCCCGGGGTGATGATAAAGGTCGTGGAAACCATGAAGAACACTACCAGCTGAAACACCACATCGATCATGGGAATCAGGTTCGGGGTCGACTGCGTAGAGAGCCGTCGTTTAAAGCGCATTTCCCGAACCCCCCAGCAGGAGAACGAGCTCGTTGACCCTGTTCTCCAGGCGCAGGATGATGTGGTTCACCTTGGTAACCAGGTAGTTGTAGAAAATGATCGCAGGTACGGCTACGATGATACCCGCCGCCGTCGTGATCAGCGCCTCGGCAATACCCCGGGCCAGAAGGCCGGGATCGCCGACGCCACCGAACTGCCCAAGCACCCCGAAGGCACGGATGTTTCCGGTTACCGTACCCAGAAGCCCGAGAAGGGGAGCCAGGGTGGCAATCGTGCCGAGGGCGGAGAGGGAGCGTTCCAGCTTCGGTGTTTCCAAACCGGCCGCATCTAGAATCGCCTCGCGAATGACCTGTTTGGATTGATTACGATACTCTATTCCCACCCGCATCAGGTTGGTGATCGGGCTGGGGTGCTGCTCGCAGATGGCCATGGCCTCGTCGTGATGTCCCTTCTCCAACGCCGCCTTCAGGCGCCGGATCAGGCTCTCCTCATCGACCCGGATGTGGCGAAAGTACAGCAAACGCTCGATGATGATCACCACACCAATAAGAGAGAGCAGCAGAATGAAGTACATAACAATGCCGCCCTTCATAATGAGTTCTAACATATCTTCACTCCTTCAGTGTTGACGATGTCCTTTTCATAAATTGATCTGAACTTTCACGGTCCCCCTCAGCCCGGCGGCTTTGTAGGGATCCCAGGAATAGAGTCCGCCGGAGGGCAGCCGGGTAGTCAACCAGGTCACCTCCCAAAAGGGATACAACAGATCCTCGATCTCGGCGATCAGGGAGATGGTGTCTGTGATATTGTAGAACCCGCCGGCCGACAGCAGGGGCATAAGCTGTGGATCTCCAATCGCAAGCTCCAGTCCTCCTTTACCTCCCCAGCGGGAGGTCGAATTGCTGCCTTCGATCTCCACCATCCCGGAGTGAAGCGGGGAATCCGGAGCTCGATCCAGGAACTCCGTATGCAGCCCGGCGCTCAAAGTGACCAGGGGACCCAAATTCCAGCGCAGCCGGGCGTCGGTGTTGAACTGAACCCCCGTCGGTGTAAAGTCGAACAACCCGCTTGATGGATCCGTTTCGGTCCCATCCGGCAGCAGCAGGGCGGAGTTCCAGGCCAGCAGCGCCTGAGCCTGGAGGGAGAGATTTTGAGTCAAGGTGAAGCTCATGCCCAGATCGGCGAACCAGCCGTGATTGTCCGCCGGCACCGCCGGGGGCAGGAAGGGAAGAGGATAGCCGTCGAGCAGATCGGCGTAATTCAACGGGACAACCCGGTATCCCCCCTCGGCCTGGAAGGAGAAGGTGGAAAAAGGGGTCCCCGAGAGGGAGAGGGAAAAGGGAAACAGGTGACCGAGATCGCTGTTCCAGGTCCATCCCCCCCGAGCTTCGAAACGGTAGTCGGTCAGGAACTCGGCTCCAAAAAATGCATCCACCCGGGTCCGCTGCAGTGCCTCCGCAGCGCTGTCCAGGATGCCCCTGTAGGTGTAGGTGTAGCCGCCCTCCAAACCCAACCAGATGCTTTTATGACGGAACTCGAGGGATGCCAACGGCCTGGCCAAAATCTCGGTGGTGTTTTGGGAGTTCGTTCCGGTCAACAGCTGGGAAGCGAAAGAGGTATCGGCCTGCCCGCTCAACGTGAAGTGCTCTCCAAGGGGGAGTTCCAGCTGGACATCCAGCCCCCCCTGCCGAGAGACGTGGGATATGTAGTTCTTGCTGTTAACGATCTGCTGCAACCCCCGTTCCCGATCCTGGAGCAAGCCTTCGACCTCCAGGCCGATTGAGCCCAGGTGCAGCTTGATGCCGGCTTCCAGACGATCCTCCCGAGTGTGGAAACCGGACCCGGAAGGTTCCCCCGCCGTCCCGGCTACACCGTCAAGCATCTCATGGAGGAAACGCAGCTTGAATCGGGGTTCTTCTCCGCCGATTCTGTTGAGAGAGATCTGGCTGTAGAGATGGCTCAAGGTGCCGGCACCCAGAATCGCCTGGGCGGACAGGCCGGAACCCCGCTCCGGAGAGATCAGGTCCCGGCTCTCCGCAACGTCGAAGGGGATTTCCGGCTCCGCGATATCCAGCTCCCCCACCTCCGGCAGGGGTATGGTGCGCTCGGGGGCGGACAGCTCTTCCTCTCCCGGAAGCCCTGCTTCCACCTCCTCCACGCTGAAATCTTCGATTCTAAGGATTACCTCGGGAAGAATGATATCCGGTTCTTCCGGCTCTACGGTCGGACCCGATTCCTGCGCGCCCAGAACAACGAGGGACAGCAGCAGCGAAGCAGCACTCAAAAATCGTTTCATCAGCGACGTCCCCCTTCGAGCAACTTTTCCGCCTCCTCGGTCCACTGGGATCCGGGGAAGTGCTGCTCCAGTCTGC
>CAZBXU010000276.1:0-181 GCA_964495755.1 uncultured Spirochaetaceae bacterium | reverse complement strand
CCGGCCAGATACATCATCTCCGCTGCTCGATAGATCGAAGCGGCCAATTGATCCGGATCATCCGGGTTGAGGTATCCAGCCTGCAGAAACTCTCTGGCCGCCTGCACGGGGTCGGACTTTCTGTAATAGTACTCGCCGATCAGAAACTGAGCCTGGGCAGCGGTTACCGGCTCTCCCCGGT
>CAZBXU010000275.1:0-3382 GCA_964495755.1 uncultured Spirochaetaceae bacterium | reverse complement strand
TGCGGAAATGTCATTAATGCCCTTCCCGATATAGCGAAGTGTTCTGCGGATGGTTTTGACCTGGATTATCCCGTCGACCTGGCAGAGGCTTTCGAAATGCTGCTGCCGGATGTTGCGGTCAAAGGAAATATCAATCCGCGGCTATTCATGAAGGGCTTCTCTGAAGAGCTAAAACAATCCTGTCTACAGGCAAAGGACATTGCTGCAGATAGAATCGGATACATAATGTCTACCGGGTGTCTGGTACCCAGAGACTCGGCGACGGAATCATTCCACATCATGGCGGATGTCTGTAGATATGAGTGAATCCAACGATGACCAAGGGGAAAAGGTTCATGAATAGAAAACGAATGCAGAGTTTGAGTGAGTACTTTTACACGGAACTCGTGAACAACACGATGCCGTTTTGGATCGAGCACGCCACTGATGAAGAATACGGAGGTTTTACTACGTGCCTCGATCGGAAGGGAGATATGCTCAGTCCGGATAAACCCATGTGGGTGATGAGCAGAATCAGTTGGGTGCTTTCCAGGCTCTACAACGATCTCGAACACAGAGAGGAATGGCTCAACCTTGCCCGCCATGGCATCGAGTTCATCCGCAAGTACGGCTTTGACAAAGACGGCAGGATGTTCTTCGCGGTGAGGCGGGATGGAAGACCACTGCGCAAGAGAAGGTATTTGTTCACAGAGACCTTTGGGGTCATCGCCCTTGCCGAATACGCCCGGGCATCTGGTGATGATGAGTGCCTTAGACTCGCGAAGAAGACGATGGATCTGATTATTGATCTGTACAACAAACCGGGCGCACTGGAACCCAAATTTTATCCCGATGCCCCGAAAACCCGGGGACATTCTATGGCCATGATCCAGATAAACACACTCCAGGTACTGAAGAGCGCCGACAAGAACGGGATATACGATGCCCGGATTGACAATGCGATCGAGGAGGTATTTCGCTATTTTGTCAAACCCGAGAGAAAGGTACTCCTCGAAACTGTCGGCGAGAACGGCGAGTACCTCGGAACCCTGCCGGAAGGCCGTTGCGTGAACCCGGGCCATGCAATCGAGACAGCCTGGTTCATCATGGAGGAAGGCAGGCAACGGAAAGACATGGAACTGGTGAAGCGGGCTTTGCCCATACTGGATTGGTCCCTCGAATTGGGATGGGACGCCAAGCACGGTGGGATTCTCTATTTTGTTGATATCGAGGGAAGACAGCCTTTCCAGCTGGAATGGGATATGAAGTTGTGGTGGCCACATAACGAGGCAATCTATGCCACTCTACTGGCCTACGCTCTCACCGGTGAAAAGAAATACTTAAGGTGGTTCGAAAAAATACTCAGCTGGTCCTTGAAACACTTCCCCGATAGAAAACACGGGGAATGGATCGGATATTTGCACCGTGACGGAAGTGTGGCTCTCGACATGAAAGGAAATCACTTCAAAGGCCCCTTTCATCTGCCGCGGCAACAGTTGTTCTGCCACCTGTTGCTCAAAGAGATGCTGTCAAAAGCGTAAAAAAACCCATTTACAACCCAGTTGTTACCTGCTATGCTGTGTGAAGCCAACCCTGGGAGGGGAACATGGATAGCAGTAAAGAAGAGCTTCTCAAGAAAGCCGTGTCGCTGCACGGTAAAATCGTACCGCCTCAGACGCGGAGGTCTTTTGAGGAGTGTTTCACCACAGAAGAATCAAAGCTTATCTTCTGGTTCAACGACGAGACAGGGACAACCAAGGTGCTCATCAAGGAGCAAACTTAGGTAGGTTTGACAGCCTTCCGAGGCCCCTTCGGTTCGCGCCCTTTCGCTTCTCGTAGTACAAATACTTTGTAGACTACGCTGAGAAGGATTCCCAGACCTACAAAGTACCACACCCAAAGGGGCAGCCCGATTACGAATATGGGCTCTCGGTTCCAGGCCCAGAAGTCATTGCCGAGGATGAACAGGCCAGAGAAAACCAGCACCCAGGGCCAAATGCCGGGCTGGACCGAAGCCACAATACCCGTGTTTTCTCCGGGTGCGGTACTCAGAAGGCTGACGACAATGAATACAACGGTCGTTGCTGCGAGAATAGGAACAACCGGGAGGATTCCCGGCGCGCTCAACACATTGAAGTAAAAGGCCAGCACCAACCCTTCTCCCGCAACGATGCTGGCCGCCGCTGCGTAGCGGTTGGCCCGCTTCCAATAAAGGCCTCCGATCACAGTCGGTGCCAGCACCGCGAGACCATTGAAGGTTGTTTTGCTGATGAAGTCCAGGATCGTCTGCGGCGGTTTGATCGCTATCAGGAATCCCAGTGCTCCGAGAAGCACGATGACTCCTTTTTCTTTCAGTACTTCCCTCTTCTTGAAGTGCACAAAGTCAACCGTAATCAGGGAGGTTAGGGTTAGCAGCTGTGAATCCATGGTGGACATCAGCGCAGCCAGAGAACCGGTGATGAGCAAGGTGCTGACAAAAACCCCGGCGTAGCGTTGCAGCAGCAGCGGAAAGATGGCGTCGGATTCGGCGGGTGTAAGATTGGGAAAGGTGTGCCTGCCCAGCACCCCGATAGATACGGTCAGGAAGAAGAGAAAGGTCGTGATCAAGGGATAGAGGACCACCGTGGTGTTGAGGGATTTCTCATCCTTGGCCGCGATGAACCGCTGGAAAAGCTGAGGAAACATGGGATCGGCGAAAAACCAGAGAAACAGGTAGCCGAACCAGATCCCAAAGAGCATCGATCCGTCCTGACCGGGGCGGGAAAACAGGGCTGGGAAAGAGCTGTAGACCTCCTCGTGGGTTTGGACAAATCCGCCGCTCCGGCGGAAAATGATGATAAATGCAGCCAGAGTGAAGATGATCATCATTGAGGCCTGGATCAGGTCGGTCCACACGATGGAACGCATCCCCCCAAGGGTTACATAGACCACGATGAACACCGTGATCAGCAGGGCTCCGGACAGGTAGGGAATCCCGACCAGGGCATTAAGAGATTTCCCGCTGGCTATAGCCTGGATGGCGATATAGGGCAGAGTAAACACGATCATGACGAGGGAGAAGAGTTTTTTCAGCCAGGATGCCCCGTATCGATCGGCAATGAAATCAGAAGGAGTGATATAGCCCCGATCTTTGGACAAAGATAGGATCCGCCTCCCGATAAGGAGGAACGACAGGGCCATGAATCCTGTTCCGAAACCCATGACCGGGTAGAAGGCATAGCCGATCCTGTATCCCGCGCCGGACAATCCGAAGATCGTGAAGGCACTGAAATTGGTCGCTGCCATGGTGAAGAAAAGGAGGAGCCTGCCCACCCCTCTGCCGGCCAGAAAGAACTCGACTTTGTTCGTCGATGCTCTTTTGCGAAAGACGATCCCAATGATCAGGGTAATCGCCAGGTAGGCA
>CAZBXU010000274.1:0-3382 GCA_964495755.1 uncultured Spirochaetaceae bacterium | reverse complement strand
ATCGGTTTATTGACATTCCACTTACCAGCGGATAGTGTAGATTTGAATCGAGGCATCTATGGATTATCTGGTCGCAGAAGCTACACAGAGCATACGGGAATCCCTCTGCTACGTCCTGCTCTCCTTGGGAATCAAGGGGATACCCGTGTCCAACAAGCAGGAAGCCCTTGAAACTCTGCAATCGAACGAAGCGGTGGGCGGCGCGATCATCGATCTGGACAGCAGAGAAATGGATGGGGTGAATCTGATCGCAGAGCTGCGTGAAAAGGAAAGTACCCAGCACCTGAGTATCATCGCCCACAGCGTGCAGTCCAGCAAAGAACTGGTGAACAAGATGATGGAATCCGGTGTAATCGGTTACCTGCTCAAACCGTACAATGGAAAAGACGCATCGCAGAAACTGAAGAAGGTGCTGGCCCGCGGAAATAACCACCACACCCAGCGCAAGCACATCCGGGTGCGTCCCGATCCCGACGAGCTACTGCGGCTGCACTTCAAGCTTCCGGGCAATCCGTCGCTCATCTCGGGAAAGGTCGTGGATATCAGTGTGGGGGGCGTGGCTGTCGAGCTGTTCAACCCACCGTCCCCAGGCGTTTTAGTGCCCGGAACGCAAATTCCCAATATTCAATTCACGGTAAATCGCAAGGCCTTCTCCCCTCCAGGAAAGGTCATTCTCTTCAAAGAACAGCTTTTAGCCCTTCGTTTCGACTATCTCAACCCGGGAGAAAGGTCGGCACTCAGTAAATATGTCTTCAAGAGATTGACTGCCTAAACCGTTAATCTAGTTGAAATTATATCATTACGCAATACATTGGTATGTGAAGGATATTTATGAAAGTGGGGGCGGTATATATGAATAACAAGCAAATGATCCACAGAAGTCTTTTCTTCAAGAAGGCGCTTTTTCTGGCGATTCTGATCGTGCTTCTGACAGCTGCTCCACTTTTCAGCGCCAACATAACCGTGCCTTCTCTCCAGGTCTACAGCTGGGCCAGAAATGACGGGGCGGGGTTCGCACTGGACTCCTACGGGAGTATGGAGCTTCAGCTGGACGGGGGATATAAGTTCGGCGGCGCCATGAAGTTTGATTTCACCAGTTCAAGCCTGGAAACCGCCGCGTTCAACGACATGCTGGCCTTCAAATCCGTCAGCATTACCCTTCGGGATCTGTTCAATATCCCACTCGATTTCACCTATTTTATCGGCAAGGGCGATACATTCGGAACAGGTGAGCTGTTCACCACCTACTTCGGCACTCCCCTGCTCGGCAGCAGGTATACGAGCTTCCTGCACTTCCCCACCATTACCGGTAAGAAATTCAATTTCTACGAAGGCATTCATACGATCTATGGAACCGGCGGAAAGTTCGAGTTTGCTCCCGCCGAAAAGAACTGGCTTCTATCACTGTACATCTACCAGGACTCCTCACCCGTGTTTTTGACAGGGACACTTCCAACTGTAGACTTTAATACCAGACAGGGGTCGCTGGACGTTCGTACCGCCTTCAATCTCGAAAAGGTCAGGGTGGAGGCGTTCTTGGGGGCTACTTTCCCGACTTCAGATTCCGCGATCGGCTACATTCGAAGCGGTTTGTTCTTTCACGCGGGAACGGAAAAGGTGGAGTTTCTGGCCGAGCTCGGCATGCCGCGCTGGAGACCCCTGAACGACGCCTTCGGTCTGGAACTTTTCTACCTGCTCCTGGAACAACGGGTGCATTTCGGAAAGCTTTCGATCGTTCCAACCTTTTTCTGGCGCCCCGGCTACTACCAGCAGGAGGCGACCAACGAAGAAGCCATGGATATCAACCTGGATCTCCAGTTTCACGGCAAGGAGGAATCCTTGGTCAGCGGCGGGGTCGAGGGTAATTTCGTCTATCAGACCACGCCCGACAGTGAGATTATAGCCAAGGCTATCCCCTACATTCAGCTTTCCACCCCGGGCGTGGTGTACAAAGCCCAGGTTAACACCAAGGTCTGGCCTTTCGACCTCACCGATATGTCCGACATGTTTGCTGTGTTCCTCTCTATCGAAGCGGCTTTCTAACACACCGGGGAGAGCCTCTTCCAGAGCCTCCCCCCCCCCTCCAAGAGTTCCAAGAACAGGGAAGACCCATAACAGGATGACGAATAGAAGGGCTGCCGCCCCTGCCAGGCTACCTGCCAGACTACAGGCCTACCGGAAAGCCGGATCGGAGGGAGGCAGGGAAGGACCGTGAGCGGGTTTGGATCAAGCACCGGTAAGTAAAAGGGCTGTCCGCGAGGGACAGCCCTTTAATTCCAATCTCCAGGATGCTTCGCCATGGCAATGGCCAGGCGGTGAGCACCGTATCCTAGGCTACTTCGGAGGGGATTATTCCTCCTCCTTGTGCATCTTCTCTTTCTCCAGGGAGCGCAGCACCTGCATGTCACCGACCCGTCTCAGCTCGGCGCGCTTGCGGGCTTCCTGGCGCTCGCTCAGGATACCCCAGATAGCCTCGTCGTTGATGTCACGCTGAGTCTCCAGCAGGGCCAGATCGTAGGTGATTTCGATGTCCTTCATGTAGGTGACGAGGTCCCCGCCTTCCTGCATGGAATCCCTGTACACGATCAAGCCGATCAGCTTCACGAAAGGCGCGCTCTTGGGATAGAGCGGGAACTTGCGAATCTCGCGGTTCCGCACCTCGGTGATGTAGTTCGGGTTGTTCCACACCAGCTTGCGCCAACCGTCGAACTGTAGATTGTCGAGATAGATCGTCATCTCCTTCTCGTCCTGGTCTTTCAGGATCAGTCCGAATCCGTTGGGGAAGTTGGAGCCGTACACGGTGGCTTCAACCGACTTCAAGACCCCGACGTTTTTGACCACACCGTAGCCGTCGAACTTGCTCCCTTCGTCCCCCTCGACCTCCACCAGGGAGTCCCCCTGCAGTTGGGTGGCAACCTGATAGGCGGGAATTTCAAAGGGCGGTGTGACAAGAGCGTAGGAGTTGAAATTGGGCAGCGGGAAGTGAACCCGAACACCCATAACGGTCTTCCCCGCCATCTCCTCGCCGTCAAACGGCTTGGCCGTCGGTTTCAGTTGGGCTTCCTTGGTGTAGGATTTAGCCTGATTGCCAACTGTCCTGGACGAGGAGGCGAGCTGCACGTACCAGTTCGCGATGGCCAAGGAGGTTTTCATCCTCTTCTTGATCTCTTCATCGTAACTGGCACCGGCAACCTCGCTGAAGTCGAGCATCGTCGCCTCGTGTTCGTTTGGCTCGGTTGCGGCCCCGACGGTCACATCCGGCATAAGCCCTGAAAAATCGATGAGTACGGATCTGTCAGCAAACCCGACACTCGCCACAAGAAGGGCAATTCCAATAATAATGCACAGCTTTTTCATGCAATGCTCCTTTCCTCTCCTTGTT
>CAZBXU010000273.1:0-3387 GCA_964495755.1 uncultured Spirochaetaceae bacterium | reverse complement strand
GTAACCGCTACCGTCATCGCCTTCGTGGGGGTCATCGGCTTCGTAGGTCTGGTCTGCCCGCACATGGTCCGGCGAATAGTCGGGGAGGATCACCGCTTCCTCATTCCCGCAACCCTGATCGCCGGCGGGCTCCTGCTCCTGGCCGCGGACACAGTGGCGCGCGTCATTCTCGCCCCCAACGTTCTCCCGGTCGCTATCCTGACCGCCTTCATGGGTGCGCCGGTGTTCCTCTACCTTCTTGTCAAGGGATACCGCAGATGATACTCGATGTCGACAAAATCACATTTCGCTACAACAGCCACCCCGTTCTGGAGGATATTACCTTTCAGGTCCACACCCATGAGATCACCGCGATCCTCGGCCCCAACGGTGCTGGAAAAACCACGCTGCTGCGGTGCATCAACCGGATCCTCAAGCCGGAATCCGGAACCGTGCAGATCGAAGAGCAAGATCTGGCCCGCTGTTCCTCCCGGGACATAGCCCGCCGGGTGGCCTACGTGGCCCAGAGGAGCGAGCCCCGGCGGATTTCCGCCTTCGATGCGGTCCTGCTCGGGAGAAAGCCCCACATCGGCTGGAACGTGTCCCATCACGATATCGAAATGACCCAGGTGACGTTGAGTCGCCTCGAGCTGGAACATCTCTCTTTGCGATATACCGACCGGATGAGCGGCGGGGAATACCAGAAGGTGTGCATCGCCAGAGCCGTGGTCCAGGAACCCACGGTGATGCTCCTGGACGAGCCCACCGCTTCGCTGGATTTAAAGAATCAGCTGGCCATCCTGCGCCTGCTGCAAACCATCGTTCGGGGCCACCGGATGTGCGCGGTCATCACGATGCACGATCTGAACACGGCCTTTCGGTATGCGAACAAATTCCTCTTTCTGAAAAACGGGACAATATTTGCCGCTCTTGATAGGTCCGAAATCTCGAGTAACGTTATCGAAGAAGTGTATGGGGTGCCGGTGACTGTACAGTGGCATCAGGACCATCCGGTCGTCCTGCCTCTGGACAGTGATCCGGATTGACCAGGAGGAGCTGTATGAATGACGGAAAGGGAGACCTTAATGGGTCATCTCAACCGCTGATCTCGCACTACCAGCTTGAACTTCTCTCCCCGCCGTGCCTACCGGGCGCCGCCACCTGGAGCGCGCGGGCTTCCCTGGATGCTGATATCGCGGCGGTTCTTCCCTATCTGAATGCACAGCTCGTGGGCGCCGAGTATGAACCAGGTGCAAAAGTCCTGATCTGGAAAGATCGTGGGCACAAGTATGCCTTCCGCTCGCGGGAGATCAAGGCGGGGCCGGTTCAGGACCGGGAGGAGGCGCAAAGGCTCGTCGATCGCGCGGTTGCCCTGGCCAACAAGGCCTGGAGCGAGCGGGAGCACTGCGAACCTCTCTACGAGAAACGCACCGCGGCCAACCTGATGCAGATCTACCGTCTGTTGCCTCGCACCAATTGCGGAGAGTGCGGCTGTGGAACCTGCATGGCCTTTGCAGCCGGCTTGAGGGAGGGGGACACCGAGCTTGCCTGCTGCCCGGTATTGGAGCAGCCGACTTATGAGGAGAATCGCAGAAGACTGCTGGTGATGCTCGGATCCGCCGGGCAATAGCCGGCAGCGAACACACACGGCGCAGGCAAGGTTCGTCCCGCGGAGATCCAGAATTGCTTCAGGAATCCATTCCGGTGCGCCTTTGCGCTTCCCCCCTGTGCACCGTGGAGATACCGTCGCCGGCCAGCTGGTAGTACTCCTGATCCGCGCAGGCCAGGCACACCGCTTCGCCACCGCTCATTCGCACGCGGGGCTCCATCACGCTCTCACCGCACACGGAGCATTTAACGCTGGTAAAAATCCGGGCGTAAGAGGGTACCTCGACGACCACTCTCGCGATATCGAAAACTTCCTCGTCGGGAATCTCGAGCAGCTGGAAGGACAGATCTTTCCACAGCGAAGACAGCCGCCTCTGCTCCTCTTCGTTGCCCTCTCGCCGAACCACGACCTTCTCGAATAGCTTTGTGGTTTCCTTGGATCGCTGTTCCATGACGCGATCCGACTTTACCGCTACTCTGATGCCTTCTCCGTCCCGATGGGCCAGAGTGAAGACGGTCTTGCCGAAATCGCGGTATATAAGGGCGTTGTTCCCGAAGGTGCAACCCGTGACGATCTGGATGCCGTCGCTGAAACAGTTGTTGGTTTAACAGTGACGGCTCAACCCCAACAGCACAAGGACGAGGTGTTCACCTTCAAGGTGGAATCTCAAGGGGCAGGTAAGAGTCGAACAACGGCAGCTACTCGTACGACGGAGAACCGGCGTTGAGCCTTGTGTAGTTTGAGATTTTCACCCCTGGATCTGGTCAGTCTGATCTGTCGAAACGGCGGTGGGAATACGACATTGTTCCACCTGCTGCTCGGCCTGACCAAGCCCGGCTAGGGGAGGATCCGCATCTTCGTTCAAGCCCCGGAGCGGGCTCGCACCTGGATAAGGTATATGCTTCAGTACCCCCGCTTCGATCCGCGCTTTCCGATCTAGGCGGGGGGCATGGTGACCATGTGACGGCTGGGAAATCTCCCCACCGGACCCTACCAGGCCGCTGACCGCGAAGCGGCTCTGCAGGCTCTGAAGTAAGTAAGGTTGGCCGACCTGTGCAGCCTGCCCTTTTCATCGCCGGGACTATCATGGTGTTCCTCAATCAGCGGATAGTGGTCCCTTATCTGGGTCCCCGGGCCAGCAAGATCGGGGCCTACAGCGTTGCCTCGGTACCCGGGATGATCCAGGCGTATCAGAGAAAGCAATGCATCCCCACTGACGATCTCGGCGCCATCTAAGGCCATAAATGTACGCCAGGCAAAATGTAGCTTACCTGTTTCAGGAACCTCTGGTGCACGTCGAACTCAACACCCGAACCATTGATGAGTTTTTAGCCGAGCTCGTCAAACTGCCCCGTGGCCGGAGTTTGGCATGCGACCCATACATCTGGTGTTCATGATCCTGGCACCCAAGATCAGGAGGACTCGGTGCACAGGGAGCACAAGTCCCCTATCCGACTGCACAGCGAGCTTGACGTCTCATCAACACTCAGCTTATGGCTAAGTACCGAGAAGCCCATGACTTCGATAAACAAAAAACGGGACAAATGTCTCAGTTACGAAGGCCACCAGAGAAAATGTCTAGTGTATGCAATATCTAGATACAACAGAAAATACAACAAATTAAAATGGAGTATATGCTGTATATGACAAAACTGACTGAAACTGAGACAAAATGCTTCAAATCGTGTCGGATATGACGCATATGAAACATGTGTCGGTCTCAAAATCTGGTGGGGGGTGACCCCCGTGTCGGTTCGACTCCGACCGCCGGCATCAGGTTTTGATTATTGCACCAATTT
>CAZBXU010000272.1:1813-3407 GCA_964495755.1 uncultured Spirochaetaceae bacterium | reverse complement strand
ATTTCGAGACCGCCAGTCGAGCAGTTCTCCCGTATCTGCACGATCGTCTCGGCTTCGGCCTGTGGATGATGACGAGGACAGTAGATTAAGGATCAATGTTCAGTTCATCTCTTCTCAGCAGTCTGTGTCCTTCAAATACAGTTAAAATTTCAATTCTACTTTTTTGGACCCTGTAGACTATCCGGTATTTCTTGCTAATGAGCTCTCTGATTTCAGGGTTTGAAATCTCAGGAACCATTCTGCCAATGTTAGGATTCTGGGCAATGGATTCGCACCGTTCGATTAAATAGTTGATAAACTTTTCTGCTCTTTCAGGACTATCTGTTCCAACGAACTTTTCGATTTCCGACAGGTTTTCTAAGGCTTCTCCTGTCCACACAACAGTCATTGAGAGCTCCGCGCAGCTCTTCTTTTCTGTAATTCTTCTTTTAGCTCTGCTGTACTGAACACGCTGCCTGACTCAATATCAGATAATCCCCTGCTTACGGATTCAATAAATAATTTTTTGTGTACGAGCTCATCGTACTCAGTAGGTGAAATCAACACCCCGGCAGGTTTTCCATTTTGCGTGATTACCAATGGATGGCCGGTATTCCGCACATTTCTAAGAAACTTTGACAACCGTGTTTTGAACTCGCCGATTGGTACAATATCGCTTGAAATATTTAAATTGTTCATATTTGACTCCATATAAAAGACTATATACAGTACTAAATATAGTACATTTTATTGACCTTTTCAAGGTTAAAGGTTGGGCATGGGTATTTGACTTTCATGAACTCGCTTTTATTATCCCATTTATAACCATAGAATACCAATCCGGAGAAGAATTGATTGGAATATCTATACCCGGCCCTCGGTGGAATTGCCGGCGGAGAGGCACAAGATCACGGGTCGGTCCTCAGGATCGGTTGTTAGGGGCCCGCAAAACGACCGGAATGGAAGCGCCCTGCGCCCGTCAGGCCATCTTTTTCGCCTGAGGGCCCAAAAAGAGCCCGGAAAAGAGGATGCTTGTCGGCTGCCGGTGTACCTGCGGACCGACTTTTCGCCCAGGGAGGAAGATTGGAGGTAGGAGCGTCGTTCAGTTCAGAGAGGTTGTGGATCGTTGAGCCCGGCCGCATTCAGATTCATGACGCGGAGGACGACTAAGTCGTTCCTCTTCCCATTGAGAGCTGCTCGGCCCTTGGCAAAGGAGATGGAGATCGGGCATGGCCCGGCCTGGCTTATTGACCAGAAACCCGATACCAACGACGGGAGTTCGAATTGACCAAACACCAGGTAGGACGCGCTGCTGTCTGGGGTGCACTGATCGGTGATGCCGCTGGAGCAACCCTGGAGATGATCGTTCGAAAACCCGAGCGAGCCAAGGTGCTGCATGCCTTGAAGAAGGTCGGCGGAGGTTGCTGGCGCACCGCTCCGGGTCAAATCACGGATGACGGCGAAACGGCGCTTTGTCTTATGCAGGCTCTTGCGGGGCAGGAACGCTTCTCCGTCGAGCGAGTGGCACAGCAATACCTTCGCTGGTACCAGTCCTTGCCCTTCGACATCGGTGTCACGACCCATATCGGGCTAGCCGGCGGCCTGAACCAACCTG
>CAZBXU010000272.1:0-1713 GCA_964495755.1 uncultured Spirochaetaceae bacterium | reverse complement strand
TCCCTCGGCGGGGTTCGTCAAGTACGGTTTCGTTCATGCCTTCCGCCATCTGAAGAACAAAAGCTCGTATCTCGATGCGCTCTTCGAGACATTGTCCGGGGGTGGGGATACCGATACCAATGCCTGCATCCTCGGCGGATTGGTCGGCGCTTATCAGGGGGAGGAAGGAATCGCCGCACCCATGAAGGATGCTCTGTTGCGCTGCGATAGTGAAAAGGGCCGCCGCCGGCCGGAGTTACTGCAAACGCGAATCCAGCTCCCGGGAATGCTGGATCGGTTTTTTTCGCTGCAACAGTAAATACCTTCATGAAATCTCGTTGAACACATCCTCATCTGTGAAAAACCCGCACGCCCCTGCCAATGGCATGATTCGTTTCCGCAACAAGAGAGTCCCTATCATCCATGGTTTGAGGTTTTGCCTCCGTAGGCCATTTGCACGGCCTGTTCCATCCCCGCGATTTCTTCATCCGACAGAAAATCGAAGTTGCCTGCTCGTTTCCGCGCGGAGAGCCGGCCGTTGTTCTGCAAACAGAAACGAATGAACAGGTCGATCTTCCGATCGGGCATGTCCACGATCTTCTGTATGGCACGCTTGGACCTGTCATAGTTGGCCAGAAACGCCAGTTCCTCGACGAGCTCCGTGTCGATGGTTTGCTCGATGAACCGGTAAAGCGCCTCCGCCTGGGCTGTCATATCGATATAGTGATACCACCTGGCTGTATCATTATGAACGGTCATGCGGCCCGTTTGGTCGAGGGAGTATTCCACCAGGGCCATGAGCGGTTTGGAGAATGCCTCCAGGGAGGCTTCATAGTCGGACGGGTTTTTCAGCATGGATGCCGATACGGGAAACATAATGCCTTCGGGCGTGAAGCCGCGCCGGGCAAGGATGTTGTGGATCAGGAAACGGTGGATGCGACCATTGCCGTCCTCGAAGGGGTGAAGAAAAACGAATCCGTAGGAGATGGCAGCGGCATGAATCACGGCGGACATGTTGCCTGCCTCCATGCTCTTGTGGGCGTTTACCAGCCCCTCCATCAGCTCAGGCAGGTCCTGCGGCTTCGGACAGGCGAAGTGGATCTTCTCGTTTTGCCAGGCGATCGTTTCGCCGACATAGTTCTGAGTCAGCCGGTAGTCGGACTCGCGAAATCGGGCATCAGCTATGCGATTCTGAAGGTCGATCAGTTTCTTCTTGTCACAAAAATCCTCCTTCTCAGCCGATTGAAGCAGGGCCACGAAGCGCTCGGTCCGGCTCGAAGAAGGCTCGACCTGCTCGATTTTGAAGGAGGATTTCGTCTCCTTGGTGTAGAGGTAGCCAAGCGCCCTCTTCAGTAGTTCCGGACTGTAGCCGGACACAACTTCCCGGCACCGATTGGAAAGGTCGGCCGTTTCGAACATACGGAGGGTTTCTGTGCGGCGAATCGTCGGGCAGAATCGGCGATTGCCCAGTAGATTGTCGTTGATCCGGTGGCGACGAACCTGACGAAACGGGGTGACCGTGTAGTACTCCTCCGTCTCGAGCAGATCGACATAGTTGCCCTGTTTCACGTCATCCAGCGGAAGCGTCTTGCCCGTCAGGAACTCGTAGAGGAACCACAGACGCCTGGCGTACTTGCCGGTCGGTTTGGACCGGACATGCTCGATGATATCCCGCTCCGCCATCTTCTGAAACAAGCTGGCAAGTATCCCCAGATTCGTGCCGTCGTACTTCAG
>CAZBXU010000271.1:0-3413 GCA_964495755.1 uncultured Spirochaetaceae bacterium | reverse complement strand
TAATAGTAAGTTGTAACAACTAGATACGTATATTGATCGACTATCATACTTGCTTTTAGAAAAATCACTGCCTAGGGTCTACCTGGGTGGGGAAAAATTTTTCAAGGAGGTTCTCATGAAGAAGTACGGATTATGCGTACTTGGGTTGCTCCTTCTGATCTCCGGCACGGCTGTGGCCGGAGGCGGTCAGGAAGGGGCGGCGGTGGAGAGCGCTGAGTTCGAGATGTGGACCACTCAGACCCAATCCGATCGTGTCAGCAACATACAACTCTTGGTTGACACGTTCATGGCTTTGAACCCGGGGATCGAGATCACCCTGGTTCCGGTGGATGAGAACGATCTGCCCAAGCAGGTCGCAGCGGCTGCAGCAGCCGGCACGCTGCCGGCTCTGGGCGAGGGTGGTTCGGAAAATGCCATCGCCTTCGGGGCTGAAGGCCTTCTCGACATGGATGCCAATACGGCTTTCATTAAGTCGATCGGGAAGAATCGCTTCTATCAAGGCACGCTGGATATCCTGGAGAGCCCGGCCAGGGGGAAATACTACGCCGTTCCCTACCACGGCTGGATTCAGGGCATCTGGTATCGAAAAGACTGGTTCGCGGATGCCGGTTTCGGCGCGCCGGACGATTGGAATTCAATAGAGAAATCAGCCCAGTACTTTTATCAACCGGACAAGAATCAGTACGGAATCCTGGTGGGCACCAAGGCGGAGGTGTTCTCAGAACAGGTGTTCACCCAGTTTGCCATCTCTAACAAAGCCCGTCTGTTCGACAAAGACGGAAACCTGATCTTCAACTCCGCCCGGATGAAGGAAGCCCTCGAGTACTACGCGAAGATCGCCAAGTACAACCCCCCCGGACCCCAATACTGGCGCGGCAGGGACTACTACATCCAGGGCAAGATGGCCGGTTTCTTCTACTCCACCTACATCATGGACGACCTGGCCCTTGCCGAGGTGGCTGCCGGATCCCTCACCGGGGACAACTTCGGGGATCTCTCCGGAGCGTCATTCGATTCGGAACTGGTCAGCAAAACCGCTTTCGTACCGAAAATAACCAAGAGACAACCCGCCTCCTATGGTGTGGTCGTGGCCTATGCGCTGTACAATCAGGAGGATAAAAACAAGACCGCTGCGGCCAGCATATTCCTGGACTACCTCTTTACGGAGGATGTCTATATCTCCTACATGCACATGCAGCCCGGCGGCATGAACCCGGTTCTCAAGGAAATCGCGGAAAGCGAGAAATTCCTGAATGACCCCAATAATATCTACCAACGATACGGGAAGGACAAAATCACAGAAATCATCTCCGGTTTGGAGAATATCCAGCGTTTCGGCATCGTGGACGGCAACCTGATCGAAGACTACGGAAAGATCTTCACACAGCAGATCATCCCACAGATGATCTTCAAGATCACTCAGGAAGGCGAGGAAGTGCAGAAAGCCATGGACTGGGCCGAAGGGGAGATGAAGAAGGTAATTCAGTAGTTCTCCTCGAGCGGATGGGGCCTTTTCCACCCCATCCGTTTTTTTTTCCTATCTCTTACCGGAGGCCTCTATGACCGAACGAAGTCTCGCCTTGGAACGGACGGAAAGCCGCTTCGGCTGGCGGCTCATTCTACCGGCAATCATTATCATCGGTGGGCTGATCATCTACCCCATCGGATATAATATTTTCTTGAGTTTTTTCGACGTTACTCTTCAGGGAGACAGAACCTACGTCGGATTGACGAATTATCGGAGTGTACTCCTCGATCCTGCCTTCTGGCGTTCCGCGTTAACCACGTTGATCTATGTCGTAGGCACTACGATTGGAACGACCCTGGTCGGACTTGGAGTAGCCCTGGTGATGAACAGGAAGTTCCCCCTTCGGGGTCTGGTCCGCGGGTTGATCCTGCTTCCCTACATAGCTCCTGTCATCTCGGTTGTCTTTGCCTGGCAGTTCATCTTCGATCCGGTTAATGGGATCTTCATGCATTGGACCGTGGAGGTGCTGCAGATCTTCAAGCAGCGTTTCAACCTGATCGGCAATCCCCAGACTGCGATTCTGGTGGCCATCCTCTTCAACATCTGGAAGAACTTCCCCTTTACCTACCTCATGATCCTCTCCAAGCTGCAGGCCATCAACGAAAGCTACTATGAAGCCGCGGATCTGGACGGGGCTTCGGCCTGGCAGAAGTTCCGGTACGTTACACTTCCGGAACTGTATTTCGTCTTAGGAGCCATCGTCATCCTGCGTATGATCTGGAACTTCAACAAGTTCGAGGAGATCTTTCTGCTCACCGACAATGTCAAAGTACTCTCGGTGTATACCTACTTCAAGGCCTTCACCGGCGCCATGGAACAGGGAACCGGAGCTTCCCTGGCCCTGATTCAGTTCCTGCTGTTGCTCGGTTTTATTCTTTTCTACGTGAAGAGGGTACTCAAATGGTAGTACGAAAAAAAGGCTTTTTCCGCAGTGTGGGATTCGCGTTGTTGGTGATCGTCATCGTTCTCTTCGCCGTATTCCCCTTTGTCCAGATGCTGTCGACCTCGCTGAAGTATCAATTGGACTGGGGCAATCCCTCGCTGATCCCTAGAAAGATCAATCTGGAGTCCTACAAAGAGCTGCTGTCCATCGGCCAGGGTCTGCGGGATGTTCCCGAATCCGTTCAGCGCGTCCTGGACAATCCCAAACTTACGGCAGAACAGCGCAAAACGATATTGAAGAAGTACCAGCAGACCGGAGACATCTTTCCCTTCCTGAAGTATTTCCGGAACTCTCTGGTTCTCTCTGCTGTCTCCGCCTTTCTGGCTCTGATCGTTGCGGTGCTGGGAGCCTATTCCTTCAGCCGTGTGCGTTATCGCGGACGTTCTCTGATTCAACGGGGAATACTGTTCGTCTATATGTTCGGGGGCATCCTGATTCTGATACCACTGTATCAATTGGCCGTGCGTGCGGGCCTGGCATCAACTCAGACGGGAACGTTCATCACCATGATCGTTCTCTATATGGTGCAAACCTTGCCGGTGTCCCTGTATATGCTGGGCAACTACTTCCGTACAATTCCCTTTTCCATCGAAGAGGCAGCCATGATCGACGGCTGCTCCCGATTCGAGACAATCTGGCGGATCATCGTTCCCCTGTCGTTGCCGGCTCTAGCCACGGTGTTTATCTACGCCTTCATGATTGCCTGGAACGAATATTTGTTCGCCTCGGTGTTTCTGAAGTCATACAAGAACCTCTACACCCTTCCGATCGGGCTGAAGGCACTGTTCGTGTCCAAGAATGCGATCTGGGACAGAATCATGGCTGCCTCGATGCTGACCGCCATTCCGGTCGTTGTGTTGTTTATGCTCATCCAGAAGAATCTGGTCGGTGGACTGACCGCCGGAGGAGTGAAAGAATAATCCCGAGCTTTTTTCTTTACAA
>CAZBXU010000270.1:0-3460 GCA_964495755.1 uncultured Spirochaetaceae bacterium | reverse complement strand
AGGTGGTCGATTGGATCTTGGGACCGTGCTAACCTTAACTCAGGTCAAATCGACAACCTGATTAAAAGTTAAGCAGGTCGGCGGGCATCTGCACGCCTGAGAGCCCTGTTTACGAAACCTCCGGCTTTTCACTGAACTCCGCTCGAAACCGAGGAAGACTTTCGGGGAACTCCCTCTGGATGAAATCTATCAGCTTCTCCCTCACCTGGCAGCGTAGATTCCAGAGACGAGAAGCATCGATTGCGCTCATCAAAGCCCGGACGGCCATGGTTTTTTCCGTGGTGTCGGTCACCTGAACAACACAAACCTCCCCATCCCAGTCCTCGGACTGCTCCAGTATGCGCTTCAACTCCTCCCGAACCGCCTGCACGGGAACGCTGTAGTCGCAGTACAGGTATACTGTACCCAACAGGTCGGCTGAAACCCGGGTCCAATTCTGAAAGGATTTTTCGATGAAATAGGAGATGGGGACCACCAGTCGGCGCTTGTCCCAGACGCGGACCACCACGTAGGTCAGGGTAATTTCCTCTATTCTTCCCCATTCATTTTCAACGATCACCACATCGTCTATACGGATCGGCTGAGTCAAGGCGATTTGAAAACCGGCGAACAACAGGGCGATCGAGCGCTGGGAGGCTAATCCGAGAACGATGCCCACGATACCGGCAGAAGCCAGGATTGTTGTGCCCAACTGTCTGACCTTCTCGAAGTTCATCAGGATCAAAGCCAGGGCGATAACAGCGACAATGACGGCGAACACCCGTTTCAAATAACGCATTTGAGTGTGGATCTGGCGGGCCTTGAGGTTATCCTCAACATCGATTCTGTACTTGTCGAACAGGTAGTCTTCCAATATAGAGGCGGAGCGGACAACGAGCCAGGCGACTGTTAGAATCGTAAGAATGCTGATACTGTGTCGCAGCAGATTGAGCAGATGCTCCGGCAGTGAGACAAAGGGAAGGACCACGACCACTGCCAGGAGAGGCAGACCCAAACGCAAGGGACCTCTGACGTGGCGTATCACCGACCGCAAGATCAGGTTGCCTTTCTCCGCATGCCTGCGAAACCATATTCGGGTGATGAGAGAGAGGATCAGATGTAGCAGCAGGGCTGCAATGATTGCACCGACAAGAAAGCCGCCGCTGAATAGCAATTCCCGCCAGTTCTCCACAATGTTCTGCCAATTCATATTGTTCAGTGTAGACAATTTCCAAAGAAAGAAAAACAGAGGGAGCTCGGACAACCGGTATAACGGGTCGCTTCCCGGTCCATCCCAGCTCGATTTGGCGGGCTCTACCTTTCAGGTAACGGCTCAAGAAGATCTTGGGAACCGGCTCTTCCGGCCGAGCTTGAACGGTCATCTCCTTTCCCGTCGCCGGATTGACCAACGCCCGAGCTTTTTGGGCGGGGTGCTTTTTTCAAATACAGTCTGCCGATTTTTCCTAGGGATACCCGTTCACCGAGTAGCATTCCCGATTCAATCAGATTAGCAACCAACTTGATAAACTGGCGACACTTAGGATTCTCTGTGAACCACGATATTCGTATACCCGCCTTTTCTCACCAAGCCCGAGAAGCACTCTCTCAGTACATTGCTAGCCGGATGGCCGTACTCCCTCTGATTTCTTTGAAGAAGATGAGCATCGAAGAGAATACAGGTGATCCACTGCACGGGAGGGACGATCGCGGCCTATTTTTCCTTCATGTCGCCGCGGAGAGTTCCCATGGAAGCTGGATCTACACCTACGCCCTCGCTAAACAACTGGCTGATGAGGTATCGGCGGGATACCTGACCTCTGCCTTCTGGGAGCCTTTACTTCGGGCCTCTGGCGACGATCTTCCTGGCCTTGAGGTGAACGCCAAGATCAAGCTCGGCAGTAGTATGGTAGGGGCGCTGCCCTGGCTGATCGGCCAGTTTTTCGAAGCCGTCGGTCCACAGGTTTTTCCGGCTTTCCTCACTGGCGCGATAGTGGGCAGCATTGTTCTGCTGGTGGTGATCCTGATACTGCTCCGGCGGCGGCGTGTTCTGCATTCCCCGAGTTAGATGATCACTTCCTTTGACTGATCAAGTCATCTATATTGGGTTGATTATCTGGACGATCAATGCCAGTGTGAAATACGTATATATGCGATTTATCGGAGGCCAGTATCAACCCCTCTCCAGAAAGCAGGTGGTGCAGATCCACGAGGCCTCTTTGACAATTCTGGAAAATGTCGGCTGCTCATTCGAGGAAGAACTGCGGGATACTGCGGAAATGCTTGGCAAGGTCGGAGCCCAGGTTGACCATGATCGTTTGCGGATAACCTTCCCCCGTGATCTTGTGATCGAAGAAGCGGCGAAAGCACCGGAGCGAGTTGTTTTATACGGACGAGAACAAAACCACGACCTCGGGCTCGGTGGCGATCAGGTGCATATGGGTACAGGCGGCGCAGCCATCAAGATTCTCGATTTGCAGACCGGTGATGCGCGTCCAAGCACCTTGACTGATCTGTACCTGCTTGGACGTCTGGTAGATCGGCTGCAGAATATTCATTTTTTCTTGAGACCCTGTCTACCCCTCGATATTCCGGAAGATGCCTACGACGAAAACATTTTCTACACCTGTTTCCGCGCTACCGGTAAGCATGTGATGGGAGGGGTCAACGACGTCGACGGATTCAAGAAAGTCCTGGAGATGGCTTCAATGCTGGCTGGAAGCACAGAAAAACTCACCGCCAAGCCCTTTTTCTCGATGATTACCTCCTTCATCATCAGTCCTCTTAAGCTCAGCACGGGCCCCGTTTCCATCATGCAGGAAGCCTGCCGCCATTCAATACCGGTGGCTCTATCCAGTGCACCGGCGGCCGGATCCACATCTCCGGTGACCATGGCCGGGACTCTGGCTCAACTGCACGCAGAGGAACTGATAGGAATTGCCATTGCACAGCTGACCAACCCGGGAACACCAGTGCTGTATGGGGGTATACCCGGTGCGGCCAATCTCCGAACCATGGGATATATGGGTGGGACTGTAGAGTGCGGAATGATGAACGCTGCGATCCACCAGCTGGCCAAACATGTCGGTGTACCGAACTACAACTCCTCCGGTCTCTCGGACTCGAAAGTCCCGGACGCGCAGGCAGGCTGGGAGAAGGCAATCAGCTCTGTATTGACGGCGATGGCAGGTTCGAATTACGTGCACCATGCCGCGGGAATGCTCGAGTCGATGCTCGCCGTCGCCTATGAGCAGTTCGTAATTGATGATGAAATCCTCGGTATGTGTTACAGGATCCTTGAAGGTATCAAAGTCGATCCTGAACACCTGGCTATAGAAACGATAGCAGAGGCTGGACCGGGAGGGAGCTACATGATGTCCGAGCACACCCTGAACCACATGCGTACTGCCTTCTTCGACGGCAATGGGATCAGCGATCGCAGCATTCGTGAACTGGTGCTGGAGCGTGAACTCATGAGCAGCGA
>CAZBXU010000269.1:0-3473 GCA_964495755.1 uncultured Spirochaetaceae bacterium | reverse complement strand
GTCTCCTGGAGATAGCCCTCAGCGGTCTGGATGAAGGAAATGCCGTCCATGGCATTCTTCTCAGCCCGCTGGAGACCCCGGATCTGGGACCGCATCTTTTCCGATACAGCCAGACCGGAGGCGTCGTCTCCGGCGCGGTTGATCCGCATTCCGGAGGACAGCTTCTCCATGTCCTTGTCGATTGCCCAAGAATTGAACTTCTCCTGACGGTGGGCAAAGAGGGCACTCATGTTGTGATTGATGATCATTCAATCCTCCTTGATTGAATATTTTCCCGGACGTCCCTGTCCGGACCCCTGGTGCCGACCCGGGGTGAAGATCGAAAGCTTGAACTTCCTGTTTTACTAGTCGGAAGATTCAAAAAATTTCAAAGCAGTTTCTTAATAGTTTTTCTGTTGATCATCCAGCTCAAAGGAGATAAGATTTGCCCCAACATGACAGAGGGTGCCGGCTTGCTGCTGATTGGAGGGGAAGGTCCGGAACGCGGGCTGTTGGAGCCGATCCTTGGCACGATCACCTACACAATTGCCGCCGACTCTGGTTTTGATCTGGCCAGGAAATTGGACCTGAGGCCGGATCTCCTGGTGGGGGATCTGGATTCCCTGCAGCCTTCGAAAGAACTTAGGGCTTTTCCGCAAAAACGGATCCGGCGCTATCCTAGAGAGAAAGACGAAACCGACACTGAGATCGGCCTGCGGATTCTCTGGGAAATGGGGTACCGGCGCACAGTTGTGGCTGGCGGCGGGGGTGGCAGGCTCGATCATCTGTTGGGGGTGCTCGCCCTGTTCCAACGGGAAAAACGCCCAACCGCATGGTATACTTCGAAAGAACAGATCCTAGTTGTGGAGGGGACACAGATTATTACCGATTGCCTAGGTCAGACCGTCTCGTTCTTCCCCTTGGGGGGATCCGCTACAGGCTTATCTTCTCAAGGTTTGAAATGGTCCCTTGATGGCTTGGAGTGGGATTGCGGGGATGTGGCCTTGAGCAATGTCTTCAGCGAGGATCCATGTACAGTTTCGGTGAAGCAGGGCAGGCTGTTGATGGTACGAACTCTGGTAGGGGAGGAAGATGCTCGAAAAAACCAAGCTTGAAGAGATCTCTTCCGAGCTTCCTGAGGCAGAGCGCCGCGAGCTTCTAGCTCGGATCACCCGTTCTCTGGGAAACGAGGGTCAGGGCGCGTACAGCCGAATCGAGCTAAAGCAGGAGGAACGGGACAGACTGCTGGCCGGGGAGATGCAGAACCTGTCCCCCTGGGCCCGCTTTGTCCTTTGGATGCGGGGTCTTTTAAGCGGCAAATCAAAACAAAATCTATTCGTCGAACTGAAGATCAAACAGCTGAAACGAGGTATTCGTCACACGAGCTCCGGACTGACGGGTTTCGAGACCAGAGATCTCTCCCCCAAGTTCGCCCGACAGCTCTTCGATCTGTACCACGCCTCCTTCCCGCTTAGGGAGATGTTCCAGGCTTTTCACACGGATCAGCATTTCCGCAACCAAGCGGTTACTCGTCTGTTCGATACCAAGCTCCCCGATGCAAAAACGAAGCTGGAAGACTTTCTTCCGATGGAGGACATGGAGCAGATATTTCACGATACGGGCAGCGAAGAGGAAGTGCGCAAGCAGCTGCTGCGCAAGTTCAACGACTACATCAAGCGCATTCCCGACAAGCTTGTTCGACAGTTGGAGGAGGGGATCAAGCCCCTAACTCAGCTGAAGAACCTCGTACTCTTTCCCTATGCAGGTACCTTTCGCCATTTCAACTATCAACTCACGCGGGGGACGCTGGAGGAGAAGTATCCCTTCTTCACCAGTGCGCCGGTCATGCTCATGCTGGAGCAGCTGGATCGACTCTGGCACGCCTTGAACCTTGCCGCCAACCTTGGCGGCGAATGGTTTTGCCACGAGGAGTTGTTCTCCTACTTTCTCGAGGAGAGTCTGGACGGTGAGGAGGAAGGGGAGGAGATCTTCGAGCTGACAAACGCTCTTGTTCAGCTGGTGGATTCTGCAAACGAGTTCATCAAGAAAATTCCCACTCTCGACCTGCTCCGCTACTTCCGCAAAGACCCCTACTATAAACTTGTCTTTGCCATACCCCGTTTTCATGCGAAGCCCCTGTACATCAATGGGCTTAAGGATCGCATACTCGGTCAGCTGGAAGAGAGAATCATTGCGGTAAAGAAAAGCGTCATCGAGGCGAAGGTCAAGGAGATCTTCAAATCCGATCAGCTGTACGAGATGTTTTACTATATTGAGACACCGAACTTCAACTACGAAGCCCTCGAACTGCCGTATTTCAGCTATACGAAATCGGTGAAGATCCTGTACAACTATCTGTCCAGGATCTATAAGGGATACATTCAGGAAACTCTCCAGATCGTCAACTCTTATATCGTCGCGGGAAATCGGATCACCCAAACCAGACTAAACCAGTATGCCGCCGGACTGGAGGAGCTGGAGGCCAAACTTGTACTCCTTGACCGTTCCCTGGCTCCGGACGAAGATGACGGCAAAACCCTCTTGCGACTTCGCCATCGCCTGGCCACCGACCTTACCCAGCAGAAGCTCTATCGCGGGTTTGTGCTTCAGAAGAATCGAGAAGCCCGAGAGCTTGTCGATCAGGGTATGGAGTATCTGATCGGCATCAAGCGTGTATACGATGATCTGCTGTCAAGCCCGATGGAGAGCGTCAAGTCGGCACTGAAAACGCTGCATTTCTACAAGGGGAAAAATCAAACCTTATCGACTCTGCTTCGTTTGACTTCCGATCTGGTTGCTGATTTTCAAGATCTTCTCAATCAGCTGGTTGCTCTGGAAAAAGATTCCTGAAAGGGTTCTGTTTTACGGTTTCCCGGATGCGGCGGGCCGTTTCCCGGGGTTCCTCCACCAAGACCCGTTTCCCGGCTATAAGATCTGCGATTCCCGTCTCGTGGGGATAGCGGGGAATCAGGTGCAGGTGGAGGTGATCGATGGAAGCACCGGCGGAGTGGCCCATGTTGTAGCCGATGTTGTAACCCACCGGTCGGTGGACCATATCGGCAATATCGAGAAAATAGCGGGTCAGCTCGTTCAATCGCTTCTCTTCTTCGGGAGTATAGTTCCTGATATCCTCGATGTGGCGTGTGGGGAAGATCAGCAGATGCCCGGGATTGTACGGATAGAGATTCACTGTCACCATAAACAGCTCATCTCTGTGTACAGACAGATCGGTGACCGAGGGATGCCGATCACGAATCAAACAGAGGATACACCCGTTGGGTTTCGCACTCTTTATGTAGGCGTACTTCTGGAAGTTGAAAAAGTAATCTCTCGTCAAAGGTTATTCGGCTTCCGAAAACTCAAGGATCGTATTCAAATCGAATTCTGGAATTGTGATCACTTTGTCCCCGGAGAGCTTCTGGACATACATCGCCTTCAATAAAATCGGGTACTCGTTTAGAAGTTTTCCGTACTCTCTCAAGTTTTCGAAGTTT
>CAZBXU010000268.1:0-3523 GCA_964495755.1 uncultured Spirochaetaceae bacterium | reverse complement strand
GTGCAGGCCGGAGTCACCCTCGAGCAGATCAACAAGGCGGCGGAGGACATCGGGCTGTTCTTTCCTCCCCATCCGGGCGATGAGAGCGCTATGGCCGGGGGCATGGTGGCCACCAATGCCGGTGGCGCCCGGGCGGTGAAGTATGGAACGATAAAACGCTTCGTGCTCGGCCTTCAGGTGGTGCTGGCCTCCGGGGAGACCGTAGAGCTGGGCGGGAGTTTCATGAAGGCCAGTATCGGCTACGGCCTGATGGAGCTGATGATCGGTTCGGAAGGTACCCTTGGTGTCATCACCCGGGTTACCCTGGCCCTGCTTCCCAAACCCGGTTCGATCCAGACGCTGCTGGCTCCCTTCGATACGGTCAGCGCCGCGATCGAGAGCGTCCCGGCGATACTGAACCGGGGGATCATCCCCTTTGCCGTCGAGTTCGTGGAACAGTCGGCCATTGCCTGCGCCGAGAGGCTGGTGGACAAGAGCTGGCCGGTACGTCAGAGCCCGGCTTCCCTGCTTCTGATGCTCGACGGTCCGGATGAAGATCTCGTTCTCTCCCAGGCTGAGGCGATCGGCGAGGTGATGGAGGAGCGGGGAGCTCTTGACATCCTCCTGGCCGACAACAGGGAACGCCAGGAAGAGATCCTCGGCATCCGCAGCATGATCTACGAGGCTCTGAGGCCGGGCACGGTGGAGCTGTTCGATGTCTGTGTGCCCCGATCCCAGATCGCAGGACACGTGGAGTTCGTCCACTCCCTTGAAGAGAAATACCAGGTGCCGTTGCCGACCTACGGCCACGCCGCCGACGGCAATGTTCATACCAACTTCATGCGTACCCGGATTACCGACGGGCTGTTGGGCGAGGAGATCCCCGACTGGCCGTCGAAACACGAGGCCGTACGCCGAGAAATTTTTGACGATGTAATCCGACGCAAAGGGAATATTTCCGGGGAGCACGGGATCGGCCTGGCCAAGCGGGACTACCTGATCAACAACATCGGCGAGACCAACGTCGCGCTGATGCGCTCGATCAAGAAGGCTCTCGATCCGAAGGGGATCCTCAACCCGGGGAAGATCTTTTCTTTGTAGATCAACAGATCCACCGCAACCAACGACGGACATCGAATCGAACTAGAAAAAGTTTTATCTGGACTTATCGCCGTTTCTTTTTCAGCGGAATTGCCGCCGTCGCCTCCAGTGCCGTTGCCGCGAATTATAGTTGACTATTCTTATAATAATTATGATCTTTTCCTTGTGTTAAGAAAGCTATATAGGAGAAGTCATATGAACCTGCAAAGAAAAACACTGATAGTCAGCCTTTCAATTCTTCTTGCCATGGGCACCGGAGGCCTTGTTTTCGCCCAGGATGCCCTCGATCCGGGCAAGACCAATGTAACCTTCACCGGACCGAACGGAGTAACCCTGCGAGGATACTTGGCTGCGCCGAGAGGCAGCGGACCTTTCCCCGGGGTGGTTATGGTCCATGAGTGGTGGGGATTGAATTATGATACCACAGTGCTTGCCGATGCTTTGGCCAGAGAGGGCTTCGTAGTGCTGGCTGCGGATGCTTTTCGCGGCAGCGTTGCCCAGACTCCGGCGGACGCCCGGAAGCAGGTAACCGAAACTCCCCGCGAGCAGATCGCCGCGGATCTGGATGCGGCACTGGATTTTATTCGCTCTCACCCCCAGGTCGAATCGGACAGCGTCGCCTCCCTGGGCTTCTGCTTCGGAGGCACCCAGTCCATGTACATGGGCACGCGCAATCCGGAGTTGGCGGCCGTGGTTATCTTCTACGGCGGCGGACCGATCCAGGCTGCCGATCAGCTGGGCACCATGCGGGAAGCCGGCCCCGTCCTGGGGATCTACGGTAAAGAGGACGGCGGCATCCCCGTCGAACAGGTACGAAACTTTGAAGATGCCATGGGAGCTCGGGATGTGGAAAACACCATCACGATCTATCCCGGCGTCGGCCATGCCTTCGTGAAGAGCAACACTTACCAGGCCGGCGGTGCCCCGGAGCAAGCATGGAAACAGATGGTGAATTTTCTTGATGACACTTTGAAGGACTAGTTTTAAGAGAGAAAATACACCGACACATCGAAATTCAAAGCTGACGGACGACATTCATTCTGCATCCTTTGCGTAACACAGCTAGGTCGTCTGTCAGCTGTTTTTTTTCCAACCCACTTCGGCTACAATTCCATATGTCTTACTCCCTCTACGAACACATTCTCGGAGGCTTGCTGGGGCAAGCCTTGGGGGACGCCTTCGCCATGCCGGCTTTGCTTCATCCCGAGGCAACCTGGAAGCGCTACGGCGGCTGGCTCACCGAGTTTCACCCCGGCCCGGAAGGGCATCCCGCCCACGCCGGGCTTCCCGCGGGACGTGTCACTGACGACACGGAGCAGGCTTTCGCCCTGGCCGGAAGCATCATCCGCGAGGGAGGTGTTTCCGTGGAAGGCGCCGCTGAAGCGATCCTGTCCTGGTATGAATCTGTCGACGGGGATAACGCGCCCTTTGTGGGTCCGAGCACCCGCAAGGCCTGCCGGGCCCTGAAGCTGGGGGTGGACCCCCGAAAGACAGGCCTGACCGGTGACACCAACGGCGGGGCTATGCGTATCTGCCCGGTCGGGCTGATCAATCCGGGTAATCCGACCGGAGCCTTTCGGGATGCGGCGATTGCCTGCCGGCCGAGCCACTTCACCGATGTCGCGGTTTCGGCGGCAGCGGCGGTCGCCGGCGCGGTAGCCGCGGCTCTGCAGCCCGGAATCAGCCTTGAGGAAATTATCGTGGCGGGACGACAGGCTGCCGTGGACGGACGAGCCGCGGGGACTCCCTGGTTCGGCGCCAGCATCCCCCGAAGGATCGATCTGGCCTTGAATTTGGTTCAGGGTGCGGATCCGGCCGACCAGGATGGACTGTTCGGCCGTATTCAGGATCTCTACGACCTGGTCGGCAGTACCTTGGCCGCCGCGGAATCCGTACCCAGCGCCTTCGGTATCCTCTGTTTGGCCCAAGGAGATCCGCTTCTCTGCGCCCGATACGGCGCCGCTCTCTCCGGAGACGCGGATACGGTAGCCGCCATGGCCTGCGCCATTGCCGGGGCTTGGAAAGGGTCCTGTGTTTTCCCCGGTGAGTTGATCGCCGAGCTTCGCCGGGCGAATCCCGAATTGGATTTTGAGGGTGTAGCGCGAGGTCTGACCGAGCTGGCGGAACGAAGCCGGGGAACGGTGCCGGGATGAACGACCGGGTTCCCCGTGTCCTTGCCGTCGGTGATCTGACCGCAGACCTGATCATCGAAGTGCCGGAGCTGCCGATTGCGGATGAGGGTTTTCAAGTCGCCGAAGGATTGCGTTTGGAACCGGGAGGCAGCGCCAACCTGCTGATATTGCTATGCAGGCTGGGTGCTACGGCTGCGGCCCTGGGTGCAGTGGGGATGGACCTTTGGGGTGAGCAGGTATTCAAGATCTTGGAGGAGGAAGGAGTCGGGGTATCCCCGATCAGCCGCAAGGGGAGCACGACCGTGGCCCTC
>CAZBXU010000267.1:0-3546 GCA_964495755.1 uncultured Spirochaetaceae bacterium | reverse complement strand
ATCGATTTCATTCTGCTGAAAGAAGAGATCGATCTTGTCACCAAGAATCAACTGCTTCAATCGCGGATCACCTGGTGCTTGGAGAACAACATGGTCCGCTACTATCCGGAATCCGTACTGGTTCTCTCGGACTGATGCCCGGATTCCAGGCTGCGATTCTCCTGCTCTGTCTGTCTCTGCTTTGCCCCGCGGGCGTAGAGGCTGAAGAGGGCGGGGAAAAGAAGGATCTTTTCTTTTATAGTATTACAGATGTGCGCCGGTATTTTACCTGGGGGTGGGATTTCATTCCCACAGGAATCGATGTGACCGTCGGCTACGAGCTGCCGCCGTGGTTTACCGGCGTTGACACGATCCTTCAGGCCACCTTCGGCGGCGGCTACGAAGGCTTCGGGACCTTTCGCGCATTTGATTATACGCCGAACACCCCGGTGATCCCCCCGGAAGAGGTTGCGGATCCTGACGGCAATCTCGAGTTCAACAGCCCCAACTTCCAGTGGCAGGCGGGAATCCGGCAGGGAATCCTCTGGAATCCCGCTGCGGGCCGCAACCTCCTCGAAGCCTTCCTCTACTATCGCGGCCGCTGCGACCGTTACCTCGACGCAAGGCACTACTGGGGCAGCAGCGAGACCCAGATCGCCGCCATCGAATCCACCCATGAGACCTGGCAGAGTAAATACGAGGGCAGCGACGCCTACGGGATCTTCGGCACCTCTCTGTTAACCGGCCTCGCCTACGACGCCCTGCGTTTCTACCCGCGCTCCAAGGCCTACAATGGGACCTACGCCGAGGCGTCTTTGGAAATCAGCCCCTACTTCCCCTCTGTTCTGGGCGCCAGCGATTTCTGGCGCCTGAACTTCTCAACCAAGACCTTCCGGATCCTGTATCAGGGTCGCCCGCAGACGGAGAAAAATTGGTTCACGATCTATGCGGGGAGCTACCTCTCCATCGACTACTCCGATGCCCGCAGGCAGATGCCCCTCTACGTAATGCAGACCTTCGGAGGCACGGAGCCGCGGAAAGGCCTGGCCCATGCGGTCCGGGGTTTCGAGGACTATTCCTGGGACACCCAGCTGAAGATCGTCCACAACCTCGATCTGCGCTTCAACCTGCCGGTGATCTATTCGATCCGCGGCAGGGATCTGCTTCCCGGCCTGGTCGTCTACTTCGACCTGGGCTACGGGAGCCATTTCTGGGAAGATCCCTCGAATACACCCGGGGGGTTCCTCGGTTCCACGGGAATCGGCGTCTTTGTGGATCTCCTCGATATCGTCTACGCACAGATCTACACGCACTTCCCCCTGATCGGACAGAGGATCGACGGCGCGCCCTTTGCGCTGGACCTCGATATCGGTCTCCATTTCTAGTGACCGCAGGGTCCGCAGCCAAGAACTTTTGAGAAAAGAAGCTTCGTTCGCTTGACGAGAAGCGATACCTGGCTTATCGTTATTGTTGACAAAAAAAAGCTCTTTGTACAAAGGAGGAGCAATATGCTCAAAAGAATCGTTCTAATTTCTGCAGTACTGCTGCTGGCCGCGGGCTTGGTGGCGGTATCCGCCACCGGTGCCAAGGAAGTCCCCCTGGGTTCGGAAGAAAATCCGATCATCTGGGCCTTCGTCCCCTCCGGGGAGATGGAGCGGGTGGCCGGCGGCGCCCAGAGCGTTGCGGACCTGCTCAACCAGAAGACCGGTCTGTACTTCGACACCATGGTGGCCACCGAGTACGCCGGGGTTATCGAAGCTCTGCGCAGCGATCCGCCGACAGCCCACATGGCCTCCCTGGCCACCTTCGCCTACGTGATGGCCGCGGACATGGGCGTGGCCGAGGCGGCGCTGGTGTCGGTTCGTTATGGCAACCCCTTCTACAACGGGCAGATCATCGCCCGAGCCGACAGCGGCGTGAAGAAGCTCACCGATCTGAAGGGCAAGACATTTGCCCGACCCGACCCCCTCTCCACCAGCGGCTGGATCATTCCCATGATCACCCTGAAAGCGGCCGGAGTGGATCCGGAACGGGACATGAAAGTGGTCGACGCCGGGAGTCATGACGCGGTTGTCGCGGCGGTATACAATGGCGAGGTCGCCGGAGGAGCCTGCTACGTTGACGCCCGGACCCGTATCGAGAAAGACCATCCCGACGTCATGGAGAAGGTGGCGGTGATCGAAGTCTCGATAAATATTCCCAACGACGGGGTACAGTTCCATCCTTCGGTCTCCGAGGACCTGCGGGGCAAGATCGTCACCGCCCTGCTGGAAATCGCGGCGACCGAGGAGGGGAAGGAAGCCCTCGACACGGCCTATCAGTGGGCCGCCCTGGAAGCCCACGACGACACCTTCTACGATCGCTTCCGTCAGGTTCTTCAGGCCGCGGGAGTCAATGTCAAAGACCTGATGCAGGAATAAGGAAAGCCATTTCCATATTCCGCAATTGTCGATTCAGGGGAGTGGGAGCTACCGGTCCTCCTCCCCTTTTTTTTATCGATAATCCTGCATTCCAGTTGAAGTTTTCGTTCTATTGCGGCGGCTTATATACTCTGATACTGTCTTACCCAGGGGGAAGATATGTTTGAGATCAAGAACCTGACCAAGGTCTACGCCGATGGAACGGTCGCCCTCGAGGACGTGAGCTTCACCGTGGAACCGGGGGAGTTCCTCGTGATTATCGGCCTGAGCGGATCCGGTAAATCGACGCTGCTGCGCTGTATCAACCGGCTGATCGACCCTACCGAGGGCCAGATCATCTGGGACGGTCAGGATATCACCGCAGCTGAACCCGACCAGCTCCGTCAGGTCCGCCGGCAGATCGGCATGATCTTTCAGCATTTCAACCTGGTAAAACGCTCGAGTGTGCTCAGCAACGTGCTGTCGGGCAGACTGGGCTATGTGAGGCCGGCGGCCAGCCTTCTTCTGCGTTTTCCCGCCAAAGACCGTGAGATGGCCTGGAAAGCCCTCGAGCGGGTCGGGATCACCGACCAGGCGCACAAACAAGCCCGTGAGCTTTCCGGAGGCCAGCAGCAGCGCGTGGGGATCGCCCGGGCTCTGATGCAGCAGCCCCGGATGATTTTGGCCGACGAGCCGGTAGCCAGTCTCGATCCGGTCCTGGCTCACTCCATCCTGGGATATCTCGAAGAACTCAATAAAGAGGAGAAGATCACCGTTCTGTGCAGCCTACACTATCTGGACCTGGTACAACGCTACGCCACTCGAGTGATCGGACTGAGGGACGGCCACATCGTGTACCGTGGTTCCCAGGAGGATATCCGCCGCATGAACGACGATGAGTTCAAGGAGATCTACGGCGAAGAAGCGGTCAGGGTAGGCGCCGGACTGTCAGTGGCAGGGCAGGAGGGGGAGTGAGCCATGGCTAGAAAGGAAAAACCCAGGTACAACCTCCAGGAATCCTCACCCTCTTTAGTACCGGCGCCGGTGGCTGCAATCGCCTCGCTGATCCTCCCGGGCCTGGGCCAGGTTCTGGCCCGCAGTACTCAGCGGGGGCTGCTGCTCTTCGGTTCTACCGTGGCGATCGTCGCCATGCTGGGCTGGCGGGTCA
>CAZBXU010000266.1:0-3606 GCA_964495755.1 uncultured Spirochaetaceae bacterium | reverse complement strand
CAAGTCAAAACTGTTGACCCTCATCACTCACCTGATTCGATCATGCGGCATCAGCTCTTCCAGCCGCGATGAATACCTGTACAGGAAGAAAAACATCGAACGGCTTGAAGATATTCTGAAATTCATAAACTCGAATTTCTCCGAGGAAACAGGCCTGGGTTCCACAGCTCAAAGGTTTTGCATGAACCCCGCTTATTTTTCCGACTTCTTCAAGAAGAACATCGGGATCAACTTCACGGATTATCTGACCCGTACACGGATCACTGAAGCCGTACGGTTGTTGAATGAGAACCGTTTAAACACTACAGAAATCGCCTTCACCGTGGGATTTAAGAACCTGCCCAGCTTCTACACATCTTTCAAACGGATTACCGGTAAGAACCCTGGACAGTACAGAAAGAGCCTGGGATCAAAAAAAACCAAATAGATATCTAAAAAGGATTAATGCATCACAGACAGGGAATTGGTATGATAGTGGTGGCATATTCCAATGGCAATTGGAGGAAGGGATGACGAAGAAGATACTCGTAGTCGGCGGCTTGGGCTTTGTCGGGGGAGTAATATCCACTCTGGCCCGACGCAACTGGCAGGTCCACATATTCGACACCGAAAGCAGCTACGACATCAACCAAGCGACGATAAGGAAAGTCGACATTACCGACCGACAGGCGGTGCTGACGGCCATGGAGGAAATCGGCATAGATGCCGCAATCAATGTCGCGGCCGTGTCCAACATCGATTTCGCTGAGAAGAATCAGGAGCTCACTCGGAATATTAACGTTGTGGGAGCGGCGAACATAGCAGAGGGCTGTCGGCTGGCTGGGGCGAAGTACATCTACTTCTCCAGCGATGCGGTTTTTGACGGCACCAAGGATATGTACTACGAAGAGGATCCGCCGAATCCCGTGAACTATTATGGCCGAAGCAAAGCGGAGGCGGAGGCGGCGGTCCTCAAGACCAATCCCAATACTGTAATCATCCGCATATCCCTGGTCATGGGCTATCCGGTCACCGGGGGCAATGCCTTCTTTCCGCCGCTGGAACAGAAATTGAAAAACGACGAGAATGTGACCTTCCCCACCGATGAAGTGCGAACACCCGTGGACGTTCTGACCCTGGCCGAATCGGTGCTCGAGTTGGCGGATAACGACTATCAGGGTATTCTGCATATCGGCGCGACCGACAGCATCACCCGGTACGAACTGGCCTGCAAGGTTGCGGCCGAGATGGGGTACAATCCCGAACTGGTCAAACCGAAAGAACCCTCCGCTCCGGTTCCCGGGCGGGCACCGCGCCACCGAAACGGGATTATCTGCGTGAAAAAGGCGCAGAGTCTGCTTAGAACTCCGATGCTTCCGGTAGATCGGGGAGTCCGCCGGGCAGTAAAAGAGAGAATGTAGAAGAGGTGATCGATATGGAAAAACCAAAGATCCTGTACGAGTTGGAAGTTGCTCACGGGAGCATCTATGGCAAGGAGGAGGAGCAGGCTCTCCTGGAGGTACTGAGGAACCGCGCACCTTCCTGCGGGCCAAAGGTTCAAGAGTTCGAGGAAGCCTTTGCCGCATACTGCGGCTGCGACTACGCCCTGGCGGTCACTTCCGCTACAACGGGATTGACCCTGGCCGGACTTGCCGCCGGCATTACTCGCGGGGATGAAGTTATCACCACCCCCATCAGCTGGATCGCCACGGCAACCGCTTTTTCCGCTCTCGGCGCGGAGCTCAAGTTTTGCGATGTAGATCCCCGCACATTGAACCTTGATCCGGAAAAGATCGAAGCCTTGATCGGTCCGAAAACCAAGGCCATCGTACCCGTGCATCTATATGGACAGTGCTGTGCTATGGGCCAGATCATGGAAATTGCCGAGAAGCACGGCCTGGTGGTGATCGACGACTGCGCCCACGCTCCCGGGGCAGAATACAACGGAAAAAAAGCCGGATCCCTTGCGCACATGAGCGTGTTCAGCTTCCATCAGCAGAAAAACATGGGGACCCTGGGCGAGGGGGGGATGCTGACGACCAGCAATCGGGAGTTACGCGACAAAGCTCTTTCGTACCGATCCCTGTGTGCCCGCATCTACGGCGAGAGTTTCAAATACCTGTCGATCGACGAAAAGCAATACCCCATGGGTAAGGATTACTGGCGGCTGCAGTTCGATGCGGTGGGCTACAACTTCCGTATGACCGATGCCCAGGCGGCGGTCGGCATCGAGCAGCTGAAGAAATTAGACCGTCACAATCAACGGCGCATCGATCTGGCTGGACGGCTGACCGAAAAGCTCGCAAAGGTAAAAGGGATCACAACACCCTACATTGACCCGAAGGGAAAACACGTATTTCACCTCTATGTGATACTGCTGCAAAATGATTTTCCCTTGAAAAAATCAGACTTCATGTGGGAGTTGTATACTAAAAAGGGTATCAAAGCCTGGTCGCACTACATGCTTATCCATCTTACCGCACCCTATCGGGTTGAAGGCCACGGAGAGGGAGAGTGTCCCGTGGCGGAGGGGATTTTTAATCAATACATAAGCTTACCGATCCATCCGCGGTTGACCGATGAGGCTGTCGATTACATGGCAAGCTGCATCGCCGAGCTCGGAGGTTCCGGCGGCTGAAATCCTGTAAGGAGCAATGGGATGATCGATCAAAAAACGCGAAGAGATCAGGTTCTCGCCAAGTTCCGGGAACTCTACGGAAGCGAGCCTGAGGGCTGGGTCCGTGCCCCGGGAAGGGCGGAACTCCTGGGTACTGATACCGATGATCACCAGGGCTACGTGTTGACCATGTCCATTCACCTGGATACCTGGATCGCCTATCGTCGCACCGGGTCCACCGACGTAAAAGTCCATTCCTTGAACCTCGGCGAGAGCATGGGGTTCCGCATCGGTGAGGAGCCCTCCGAACCGGCTGCCAGCTGGGATCGGTATATAAGCGGTGTGTCCAAGGTCCTGCAGCTTCATGGGTATCAGCCCGGCGGAGCGGAAGCGGTGATTCACAGCACCGTTCCCATAGGCGGCGGCTTGAGCTCCTCGGCATCGTTGGAGGTAGCCGCTGCGCTGATGTTCCAGGCTGCGGGATCATTCAGCGCGGATCCGAAGCAAACCGCCCAAATCTGTCAACAGGCGGAGAATCAATGCGTCGGGGTGAACTGCGGCATCCTCGACCAGTACTCATCGGTGTTCGGCAAGCAAGGTACGGCGATGCTGCTGGACTGCCGCAGTTTGACCCACATCCAGATCAAGATCCCGTCGGATATCCGCATCGTCATCTGCGACACCAACGTGCCTCGCACCCTTGCCGCTTCCGGGTATGCCCAGCGCCGAAAGGAATGCTATGATGGAACCGCTTTGCTGCGGGAGCAGGAGCCGGAAATCCAAACCCTACGGGACGTGAATATATCGATGTTCGAAAGCCTGCAGAACGCTCTGCCGGAGTTACTACAGCGGCGCTGCCGGTTCATCGTCGAAGAGAACCAGCGGGTCATGGATTTTACCGCCGCTGTAGTACGCAACGACCGGGAGCAGATGCGCGGCTACTGTGCGGCCTCCTTCGCGGGCATGCGGGATCTGTATGAGAAAACTGTTCCCGCTATGGAGCACATGTT
>CAZBXU010000265.1:0-3620 GCA_964495755.1 uncultured Spirochaetaceae bacterium | reverse complement strand
TCTGCTGGATGTAGCCGTCCTTCAGCACAACGATTCGATCTCCCATGGTCATGGCTTCCACCTGGTCGTGGGTGACGTACACTATGGTTGCCTGAAGCCGGGTGTGCAGAGAACCGAGCTCGGCCCGCATCTGAACCCTCAGTTTGGCGTCAAGGTTGGACAGGGGTTCATCGAAGAGGAACACCTTTGGTTTGCGCACGATCGCCCGGCCTACAGCCACACGTTGCCTCTGTCCACCGGACAGGGCTTTAGGCTTGCGATCCAGGAGTTCCTCGATATCGAGGATTCTGGCGGCCTCCCTGACCCGGTCGCTGATCTCCTTCTTCGGGAACTTCCGGATCTTGAGACCGAAGGCCATGTTCTCGTAGACGGTCATGTGCGGGTACAGGGCGTAGTTCTGGAACACCATGGCGATGTCCCGATCCTTGGGAGCCACATCGTTCATCAGTTTGCCGTCGATGTACAGCTCGCCGGCGGTGATCTCCTCGAGCCCGGCGATCATCCGGAGGGTGGTGGACTTTCCGCATCCCGAAGGGCCTACCAAAACGAGAAACTCTTTGTCGTTCACGGTGACGTTGGCGTTGTCCACCGCCAACACACCCCCTTCATAGATCTTTTTCATGTTTTTCAGCTCAACAGTAGCCATAAACTACCTCCAATAATAAAAGGTTTATCTTATCGGTTTTAAGACTACTTCATGAATACGGGGGCTGTCAAGGTTAAAGACCGGAGTTTTCGGATCGATACTCCGTGAGCCGCCGGGCCAAGAGCTCCTCGTCGGCCTTTCCGAGAACGTAGCTGACCAGCCAGGGAACCACCACACGTTCCTTCTGCTCGCCCCAGCGGACCGGCAGAGCTTTGGGAAAGGTGAAGAGTTCTTCGGGGGGGATTCGGCCGAGAAGCTGTCTGTACACTTGCGGGAAGGCCTTCTCGGTCACGACCCGGAGGGATGAAAAACCGCCGGCGATTCCGAATGTATCGAGACGTTTGCCCTGGTTTATCTCGAGTAGCTTGGTGTGGGTTTCCGGCTGGAGGATCCAGGCCAGAAAGAGCCTCGCGCCCCGCTTGTTCCTCGACCCCTTCGGAATTCCGAAATACAACACTTCCTCGCCCACGGGGATGCGATTTTCCAAGCCCAACCAGCGAAAATCCGCCTCTTCCCCCTGATCTTCCAGATTTCGAAACAGAGAGGAAGAATCTGTCGTATAGAAGAGAATCCTGCCCGTGTCGAGCAATTTAGGCATAGGCTCGTAGAGATACTTGCGCTGAAACAGGTCGTCCTGCTCGTATCCCAAATTGACCTCCTCGATCCAGGTTTTGCAGAATTCCTTCATGTCCTGCAGGCGGGCTGAGTTCCAATGTACACTGCCCTCGGAGGTCTCCCGAAATTGTGCGCCGTAGAGGACCGATGCTGTATAGAGAAACTCCGGCTGCCAAAGGGGTGAGAATCCCATGCGCACAAAGCGATCCCGGACACTCTGATTGAAATCACCGCCCTTTCTGCTCAAATATTCCATCGATGCAACCAAGTTTGGAACATCCTCGGTTATCCCATTGGTCAGAAAAACTACCGCCGGTATATTGAAGGAAAACGGCAACAAAACCTGTTTGTCCTCCAACATCCCCGCATTCAACAGTCCCGAGTAGAATTCATCCCGGGCCAGGTATTCCTTCTTAAACAACCGATCCACGGATTCGAAATGTCTGCGGGCGGCACTGCCGTTCAGCCATGGTCCGAGCACCAAATCGGCATCTCTGTTTCTGCTCATCACACCCACGGCTGGGCTGGGTTTATAGCACAGAACGACCCGGTAGTCCGTCGACAGAGTGTTGAAATATTCCACGTAGGCGGCCATTTCCGGCCGATTCGTACAAAGGGTAATGACCTGAGATCGAAACAGGCTGCAGCCGGATAGCAGCAGTAATGCGAGGGGAACCGCGAACATGAGATGGAAGGTGCTGTTTTTTTGCTTCACGGATGCCACTCTAGGGGAGTGTATCGCCCCTTGTCAATCCCGGACCCTGATGTATGATGCAAGAAGTGCAGAAACGTAGCAGACCGTTCTTCAGCTATTCCAACTATCTGAACCAGAAGTACGGCGAATCCGTGTACAGAGTATCGGTGGATGCCGGATTTTCCTGCCCCAACCGTGGACCGGACAGAAGTGCACCGGGCTGCCTGTACTGCGACGAACATGGCTCGCGTGCCCCGTACCTGGGATCCCCTGAGAATGAACCGGCCCATCGGGAAACCGATGGGCAGACAGACTGGCTGCAAGATCTGCGCACCCAGATCGATCGGAGCCGGGCGTTTCTCCGCAGCCGCTACGGAGTGCAGTTGTACATTCTCTATTTTCAGGCTTTCTCCGGAACCTACGCCTCAGTGGACAAGCTTCGCCGGATCTATGATTTTGCTCTCGGCTGCGATCGCTTCGAAGAGCTCATCGTTTCCACCCGCCCCGATTGTATAGACCAGCCCAAGGCCGAGCTGTTGGCTTCCTACCGGAGAGAGAATTTCGACGTGTGGGTGGAGCTGGGACTTCAATCAGCCAACGAGCAAACGCTGGAACGGATCAACAGAGGCCACACGGTCAGCGATTTCGAACGGGCGTATCGGATCTGTCAGAACCTGGGTCTGAAACTGACTGTGCACCTGATATTCGGACTTCCCGGTGAAGGGCTGCGGGAGATCCGGCGGACAATCGACTATGTGGCCGCCCTAAAACCCGACGGTGTGAAGATTCATAATCTTCACATTCCCAAAGGCTGCCCATTGTACGCCGAATACTTAAGCGGGGAGCTGACCGTGCCTTCCGATCGCCGCCACCTCGAATACACGATCCAGGCTCTGGAATTGCTTCCTCCGGAAACCGTGATCATGCGCCTTACCTGTGACACTCCGGAACAGCTGCTTGCCGCACCCCGGCACTTTTCACCGAAAGCCCGGTTCCTGTCCACGCTTCACAGAGAGCTTGAGGCCAGGGGCACCTGGCAGGGCCGACTTTTCGGAATCAGCTCAAATCAGAAGCCGTCTGCATAATCGTCTTGTACAGATCTTCAAGTTTCTCCACATCTACGCTGGAGTAGGCCACCCGCAGGTAGCGATCCTGGATCGATATGGTTCCGATACCCTTATCCTTGAGCAGGATTTTCCGCAGTCGTTCGGCACTCAAAGCCCCGGTGTCGAAACTTAGGAAATAACCCGAATTGAAGGGAAGAGCCCGAAGAGGGCCCGGCAGTGCTTCCAGGATCCGGCGGGAACGCAGGTAGCGCTCCCTGAGTATAGCGAACACCCGTTTTTTCTCCTTACCGTAAGCCGGACTCTGCATTCCCCGCAATACCAGGCTTTGGCTCAAGCTGCTGGAGTTGGAAACAGAGCAGCGCACAGCCCCCATTACTTTCTGGGTGAGGGCGGTATAATCTTCTTCCCCGCGCAGGCCCCTGTTGGCAAAGGTCAAGAATCCAACTCGAAACCCCCATACGAGGTTTTCTTTGGTGGCACCGTCCACCTTCACAGCCAGTATGTTTTCATGAAGATCCGCAGCCTCGGCAAACAGCGACTGAGAGTAAATGTCCTGCTCGTAGAAAAGACCGATGTAGGCGTCGTCAGTTATGAGGAG
>CAZBXU010000264.1:0-3661 GCA_964495755.1 uncultured Spirochaetaceae bacterium | reverse complement strand
CTTTGCCCCGCTTGCTGCAGCTTGAAGGCTTGAGGCGGAAACGGTTACACTGCTCGAGAAGCCATCAATCCTTGGAGGTTAGCAAATGGAACGGGAAATAGAGATACGGGTCGGAGAACAGCGAATCGCCATGAACCGGTTCGCCAAAGAGATGATCAGAAACACTCTGGTTGGCATGCTCACGTCTCTGAAGAACGTCGATACGGATGAGAAAATCCAGATCACCCTTGGAGCGGTCAAGAAGTAGATGCCTTCAGGCCTTTCCCTCGAATCCCTCCTTTTCATAGCCCTGCGCGCGGCAGCCAAAGCCTTTCCGGAGATTCTCTCCGTGTACAACGGTCCCTTCTCCGTCGACAGCAAGGATGATCTCTCCCCGATCACCGAAGCGGACCGTCGCTCGAACGCAATCATCACCGCTGAGCTGTCCCGTCACAGTCCCTACGGGATTATCAGCGAAGAGGGCGGAAGCACCCCCTTTGCCGATCGCAGGAGCTGGGAACGCTTCTGGCTGGTGGATCCCCTGGATGGAACCAAGGAGTTCGTGAAGAGAAACGGGGAGTTTACCATCAATATCGCCTTTGTAGAGGGCAGGACCCCTGTGCTGGGCATCGTCTATGCGCCGGTGCTCGATCTGCTGTATTTTGCCGGCGATGATATCGGATCCTACAAGCTCGAGGGGTTTTCAGATCTTGCCGCCGAATTGCCGGCAGACCTGGTGGGTCGAGCAACAAAACTCACCCCCAAGGAGCCCCTCGTGCTCGACGAAGAGAAGAGGCACAAGAAAATCACCGTGATCGGCAGCCGCTCCCACAGCTGTCAGGATTTCGACGATTATGTTCAAGAGCTGGAGCAGCGCTACGCCGAGCAGATTGAGATTACCAGGATAGGCAGCGCTTTGAAACCTTGCTACGTTGCTGAAGGGCGAGCGGATATCTATCCGCGTTTCGGACCGACGATGGAGTGGGACACGGCCGCGCCACATGCCGTAGTTCGCGGCGTGGGCAAGCGAATGACGGACTACGACAGCGGAGCGGAGCTGATCTACAACAAGGAAGTGCTGGTCAACCCTTCGTTTCTGGTGTACTAGACGGTGGGCGGGACGGCTCACCCGACAATACAGTGCTACCAAAATATATGACCAAATTACCAGGGAAACCGACTACATTATTCTTGACAGATACCGCAGCAGCGCGTATGCTATGGTGGGTAGCAGTGAAGAAATTCACGATATAGCTTCAACAACAAACATCATTACGGAAAATTACGGCATTTTAGAGCTTGAGGAGGCAGCAGGCATGTCTAAAGAAGATACTGCGTTGATCACTAAAGTCGTAGAGGGGTACGGCAAGGATCCCCATCGCTTGATGGACATCGTCCGGGGTGTCCATGAGAAGGCCGGCTACCTGTCGGATGACGCTGTCGATGGGATTGCCAAGGCTCTGGGCATACATCGGGTGCAGGTAGCGGATATGGCCAGTTTCTATACGTTTTTCGACCGTGAACCGGCGGGAACGTGTACGATCCGTCTGAGTAACTGCGTGGTGGATCGGATGCACGGTATGGAAGAGGTGGCCAAGGCTTTCGAAAAAGAGCTGGGGATCTCCTTCGGGCAGACAACCCCGGACGGGATGATCTCCTTGAAGTATACCTCCTGCACCGGGATGTGCGATCAGGCCCCCGGGGGATTGATCAACGGCGTGGCGGTGACAGGACTGAAGCCCAATGATGTCCCGACCATCGTAGCTGCGATCAAGAAGGAGGGTGGAAGAGTCAGCAAGAGCGAAATGTTTCCCAACGCGGAGGTTCAGCTGAACCTGCGTCAGTCCGGCTCTGTGGTGATGGCACCCTTTGAAAACGGAACCGCGGTTCGTAAAGCCGTGAACATGAGCCCGGAAGAGGTGATCGAAGAGATCAATAAGAGCAAACTCCGCGGCCGGGGCGGTGCCGGTTTTCCCACCGGGATGAAGTGGAGCTTCTGTCGAAAGGCCAAGGGAACCCATTACATCATCTGCAACGCCGATGAGGGCGAGCCGGGAACATTCAAAGACCGGCTGATTCTCACCGAGCAGGCGGATCTGTTGTTCGAAGGAATGACAATCGCAGGATATGCTCTCGGCGCCAAGGAAGGTCTGCTGTATCTCCGTGCGGAGTACAGTTACCTGTGGCCTCATCTGGAGCAGGTTCTGGCCCGCAGGCGGCGGCACGGATTGCTGGGCGAGTCGATCTGCGGCAGAGAGGATTTCAACTTCGATATCCGCATCCAGCTGGGTGCCGGAGCTTATGTCTGCGGAGAAGAATCTTCACTGATCGAGAGCCTGGAGGGCAAGCGGGGAGCTCCTCGGGACCGCCCGCCCTATCCGGTGCAGAAGGGATACAGGAATGAGCCCACCGCTGTAAACAACGTCGAGACCCTCTGCTGTGCGGCCAGGGTATTGGAAAAGGGTGGGGAGTGGTTCACCAAATTCGGCACCCTGGAATCCACAGGGACCAAGCTGCTCAGCGTTTCCGGAGACTGCGGGCGGCCGGGAATCTACGAGGTGGAGTACGGCATCATGATTGACGAGCTCCTGGAGCTGGTGGGTGGCGAGGACGCACAGGCGGTGCAGGTCGGCGGACCTTCGGGTCAGTGTTTGGCCCCCAAGGACTACGGACGCAAGATCAGCTTCGAAGATATGCCGACGGGCGGTTCGATTATCGTTTTCGGTCCCAAGCGGGACCTGCTGGAGCAGGTTCTGAACTTCGCCGAGTTCTTCGCCGAAGAGTCCTGCGGCTGGTGTGTTCCCTGCCGGGTAGGAACCACCCTGTTGAAGATGAAGCTGGAGAAGATCCTCGACGGCAAGGGTACTGCGAGCGATCTCGAGGAATTGAAAAAGCTCGGCAACACTGTAAAGACGATGAGCCGCTGCGGGCTGGGCCAGACGGCGGCCAATCCGATTCTGACAACCCTGCAAAACTTCCCCGCCCTTTATAAGCAGCGCATCACGGAGAAGGATTTTATTCCTTACTTCGATATCGAGAGCGCTTTCAGCGATTACTGCGAAGTAACGGGCCGGAAGTTTGAGGATGTAGAGGAGTAAAAAAAGCAATGGCAGATAAAGTGAAAATCATCGTAGACGGTGAAACGGTCCAAGCCAAGGCGGGCCAGACGATTCTCGAAGCGGCTGGTGAAGCCGGGATTTACATACCCCATTTGTGTTATCACAAGGATTTGACCCCCGGCGGACACTGCCGGGTGTGCACGGTGAAGGTGAACGGCAAGCCGATCAACTCCTGCACCATGATCGTGGGCGAAGGCATGGTAATCGAAAACGATACGGAAGAGCTCAATGAGATGCGCAAGAACATCATCGAGATGCTCTTCGTGGAGGGCAACCACATCTGTCCGGCCTGCGAGAAGAGCGGAAACTGCGAGCTTCAGGCCTTGGCCTACCGCTTTCAGATGATGGTACCCAGCTATCCGTACCTGTTTCCCAAGAGGGAGCTGGATGGCACGCATCCCAATTTCTACATCGATCGAAACCGCTGCATTCTCTGCGGACGCTGCGTACGTTCCTCCCGCGAAGTGGACAAGAAGAACGTGTTCGGTTTCGAGGGCCGGGGGATCGACAAACGTTTGATCATCGATGCCCGCCATGATCTATCTGAAACGGATCTCGAGGCA
>CAZBXU010000263.1:0-3668 GCA_964495755.1 uncultured Spirochaetaceae bacterium | reverse complement strand
CAGGTTGCTCGCGGTCCAGCTCATCAGCTCGCGGAGCACCTCTTCGGTGGGTGCGAGGGTGAGCCCTGCGAACTGCCCGGCGATCTCATCGGGCACAAGGGTGTACTGGATATCCTCGAGGTTTTGCTCAACCTGGGCGACGTTCGCCTGTTGGAAACGAATGAACTGTTCGATGTAGTTCACCAGGTCGGTATAGATGCTGTTGTACCGCTGCATCAGCGCTGAAAAGGTCTGCCCGCTCTGAAAGAGGATCTCGTCCAGCTGCTGCAGCTTGGCGTCGAGAACTCCCGCCTGCTCGATAAAGGCATCCTGGTAGCCGGCGAATCCTTCCCGCAAGCTGCCGAGCTCCGCCTTCTGCTGCTCCGCCTTCTCCTGATCGATCTGGAAACCGACCCGAACCGTACGGGTGCTGTCCCCCACGTTGACGGTGGCCTCCTGCATGCTCTGGAAGGGATTGCCCGAGGAGGAGAGATCCCGGATGCTGGGAAGCGGTTCGATCAGGATCTGCTCGTAATCACCAAGACGGGTGATCACCTGGGCTTGAAGATCCTCCAAGTCCTCGATGGCCTGGTTCAGGCTCTCCCGGAGCTGTTCCAGCTCCGTGCGGATCTGCACCAGAGACTGCTGCTCCGGGCCGAATAACAGCTCCCAAATCTCCTGAAGCTCGCCGGGCAGTCCTCCGTCCCAGCTCATCACCTCCGCGGCTGCAAAGGACAGTTCCAGCACCTGCCCCACCCAGCCGGAGCGGTCCACCAACGCCAAGCCCGCCGCCTGCCGCTGGGCCTCGTCGAGCTGGTAAAGACTCATCTCCGCCGCGGCCAGGGCGAACATGAGCTCCGCCTTGGCGTGCTGCATCTGGTCGGCCATGTTCCGAGCTTCATCGATCAGGGAATCGTAGCGTTCGTTGCGGCCCTTACCTCCGCTGAAACCGCCGGAGTCGATGGTCACCCAGATGCTGCCGCTGAACACCTCGATCCAGCAGATCTCGAAGCTGACACTGCCCACCGCATATATGAGCACGTTCGTTCCTTGCCCGATCAGGGCCCCCTCGATGCTGGCCGAGGCGGATATCAATCCCCAGAGCAGGGAGCCGCCGACCTTCACCTCGGCCCAGGCTCCCCAGGTATCCGGATCCGGCACCCGGTAGTACCAGACCATGCCGCTGAACTTGATGTACCCGGACACTATTCCGATATCCATCCCGGCCTTGACGCTGGTTTCCATCATGAAACCGGGTGGGCCGATGAAGAAACTGCCCGTAGCGATATCATGGCTGAGCAGGGAGACCTGAACGCTTCCCATCACACCCCAAGCGTCGTCGCTGTAGGCGTAGAAGGCCAGGCTTCCCTCGACGCTGAAGATGTCGAAGATATCCGCCTCCAGGACGTTGTTGCCCTCCGCATATAAGGGATTCCAGCTGATCAAGAAGTAGGATCGTCCCCGCAGCATTCCCTCCAGGGCCGTGACCTTGGCATCAAGGCTGAAGTAGTTGGCCGTGAGGGTGATCAGGGCTTCCCCCTCCACCACGGTCCGATCTGCCACGTAGACCCCGGCCAGGAGCATCACGGCGAAGCTGCCCGGGTCTCCGCCTCCATCCGGACGCATCGAGGCGATGTCCTCATCCAGCTCGGGCCGGTGAAAGTTGGCCACGGTCAGCACCGTGGTAATGTCCTCGTTGGTGGGGTTGATGAACACGCCCCCTCCCACCCGGTCGAGGAACACCGAAGGGGCTACGGGGATGCCCAGCCCGCCTACCAGCACGAACAAGCCGAAGGTGGGTTCCCCGGCCCTGGGCTCGGGGGTTCCATCATAGGCAGTCTCCGGGATGATGCCGATCTTGCCCACCGCCGCGGCTTCGATGTTCTGCATCTTCACCCCTCCGGCGATGCGCAGGACCGTGCGGTCGTACTTGATGTCGGCGAACAGCTCACATCCGGATACCTCGACCTCGGCTTGCCGCAGTACGAAGCTATGCTCTCCGGCGATGGTGTAGAAGAGAAACTGCTCGAAGCTCCCGCTCATCACGGAGGAGTCCTCCGAACCGATGTTGATGGCTGCCCCGCGGATCTCGAAATAGCTGTCCACCTGGATCACCGCCGGCTGGTCTCGGATCGCCGGCTGCCGGTTGGTTCCTTCTCCCGTGGTCTGGTCCTCGGCATAGGAGATTTCGCCGCTGCCCCAGGCCACCGAGTCCACCCGCACGGAGACGAAATCCATGATGCTGAGATCGGTTCCCTGAATGCTCGGCCCGCTGATGTCTCCGTCCAGGGAGACCCGCAGATTGACGAAGCTGATCCCTCCCTGCACCGCCTCCACCTCCAGGCGGAACGAACCGCTGAACAGGAAAGCGAAGGTCCCAGAGCCGTACTCCAGGGCCAGGTTGTCCAGAGACACCTTCACCGCACCGAGGTCGAGGCTCTTGCCGGAGAGCAGGCTGATCGTCCCCTCCAGGGAGGGCCAGACCACATCCCCGTCGAAGGAGATCTCCAAACCGCCGGTCAGCCCGCTTTCACCGCCGATCTCACCGAAAGCGATGCGGCTTCCCTCCTCACCCGGATCCGAGCCGTCCTGGTTCATTAGATCGAGGTAGATATCCGCCCCGATCAGCACCCGGCTGTGATCGCGGTTCAAGGTCCCCTGGTTGATCACCAGGTCCAACCCGAGGTAGGTGACATCCAGGGTGGCAAAGCCGAAGCTCCACTCGCTGGAATCGTCCCCGCTCAGGCCCCGGCCTCCGCCGCTCAGCTCGTCGATCGGGACGATGCCGCTCTGCACGTTTCCCTCGGTGTCGAAGACCAGGGTGAAGGTGGAGTTCAGCACATCCAGCGGGGAGGGTAGGTTCTTGAGCTCCCCGTGGAGCTTGAAGGCCAGGACGTCGTTTTCCAGCTCCAGGCCCGCCTGGGTGATCGTAAGCATATCAGGAATCAGATCGAAGTCTTCCGATACGGTGATGCCGCCCTCCACCTCCCCGTCGGTGAAGAAGGTGAGCCCCGAGAAACTGACGATCTCCTTTTCCTGTACATCGACCCCCTCTTTTTCGTTCCAGGCTATGCTCCCGGACATGGAGAAGGAGTAGCGGTCGTTAGCAGGGTCTTCGGCCAGGGTCAGGGCTTTGTCCCCGCCCACGTCGTGCAGGCGGAAGCTGACGCCGAAGGCGCTGAAGCTCTTCGGATTTGCCTTGTCCCAGGAATAGCTGACCAGATCCACCCCCTGCTGGGTGACAGCCAGGTCGTCCAAGGTCACCACGTCCATGTTCAGCCTCGGGATGTGGAGGTTTGTCCGGGCCGTGAGACGGTTGGGGTCTGCGGCCCAGTCGAAGGAGAGCTTGTTGATCCGTAGGAAGCCCTCGGCGAAGGAGGCGATCTGGGCCCCCGCCGCCTCTTTTTCCACGGTCCCCCCATTCAGGACCGGGTTCCCGAGATTTCCCCCTTCGTAGCGTACCACCAGGTTGTTGACCAGCGCCCCCGGCACTTTGTGGTTGTCCAGGGACAGCAGCCGCATTGAAGCGGTTCCGTTGAAGGTGTACTGCACGGCCCCGGCCACGTTCTCGGCTAAGGCGGTGCCGCTCAATTCTGTCAGCTCCGCTACTCCGGGTACCAGCACCAGGCTTGCAGGCGGGAAGGGCGGATCCGCGGCCGAGACTTCGTAGGAGGTCTGCCCCGATATCC
>CAZBXU010000262.1:0-3696 GCA_964495755.1 uncultured Spirochaetaceae bacterium | reverse complement strand
TTAACATTGTTAAAATAACACTGTTAATATTATTTGTCAATACAAAAAATAATAAAAGTTGTGAAAAACTTCGGTGTGAGAATTCCCCCGGAGGTCTATTCTTTGATCTGACCCTGTGTTTGGCAACACCGGGATCCGTCTGTACAGCTTGTAACAAACATGACATACTGAAAATTCCCATGACACGTGGAGTGACCCTTTGAAAAAAACGAGTGATTTACGTATTCGCTTTGTCGACCCGCTGATCAGCCCTCAGGAGCTGAAAAAAAAGTTCCCCTTGACCGAAGACTCCGCCGCCACGGTTGTGGAAAGCCGTGAATTAATCAAGAGAATCCTGGCTCGACAGGAGGAACGCCTGTTAGCGGTCGTAGGGCCCTGTTCGATCCATGACTATAAAGCTGCAATCGACTACGCCCGGCGGTTGCATGCGCTGAACGAGCGTATAAAGGATCGGGTCTACATCCTGATGAGGGTGTACTTCGAGAAACCCCGCACCACGATCGGTTGGCGGGGAATGATCGTCGATCCCCATCTCGATGGAAGCTACAGGATCTCCGAAGGGTTGACCCTGGCGCGGCAGCTCCTTCTGGAGATTACCGGCATGGGCTTACCCGCCGCTACGGAGATGCTCGATCCGATCGTGCCTCAGTACGTAGACGATCTGATCGGTTGGGCAGCTATCGGGGCTCGAACAACCGAGAGCCAGACCCATCGCAACATGGTCAGCGGCCTGTCCATGCCCGTCGGCTTCAAGAACGGCACCGACGGGAATCTCCAGATTGCCATTGACGCCATGGCTTCGGCCCGTCATCCCCATCACTTCATCGGTATCGACCAAGAGGGTAAAACCAGTGTTCTGGGCACAACGGGCAATACCGACACCCACATTATCCTCAGGGGGAGCCGCACGACCGGCAACTATCGCAAGCCGGAAATCGTCTACACCGGAGAACTGCTGAAACAGGCGGGGTTTCTGCCCGCCATCATGGTAGATTGCAGCCACGGTAACTCCGACAAAAGAGCCGAACGCCAGGAAGAGGTCCTGCGCAGCCTGCTCGAATCCCGTGCTTCCGGCTGCCGGGAGGTCATCGGTTTTATGATGGAGAGCAATCTTTCCGGCGGCCGACAGGATATTCCCAGAGACCTGAGCCGGCTCAAATACGGGGTCTCGATTACGGACCCCTGTCTGAGCTGGGAGCAAACCGAGCAGTTATTGCTGTACGCCTATGAACAGCACAAGGTGGAAGGCTAAATCCTTGGCCTGGTCCCTGTCTCCGCGGCGAGGGAGCGGGTGATCCGTGAAGGAGGGGGGAAAGTACGGGTATTTTTTTTCTTCCTTCATTCTGGCAGCAGCCCTGATTATCTCTGCGGGATCGCTTTCCTGGGTCATGGGTTGGATCTACGTCGCCGTGCTCGTGGTGAATACCATCGTGCTAATCCAACTGATGGCTCCCGGGGGACCCGATCGCCACTAGGTGCCTTTGCCCGTCGGGCTACCCGTCCGCTTCCGCCTGCTGCAAGCTGCGGTAGAAGCAGCTGCGCGCCCCGGTGTGGCAGACCGTCCCTGTCGGCGTGACTTCTATCAGCAGGGTGTCGGCGTCACAGTCCACGCGGATCTCCCGCACCTTCAGGACTCTGCCCGACCGGCCCCCTTTGTGCCACAGCTCCCGGCGACTCCGGCTCCAGAAATGCACATCTCCGGTCTCCCGGGTAAGGCGGAGAGCCTCACTGTTCATCCAGCCGACCATGAGCACCTCACCGTTGCCTGCATCCTGGATTACCGCGGGGATCAAACCCGCCGCATCATAGCGCAACACCATGTTTCTCCTCGATTTCGACCGGACGGACTGGAATTCCCCTGTCAAGAAGATAGAGCTTCAGTTCCCCGACGCTGAGCCGTCCGTCGTGAAAGAGCGATGCCGCCAGGGCGGCGTCCGCCTTTCCGTCGGTCAGAACCCGGGCAAAATGCTCACGGTTTCCTGCGCCCCCGGAAGCTATTACTGGCACCCCTACTCGCTCAGCGATACCACGGGTCAGCTCCAGATCGTAACCTTCCCCGGTGCCGTCGGCGTCCATGCTGGTGAGTAGGATTTCCCCTGCGCCGAGCCGCACCGCCTGTTCGGCCCAGCTCAGCGCATCGATGCCGGTGCGAACTCGTCCGCCATTGACGCAGACTTCCCAGGCTCTCCCCGATACTCTCCTGGCGTCGAGCGCCAGCACAATGCACTGGGAGCCGAAGCGGCGCGCCGCATCGCTGAGCAGCACTGGGTTTCGTACGGCGGCCGAATTGATGCTGACCTTGTCCGCACCGCAGAGTAGCAGCTCCCTGATCTGATCGAGAGAGCGGATACCGCCGCCTACGGTCAGCGGGAGGAACACTGTTTCGGCCACTGCGCGTACCAGGGCTAAGGTGGTCTCGCGGCGCTCGATTGTAGCCGTAATATCGAGAAACACGAGCTCATCAGCCCCCATCCGGTCGTAGAAGCGGGCCTGCTGCACCGGATCCCCGGCGTCACGTAGGTTGGCGAACCGAACTCCCTTCACGACCCGCCCATCCTTAATGTCCAAACAGGGAATGATTCGCTTGGCTAGCATCGGAGGGCCTCTCCGAGGTCGATCCATTTCTCGTACAGTGCCCGCCCGATAATCAATCCGCCGAGACCTGCGGCCCGGGCACGGGCGACCCCCGCCAGGGAGGCGGTTCCGCCGGAAGCGATCATGGTCAATCCGCTCTGTTCGCTGATGCGCTGGCAAGCCTCGATGTCGATACCTCGCTGTAAGCCGTCCCTCGAGATATCCGTGTACACGGCGAGGTGTGCCCCGATTGCGGCTACCGCGCAGGCGAACTCGAGCGGCTCCACCCCGGTAGCGCGCTTCCACCCGCGCACCCTTATCTGCCCGCCCCGGACATCGATTGCCACGGCGACCCGTTCCGGGCCGAACAGGGAGAGCGCTTCACCGAGCAACTCCGGCGTCTCGAGCGCCGCTGTACCCAGGACGACGCGGCCGACTCCGAGAGCGAAGACGCTGCGGATCTGTGAGGCGCTGCGAAGTCCGCCGCCGAATTGAACACTGGCCGGGGTTTTCCGCTCCGAAGTCGTTCTCACGATCTCATGCAAGGAATGGCTGTTCGGCCTGTCGGCTGGACAAGCCGGGTTCGCATTTTCGGCTCCTTCCAGGGCGCCGTCCAGATCGACCACGTGCAGCCAGCGGGCTCCGGCCTCCAGCCACTGGTTCGCCGTGGCGCTGGGATCAAGGCTATAGACACGCTCCTTCGACGGGTCTCCTTGAACAAGACGGACGACTCTGCCGTTTCGCAGATCGATGGCCGGATAGACCGTGAAAGGTGACATCAGCATACCTCCACGAAATTGCGCAGAATCTTCAGACCGACGGCCTGACTTTTTTCCGGGTGAAATTGAACCCCATACAATGAGCCGCGCTGGACCGCGGCGGCGTAGCGAATACCGTAGTCACAGTAGGCTGAAACGATCCTGCTCTGCTCAGGATTGCAGTAGTAGCCGTGGTTGAAATAGACAAAAGACCCTGAAGGGACCCAACGGAACAGAGCGCTGTGGCCGTGGAAATGCAAGCGGTTCCAACCAGTTTGGGGAACCTTCAGCCCCGCTGCGGGAAAACGCCGGACCAGGCCCGGCAGGAAGGCTAGGCCGCGATCGGTGCCCCGGCACTCGCCCC
>CAZBXU010000261.1:0-3723 GCA_964495755.1 uncultured Spirochaetaceae bacterium | reverse complement strand
CCGATCTGTCCTACACCGTGAACCTGAAGGGCAGCTTTGATATCCCCAAGGTGATTCCCTTCAGCCTCTCCCTCGGTTACAGCGGCGGAGGAGAGGGTAAGGAGTTCACGGTGTTCAGCGGTGACAACGCCCTGAGCCTGACGGCTCAGGTGAGCTTCGAATATTAGAGAGGATTTACTATGGATACTCAAAACGTCAGTGACTTGCTTTACAGTATTTCCCGTGGGTTCATTCAGTCGCCGGAACAGCGGATTCTGTTCATTGCCATATTGTCGGCCTTCATACTCCTGATCGTGCTCGTCTATTTCCTGCAGGAACGTAAATCCAGAGCTCGGCATAAACGCAATGCTGCGGAGGTCTTTGAGCACCTTACCCGGCAGCTGGGCCTCAGCCGTTCAGAACGAGCCCTGGTGGACCGGCTCGCCGGCTGCTGCAAACCTCCGGACAAAAAGTATCTCGTCCTTCTCAGCTCACACACCTTCGACGCCTGTGCGGCGAAGCTCAGAGATCGAGAAGAGGTTCCCGAAATGACTCTGGCAGCCCTTCGGCTCAAGCTGGACTTCAGTGCCCGCCGGCCGGAAGACATTCCTGCCTCCAGCTCCGAACTGCCGCGACGCATGCGAGTCATCCTGACCCAGAAGAGGAAGCCCACGATGAGAGCACGGGTGAGCCGCCAGGACCCTGAGGCACTGGTAGTCGCCATGGATGAGGCAAGCACCCTCCCCGAGAGAGCTATTCCTGTTACCGTGTACTTTCAAAATCAATCTGGATTGTTTGCCTTTCTCACCCACGTTCGCAAAATCAGCGGCCGCGATGCGTACCTGGATCATTCGGAGACGATCAAACGGTCGCAGCGCAGAAAGTATTACCGCCGGCCGGTTCAGCTTTCAGCCACAGCCACATTTGAGAACAATCCGGCGGAACAACTGACCACCACAATCCTCAATTTAAGCGGGGGCGGGGCCAGCATTGAAAATCCCGGCATTCCTGTTGCCCCGGGAGACCGGCTTATCCTGTCCCCTACAGCGGGGAAAGAGCACTTCTCCTTAGCGGCCAGGGTAGCGCGGAAAACGCACGGAGATCGGCGTCTTCACCTTCAGTTCGAAGGCTTGAGCGAAGCGGAGCGTGACCGGCTGATCGGCCTGGTCTTCCGCGCGAAAAGCTCAGCCTAAACCTGCGATGCACCTCCTGGCGAATTTGCTTTTATTGGAACCGAATTCCCACTTCCTGTTTCGGGACCTGGTGGTACATTGCTTCGCCTCAAGGGCAGCTCCGGGATGAAGAAGGTAACAACCAGAGCTGCGGCGATGATGATGAAGAACAGCACCAGCGTAGTCCTGGAGGTCCTGGGATAACGGATCTTGTCCAACTCTAACGATGAATGCGAGCGCAAAAAGCTCCGCTCCGCCTGCTCCCCGAAGTGCCAAGAAACAACGCCAGCAGAATCACGAAGAGAGTAAAAGTTTTGTCTCGGGGAGAAAATTCCGATAAGGACTGCCTGGGTGACAACACTTCTTCTCCTGTCTGATTTTGGCTTTTCCGTTTCATGTACCTCGCCGCCTTAAGACAAATTATAGGTAAATTTGGTTCACGCGCAGCACGCCGATAACACGATAATAAAATAATCTGCCCGCATCAAACCCACATGAGCTGTTCATAAAATTATATCGGACATCGGTATCAATGATGAGTTTGACCAACCCGCAGAACCCAGATAAAATTAGGGAAATCGATATAGAGCGGATACTATGAAAAAACCGAATGGGAGTATCACGCTAGCTTAACGGAGATGAAAACATGAAACGCAGTGAACTCTATAAACACCTGAAAGAGCTTCAACAGGAACTCACCAAACTCCTGGAGAAGGACACACAGACCAAGGATGCCCTAAAAATTTTTAAGAAGGATATTGACAAGACCCTCCGACAACTTGAACACTCGGACACGGGCGAGCTGGACCACGAATCCCTCGGGCAGAGACTCAGTGAATCTCTCAACCATTTCTCAGCAGTCCACCCGGACCTGGCGGCTGTGATCAATAATATCCTGAACACCCTTTCCGGTTCAGGGGTATAATCTATTTTCATTTTCCCTTTGGGAGATTGGCTAAAAAGGTTTCAGATCATCCAGGAGATCTGGAAACGCATCCTGGATCCGAAGCGGTGTATTGCCCACGTCCTCTGCCCAGCGCAAGGTTTCCTCGATCTGCTCACGGCCGCATGCGAAATCCAGCAGATTATAGTTGTACGGGAGTGTAGGCATATAGCAGTAGGCTGTAGAGCCGGCGTAGCGTACCGCCCGACAGAGAGCGAAAGAAAGCAGGGATTCCCGCAGATACTCTGAAGCGCGTACGGCAGTCGACACGATTTGGAGGTGTGCGAGGTGTGATTTCCTGTTCGAAGGCTTGTGCGGATCATAGGCCATGGGACGAATAATATAAAGATCTTCACAGCGCTCTTCCCGAAGAGCGTTTACCGGAATCCCGTCAATTCCAACGCCTCCATCGAAGCAGAGGACCGGCTTTTCCGAGCCCGGAACGATCAGATGTTGAGGAGGGAATGCTACCGGAATCGAGGTCGAGGCCATGAGCACATCCACGATAGCGAGATCTGTATGGATCTGGCTGCACAAACGATGTACACACCCCGTGTCCCTCTCCACGACGGAGATATAGGTCTTGATCGGAAGGTCGCCCAGACTGTAAAATTTCATCTGGTTGTTGACCATTCGCTCTAGGAGCTCCCGCAGAGGCCTGGTGTCAAAAATCGCGCCTTGTCGTACGATCTTCATGGCTTCCGGAATGACACCTCCCCCGACGTAAACATCGTGGTTTCCAAGTCCTATGAGGCGCTCCTCGTACGACTCCCAATTGAACTCACAATCTCTCCGACCCGACTCTACCAATCCTTCGCCGAGCAGGATAGCATTCAAGGCAACGGCATTCAGCGCTCCCGAACTGGAACCCGAGATTACATCCGGGATGATCGGCCTTCCCTGTGCTTCGTGGAAAGCACAACCTTGTACGAGATGCTTGAGCAGCACCATCTCCTGGGCAATTCGCGAAGCAGCGCCGGAAATCGCGAAACCGATTTTCATTATTCTTCTTCCATGCCACTCACACAGAAACAAGCTCGATCATTTATTTCTCTTGTGTTTCGAACTGCTCCAAGGCCTCGAGGGCTTCGCAGCCATACATCACCGAAGGGCCGCCCCCCATCAAGACAGCCACACCGATCGTCTCTGCGATTTCTGGTGGGTTGGCATCGGCGGCAAGGGCGTCGTGAACGTGAAAAGCGATACAACCGTCACAGCGGACGGTAATCGCAATTCCCAGTGCAATTAGTTCCTTAGTTTTGGCACTAAGGACCCCGTCCCCAGATCCCGCCTTGTGCAACTGGGAAAAGGCTCCCATTGTATTGGGTATGGATTTCCCCAATCGAGCCATAAGCTCGCTAAGATGCTTGTAATGCTCAGGATAGTTTTTCGCCATAACAGGCCTCCTTGATGTTGGAAGATACTGAATAGAACTACGCAGAACAGGATCCCTGTTGCTGCGATCAGTATCTACTCCGCGAATAAATAGTTTTCATGCTTCTCTTAGTTTTCTCATCTTATCCAACACAGGTGGATTTGCAGGATGAAATAGACGATAAGCAACCAGTTTGATACGGTCGTTTATCAGGAACCAGAGCAGGGCATATCCCCAGACTGCCAGCGCCCAGG
>CAZBXU010000260.1:0-3749 GCA_964495755.1 uncultured Spirochaetaceae bacterium | reverse complement strand
CTTGTTGATCACGGCATTGAGCTCCGCGTGGCAGATGTAGGGATATTTGGTATCGAGGTACTCCCCCTCTCGAGCCCAGGGGAACTCGTCGTCGGAACATCCGGTGGGAAAGCCGTTGTAGCCGACTCCGACGACCTTGTTTTTCGGGTTGACGATGCAGGCCCCGACCTGAGTGTTGGGATCCTTGCTGCGCTGAGAGGAGAGCAGAGCCACCCCCATGAAGTACTCGTCCCAGGACAGATAGTCCGTTCTTTTTTTCATCTGCCTGTCCCCGCATGCTCTTCGATCAACTCCAGAAGTTTGCTCCGGTAGTAGCAGAAATCCGGCCAGGAGATATCCGGATGGGCCGCGTGGTCCAGGTGGGGGATGTAGCCGCCGTGCTGCAGCATGAAGGGAATTTTCGACTCCAACTCCCTGTCGATGGCTTCTCGGCCCTTGGCGATCTGCAGCTTGTCGATTCCCCCCTGAATTTGCAGCCGCGGGTATTGACGCCGGATCGCCAGCAGGTTTCTGTCGGGTGTTTCAAAGTTCATCATTGCAACAAAGCGTTCCCTCACGTTCATGCTTGTCCTCCAGCTGACCGAAATCTCATCTTCAGGGCAGTCGAAGATTCAGCCCTCCGCCCAATTCGGCCGGATTGGCCAACTTGGCATAGGCGGCTAGGAATCCGTCGTGAACCCGGGGAGGCGGCGGTTTCCAGGCGGCAGTGCGCCGTTTGATCTCCTCCTCCGGGAGGGCAAGATCGATTCTGCGACCCGGGATATCGATCTCGATTCTGTCTCCGTCCTCGATCACAGCCAAGGGCCCTCCCTCAGCGGCTTCCGGAGACACCTGGCAGATGTACGGTCCCTTGGCGAATCCTGAGATGCGCCCGTCGGTGACCAGGGCGCACTTGGTATCCAAACCCAAGGCGTTGAGAAAACCGATCACCTTGAACACTTCGTTGAATCCCGGTCCGCCCTTCGGCCCTTCGTAGCGTAGAACCAGCACATCCCCAGGTTGAATCTTGTGTTCCCGCAGAGCCGCAAGCGCCTCCTCCTGGCTGTCGAACACCCGAGCCGGTCCCCTGTGCTGGAACATCTCCGTGGGGATGACAGGGGTGCGGACTACGGCCGAATGGGCCAGATTGCCCCGAAGGATCGCCAGGCTTTCCCGGGCGATTGGACGTTCGAGGGGACGAATCACATCGGAGGCCTCGGCGGGATAAGCATTTGCCAGGTTTTCTCCAACCGTATATCCGGTCACAGTCAAGGCGTCCCGGTTGAGCATGGCTTCGATGCGCTTCATCACGGTCTGGATACCCCCTGCCTCATCGAAGTCCTTCATCGTGTACACGCCGTTGGGCACAACATTGGTGATGCAGGGAATCTCGTCGCTGAAGCGCTCAAACAGAGCCAGATCGATTTCCTGTTCCCAGTGCAATTCGTAGACCAAGGCCAGGAGGTGAACGATGGCATTGGTGGAACCCCCGATCGCATGGAGCACCTTGATGGCGTTGGCGATGGCCTGTTTGCTGATGATTCGGGAGGAGGTTATACCCTTGCTGACAAGATCGACAATCCTGCGACCCGATTCTTTGGCCAGCCAGAGACGACGGGCCGAGGTCGCCGCTGCTGTACCGGCGCCGGGAAGAGCAAGGCCCAAGGCTTCGACCAATCCCTGCATAGTGTTGGCCGTTCCCAAAACGGCACAGGAACCCGCCCCGGGGCAGACCCAGTTTTCCATCTCTTCGATCTCTTCGACGGATATCTTCGGGTTTCCGATGCCGAAAGCGTAGCATTCGCTGTCCAAGGTGGTGACGACCGAATCTTTTCCGTGGTAGCGACCCGAGTCCATCGGTCCCCCGGGGATGAAAATCACAGGGATATCGAGCCGGGCCGCGGCAAGCAGGTGAGCGGGAACGTTCTTATCACATGAAGATACCATCGCCAGAGCATCGAGCATGGATATGTGAGTGATCGCTTCGACCTCCGCGGCAATGATGTCCCGGGTCGGAAGGTCATAGCGCATTCCGTGTTCTCCCACCGCCATCGGGCACTGGGCGGCGCTGTTGAACTCGAAGGGTGTACCCCCGGCCTGCCAGATCCCCGCCTTCACCGCATCGGCGACGCCTCGCAGATGCACGTGCCCGGGGGAGGTCTCGCCCCAGGTATTGGCCACTCCAATGCGGGGGCGTTTCAGATCCAGGCTGTCGTAGCCCATGGATTTCAGGAGACTGCGGGCCCTGGCGTTCTCGGGGAGTTGAAGAAAAGTGTTGTTTTCCTTGAATTGATTCATAGGGCTCATCTCTCCTGTTAGAACTATTTTGAAGTGTACACAAGTCAATATAGTAACGGAATACAAGCACCCTGATCAATTGATGTGATTATTGTTGTTGCGTATGATGCAGTAGGTCACGCGTGAATCTGCGTCAAGAAAAGGATAGCTCAGACTATGGTCCCCAAGGAACGCTTCGAATTGACTTGCCGGCATCGAAACCCCGACCGTTTTCCCATCGACTATCAGGCCAAACGGGATGCGGATCAAATGCTCAAAGATTATTTTGGGGTAACGACGGAACGGGAGCTCCTCGATGTGCTGGGCTGCGACCTGTACCATCTGTCCGCTCGAGATATCAGCCAGAACGAGGCTTTCCTGCCTATCTACCGCGGGCCGGCATTGCCCACAAGCGAAAGCGAGCGCACCTGCCCCTTCGGTATCCGCTACCAGCGATCCGCCTTTGACTGGAAGTTAGGGGCCGACGAGGTGCTGGCAAGCCCTCTGGAGAAAGCCGAGAGCCCGGAGGAGGTGTTGAGATACTCCTGGCCGAAGCCGCAGTGGTTCGATGTGGAAGCACTAATCCCGGAGTGTGAAGAGAACTCCAATCGGGTGATCGTAAGCGGTTTCTGGACGGCGGTGTTCGGCAACGCCTACAGGATGCACGGCTTTGCCAACTTCCTGATGAACCTGGCCTTGAAGCCGGAGTTGATCAAGACCCTCGTCAACCGAATGACAGAGTTCTACCTGGAGCTCAACGAGCGCCTGTTCTCGGCGTTGAAGGGAAAGATCGATGTCTACTACTTCGGAAACGACTTCGGTTCGCAAAACGGGCTGCTTTTTAGCAGGGAGATGTGGAAAGAGTTCTACTTCGAAAACTATCGTCAGCTGATCGACCTGGCTCACAACCACGGGCTCAAAGTCATGGTGCATTCCTGCGGGTCGATTCGGGAGATCATGAAAGAGCTTATAGAGGTGGGTGTTGATATCCTCGACCCCGTGCAGACCACCGCGGATGATATGGATCCCCAGGGTCTTAAAGATGATTTCGGTCGGGATATCGTGTTCCACGGCGCCATCGACACCCAGGGGGTGCTTCCCAACTCGTCAACCGAGGAGGTGGTTCGGCATGCCCGGGAGGTGATGCGGGTGCTCGGCCGCGAGGGCGGCTACATCTTCGCACCCTGCAACGCTATCCAGGCTGATACACCCCCTGAAAACGTCGAAGCTATGTACCGGGCGGCCCGGGAGTATCACCCCGAGTCCGATGGATGATGCGTGCAGGCGGGAGTTTCCAAAAAGTTTCCCTGCGAGGTGAAGATTCGATGAAAGCACTGGTTTTGGTGGAGTACAACCGCTTCGAGTACAAGGATGTAGCCAAACCGGAAGCCGGTTCGGGGGAAGTTCTGATCGCCGTCGAAGCCTGGACGGCGGGGCAGCGGCTCTGCGAAAGGGAGGGGCACTGACCCTGATCGGGAACCTGGCGCCATCGG
>CAZBXU010000259.1:0-3755 GCA_964495755.1 uncultured Spirochaetaceae bacterium | reverse complement strand
ATCCTTACCTCTTCTCTTATCTTCCCTTCCCTATTGCCAAAAAACACCCCCGCCGCTACAACTCCTACCGCCTCTCTCAAGCCGGCTTGCGTCTGCCGCGATGCGTGCCTTTCACGCTTTTCAAAGATCCTATCCTACCCGCACCCCAGACTCCCCGGAGGAAGTACACGAAAGCTGTCTATCAAATACAGCTGTTCTGGGGGCAAGGGGGAATATACTGCGGGATTTCCCCTCGTGTCAAGTGCGGATGAGTAATCTCGTGTAAAAGTGAAAATGGTCATATGAATTGACTTCAATGCTTTCTCACTTTCTATCTCGGAACTCGTTGAACTCCTTTTCGGTATATATAATCAGGTCAGTAGGCGGCAGCTCGTGAATCAGATCAAGGACTTCCCGTACACGGTCAAAAAAACTCTCCTTCGTGTCCCTCACAAGAACCAGATCTACATCGCTGTACTCGTTGTTTGTTCCTTTCACGATAGAACCGAAGATATAGGCCTTTAGAAACAGATGGTTGTATTGGGTGAGAATCTCCTCCACCGCACCTAAGGTCATCTACTTATCCCTCACCTTCATTAGAGTTTTCCACGATAGAATCCCCCGACTCCATTCACCACGTCAATGAATTTTTTTATCTTGATCACAAGAACTATTTCAATGGACATTGCTGAAAGCCTGCCTCTCCGCTTCAAGTATTGTTTTTTTTATAGGAGGACAGACCTCCTCTTTCGTCGAAAGACCGAATTATGACACGTAGGAATCGCTGCACGAGTCAGGAATATCGGCGAAGCCGCTTATTACGTCTCATGATCATTTCAGAATGAACACTCGATACCTGCCCTCGCTCATTATCGCGCATGTCTTTATACTATCCGATATACGGACATGATTCGCACGGCCAATTGGAAGAATCGACTCATATGGTGCGCCATCCTGGCCATCGCCTTTGCCTATATCGAGAGTTCCGTGGTTGTGTATCTACGCACTTTGTACTACCCGGAAGGGTTTCGCTTCCCGGTAAAGGATATGTCTCTTACCCTATTCCTGACTGAAGTTGGACGGGAAGCCGCCACGATTGTGGTGCTCCTCGCGCTTTCCCGTCTGGTGGTGCGAGGGCCCAAGCTTCGTTTTTTCCTGTTTCTCTACTGCTTTGGAGTCTGGGACATCTTCTACTACCTGTGGCTCAAGGTGCTAATAGATTGGCCGGTGACTCTGCTGGACTGGGATATACTGTTCCTTATCCCAGTCCCGTGGGTGGGTCCGGTTCTATCTCCGGTTCTGATTTCACTTGTTTTCATCGCAGCAGCCGTGGTGGTCAATCACCGGGAGTCCCAGGGTCGTTCGGTGACCTTTCATCGAGCGGACTGGCTCCTCGGTCTCCTGGCAGGATTGATCATCATCGGCTCCTACCTCTGGGAGACTGATTCGATTTTACAGAATACCGTACCAGAGGGATATCCCTGGTGGCTTTGGGGAATAGGGATTATCCTGGCACTGAGCATCTTTGCCAGAAGGATACTTCAGAGCAAGAAGGCCAAATAGAACGGGCAGCTCGCAGCGAAGCACAACCAGGGCCAAGGGCATCAAGCTCGCGGTGCTGCATCTGAGTTGTAGATCAGTCTTGTACACGCCTACACCCACAGAGAGCAGGATCATACGACTGCTCTGTTCGAACATGACAAGAGTTTCCACTTCGACCTTCAGGTTCCAACTCCGGCTGGGATATCCGAACGAAATCTCGAATCCTAGAAGCGGAACGATCTCTGCCTCCAGTTCGTAGACCGGATCGTAAATTCCATTACTCATTCGGCAGCAATCATTACATTGCTCGCCTTGATCACGGCGTAGACCTCTTTGCCCTCTTTGAGTTCCAGATTGTTGGCTGATGTCTTGGTAATAATGGAGACGATTTCAACGCCATTGGGAAGAGCCACCGTTACCTCTGTATTTACCGCCCCCTCGATTACCTTCTTCACCATCCCTTTAAGCATATTTCTCGCACTGATCTTCATTATAGTTACCTCCTGAACCTGGTAACGCGAAGCCGAGTTGCCGGGCACTATGACAATATACTGAAGCTTCATTACATCGGACAATGGAGTATCCGCTGGAACACTAGCGGGGCGATTCGGGTAGGCGACTAGGAAACGATATCATGACCATGGGAATGTCCGGTTGAAACGGTTTCACCTGCAAACCCCAAAAGACGGATCTACGCTGTATGAAGAGAGTACCGCTATCCTGCTGTTCTACCCCGAATCCACAGTGATGGACTGGGTACTGAAGCGGCTGGAAGATTATCAACTCCAAAACCGTGCTGGATTACATTTTTCACCACCACGCGATAATACGGGGACCGTGACGCCATCACGATCCCCGTTCGCTCCAACAGCACTGGCTTGCATCTTCACGAGTGAATCCTGTTTCGCCACATCATGGGACGGTGATTGTGTAAGGAATCGAAACCGTAGAATTCTGCGAATCGATAATAACGAGGTCATATTGACCGCTCGGGAAAACGTATGGCTTTTCACGCGCATTGAGCGCTTCGCTGGTGGAACCATCGCTAAGAACACTATCTATGGCAACGACGTTTCCTAGAGCGAATTCGTCCCCGTGGGGAAATGCCGACACTTTGACATATTGAGGCGATAGTCCCGACTGGATGGCTCCCGCCAAGCAGATGACATATCCCTGTCCGATATAGATTTGGCTCGTGTTGTTCCAGGTTCGCGGTGCTATGTAGGTCTCAGTGACGGATTCGCTCGTAATGACATTGCCGGGCGTGGCCGTGTCCTTGATGTTCTCGACCGTGACGGTGACATCTTTCCCGGGACTCAAGGAAGTTCCAAGGGTCAAAGTGACTACAGTGTTGTCGTTGGAATCCCTGACAGCCTCGAGAGGTGGGACCGCAGCTGCACCGTCGATGGCAATCGCATAGTTAGCCTCATTCTCGGCGGTCAAGGGATCCACGAATTCGGTAAATTGCACACAAATCTTAGAGTCGCTCGTGAAGAAGAGTTTGTTGTCGCCGTAGGATACGTAGGAGGAATCGACGCCACCCAGTTTCGGGGCGATGTTGTCGGTAGTCACCGTAAGTTCGTGGGTGTCGGTATTTGCAAGATCTTCGGTAGCTACAGTCAAGGTGACCGTACCCTCGCCAAGTGCGATGAGCAGATCCCAGGCGAGATATGGTACGACGATGGCGATATCTTCGTCCGAAGACTCGAAATAATACACTGTACTGGACGGGAGCGAACTCCCGAGAGTTATCCCCGGGTGAATGGGGAAACTCGGATCCCTCTTCAATATCTGATTCTGGTTTCCAGTCATTGAATCGGGCATCTCGAAGAATTGGATTGGTGATGGTGCCGCCTGGTTCACCGTCACCGTATAGGTCTTTGTCGTGGTTCCGTCCTCTGCCGTCACCTCGGTCTGCACCACATTGTCTCCCACATCCAACGAAATCGCTCCCGACCATTCGCCGGAGGCCACGGGCGCCGTATCAACGGTGATGCCGTCGTAGTTGGGATCCTCCGCGGTGGGCCGGAACTGGATGCTGCTCACCGAGTTGATCACATCCACCGTGTAGCTGGTCGTCGCCGCGCTGAACGCCGAGCTCAGAGACCCTTCCGAGGGCTCCAGGTTCGACAGATCGGCGTTGCTGGAAAGCGGTGCCGCCTGGTTCACCGTCACGGTGTAGGTCTTTGTCGTGGTTCCGTCCTCTGCCGTCACCTCGGTCTGCACCACATTGT
>CAZBXU010000258.1:0-3796 GCA_964495755.1 uncultured Spirochaetaceae bacterium | reverse complement strand
ACCCTACACAAGAAGCAAATATTTTCGCCTATGCGGGCTGTATTTTTTGGCAACACCTTCACATTCTTTCGGGAATTGTTGAATAACCCTCAAGGATTGTTATATTGTAAGGCGATATGAGCAAAGTAACCCATTGGGCGGACAACTACGCCGAGAAAATCATCCACGAGAAGGGAGACAAGGAGCTTTACGTCTGCGCCTCCGGAATCACTCCCTCCGGGACCGTACACATCGGCAACTTCAGGGAAATCATCACCGTGGATCTGGTGGTGCGGGCCCTTCGAGACAGGGGTAAGCAGGTCCGCTTTGTTTACTCCTGGGATGACTATGACGTTTTTCGCAAAGTTCCGGCCAATATGCCCAAACAGGATATGCTTGCCGGCTACCTGCGCCAACCGATTACCCTCACTCCCGACCCCTTCGGAACCGAGGAGAGCTATGCCCGGCGGAATGAGAAGGAAGTCGAGGATCTTCTTCCGATCGTCGGCGTCAACCCCGAATACATCTATCAAGCCGGGCGGTACCGCTCCTCGACCTACGCCGAGGGAATCCGCAGAGCCCTCGAGCATCGGGACCGGCTCAGGACTATCCTCAATGAACACCGCACCGCCCCCCTGCCGGCGGACTGGTGGCCGATCTCCGTCTTCTGCACTTCCTGCAACCGGGACACCACGGAAATCAAAGAGTGGGACGGAAAGGACGGCATTTCCTATTCCTGCTCCTCCTGCGGAAACGAGGAGCGGTTGGACCTGGGCAATACTCCCGCGGTAAAGCTTTTCTGGAGAATCGACTGGCCGATGCGCTGGGCCTACGAAGGGGTGGACTTCGAGCCTGCCGGCAAGGATCACCACTCCGAAGGAGGTTCCTTCGACACGGCCCGCCGAATCGTCAAGGATATCTACGATCATCCCGCTCCTACTACCTTCCAGTACGACTTCATCGGCATCAAGGGCCGAGGCGGAAAAATCTCCTCCTCCAGCGGCGAGGTGGTCAGTTTGAAGGATGTCCTGGAGATCTACCAGCCCGAACTGGTACGCTACATGTTTGCCTCCACCCGGCCGAACACGGAGTTCACCATTTCCTTCGATCTGGATGTAATTAAGATCTACGAAGACTACGACCGCTGTGAAAGGATTTATTTCGGCAGCGAATTGGTGAACGAGAAGCGAACGGCCAAGGAACGCAGGATCTACGAGCTTTCCCAGGTTCAGAAGGTCCCGGCGGGCATCCCGACCCAGGTCCCCTTTCGCCACCTCTGCAGCCTCATTCAGATCCAGGACGGAAATGTTGATGGGGTGATCGAGTTCCTGGACCTGGACACGGACGAGGAGGACCTGGAGAAGATACGTACTCGAGCCAGGTGCACCTGGAGCTGGATCGGACGCTACGCTCCCGATTCCTTTCGCTTTACCCTGCGCCCCCGCGGCTCGACACCGATCGAGGTCACAGAGGGAGAACGCAAGGCCATCAGCCTGCTTCACCGGGAGATCGAACAGAAACTGGATTCCCACGACGAGAAGAGCCTCGGCGAAGCCATCTATACGTTGGCCGGGGAAGCGGGTATGGAACCGAAGGAGTTCTTCAAACTCGTGTATCGAGTGCTGATCGAGAAGGAAATGGGACCGCGCCTGGCCGGGTTCCTTCTTATTATTGGAAAGGAACGGGCCCTCGAGCTTGTCGGCGGCTACTAGAGTTTATATGGATTCAGATGAAATCAAAGGCCTCCTAGGAAACCAGGCGGTGGATACCCTGGTAAAAAGCGGGATGAAGCTCGGTTTGGGAACCGGCTCTACCGCGGTACATGCTGTGTACCGGGTCGGCGAGCTGCTGCGGGAGGGAACCCTGCGGGAGATCGTGGCCGTGCCCACGAGCTTTCAGACCGTGGTTGCCTGCCGGCAGGCGGGTATCTCCCTGACCACTCTCAACGACCCCGCCGTGAACGGCCGGCTCGATCTGACGATCGACGGGGCTGATGAGGTGGATCCGCAGTGGAACCTGATCAAGGGGGGAGGGGCGGCCATGCTGATCGAGAAAGTGGTGGCCCATGCCTCGCAGGAATATTGCATCCTGGTGCACAGCTCCAAACTGACCTCCCGCCTGGGAGAAACCGCCCCGGTTCCCGTGGAAATCGTCCCGGAAGCTTTGGTCAACGCCTCCCGCCGATTGGAAGCTCTGGGGGGTCAGGTCGCGTTGCGCATGGCCGCCAAAAAAGCCGGTCCCGTGATCAGCGATCACGGCAACTTCGTCCTGGATGTGATCTTCCCAGATCCCTTTGATCCACGGAAAATGGAAACAGAAATCATGATGATCGCCGGGGTTACGGCCAACGGGATCTTCACCCGCCCGGTCAGCGACCTGTTCGTCGGGTATGCGGACGGTCGGGTCGAGCATAAGCACAAATAGGCTTGGGACCTCCTGGCGACAGTCCGTTTTTTTTGGAAGATGCATCATTATGAAGTTCTTGACCGAACCGAAACCTCTTTTGGTTGTTTTCTGCCTATTGCTCTTCTTTCCTTCCTTGGCGGCAGCGGAGGAAGTGGAACGATCGACCTCGTTGAGCATCGAGGGCGCCTACTACTTCGACGACAACAAGGGCTACGGGGTCAGCGACCGAGGCTTTGCACCGATCACCTACACTCCAGAGCCTCTGCCGGGTAGTTTCGTTTCGCCGACCAGCTTTGATGACGGCCGGGATCTAGGCTCCGGGTGGGGCGCGGCGGAAATCCAGGCGCTGCTGACCCACAGGATCGTGGTGCCCTTTCTCACCGGTCCGGGTGCCCTGACTTCGGGCAACAACGTGACCTTCGCGATCACCGGCGCCCTGACCCCTGTGTCCACCCGCCTCGAGCTGCGGGCAACACTGACCCCGATCGCCTTCCTCAACGTCTTTGCCGGCGCGATGCTCGGTACCGGTTGGGACGTCGGGCTGATCAACGGCATGGGATTGAACGCCGACGGCTCGGGAGTGCCTGAATCGGCTTCATTCCAGGGCGTCGTACTGGAGTCGTGGATCGGCGGGACCTTTCAATTCGATCTGGCCGCTTTGGTGCCCGGGGATTGGACTCACGTGGTCACCCTGGTAAGCCCGAAGCTGCAGTACGCCTGGTTCTCCGGCGCCGACAAGGGGGAGGCATGGATGTGGGAGGTCGACAACGGCGAGAATTTCAACGGCTTCATGTTCTACGGCACCTATTTCCTCGGCTACCAGATGCCCCTGGTATTGAACACGGTGGGCATCCTGCTGGAAACAGAACAGAACCTGGGTTATGTGACGGACCTATCCACCATGGATTCAGGAGGTTGGGGCTCGGACTACGTACTGATCACAGTCGGTCCGGTGTTCAACTTCACCCTGTCGCAGTCGAGCACCCTGGCCGTCCTCTTTTAATTCCGCCGAGAGCGGCTGTATAATGAATTTGACGACAGCATATTCGCCAACTACTACAAAAATCGCCACGCCGTCGGAACCTACTGGGATTTCTACAGGATCGCTTTCTCCTACGGTCTGGAGCTCTAAGGACTTCCCACATCTTTCCCGTTTTGCAGGCTGTGGAACCCGCCGAAACGGAGCAAAAACAGGGTCAGCATCAGGGTACCTGTTGAAAGCTCAGGGATAGTGATCTGTTCCTGATCGGAATGAGCCAGGGCGAGTTTTCCCGGCCCCGCAGTGAACACGGTGATATCGGGCCGCAGGTGAGCGAAGATGCGGGCATCGCTGGAAACCTCCCAGCCCAGGGCGGGGCGATGCACATCGATCCCCGCTGCTTCGGCGGCAAGCAGAGCTTCCGAAACGGCT
>CAZBXU010000257.1:0-3863 GCA_964495755.1 uncultured Spirochaetaceae bacterium | reverse complement strand
CTCCACTCCACCCAGTCGGCGCAGCGCTCCGGGTCGGCCTCTATCCCACGGATACAGCGCTCGTTGAGCACCCGGGCCGTGTTGGTCAACAGGCCGAGGGAGTCCAATGTCTCATAGGCGATCAGAGGCATCATGATGTTCAGCTCCAGCGGTGCCGAGGCAGCGGCCATACCCACGGAGGCGGCCTTGCCCTTCACGTACACCGCGGCCTGGATGACCATCTCCGGGATCACGGGATTAACCTTCCCCGGCATGATCGAGCTCCCCGGCTGCAGAGAGGGAAGCACGATCTCCCCCAACCCGGCCCGCGGGCCGCTGGACAGCAGGCGCAGATCGTTTCCGATCTTGAGCAGGCTTCCGGCCAGAACATTCAAAGCGCCCATCAGCTCCGCCTGGGCATCCCGGCAGGCCAGGGCTTCGAACAGGTTCTCGGCCTGACGGAAGGGCACTTTTGTCAGATGGGCAATCCGTTCGATCACTTGTGGGGCAAACTCCGGGTGGGCGTTTAGGCCGGTACCCACAGCGGTTCCCCCAAGAGCCAGCTCTTCCAGATGGGGAAGAGCGTTCTGCAGGCGCTTGATGCCTTTCCGGATCTGAGAAGCGTAGCCTGAGAACTCTTGTCCCAGGGTGAGCGGAACCGCGTCCTGCAGGTGGGTACGCCCGATCTTGATCACAGCGGCGAAGGACTTGGCTTTATCGGACAACCCCTGCTCCAGATCTTCCAAAGCGGTCAGCAGCTTTGCCGCGGCCAGCCGGTCGGCGATGTGAATGGCCGTGGGGATCACATCATTGGAGGACTGTCCCCTGTTGACGTGGTCGTTGGGGTGCACAGGTTGCTTGGTCCCCAACGGCGAACCCAGAAGCTCATTGGCCCGGTTGGCGATCACCTCGTTGGCGTTCATGTTCCAGGAGGTCCCGCTGCCGGTTTGAAATACGTCGACAGGGAAGTGTTCGTTCCAGCGGCCTTCCCTGACCTCCGCGGCCGCTTTGGCGATGGCCTGGGCCAGATCCTTGGGCACCGTACCCAACTCGGCATTTACCTCCGCCGCGGTCCCCTTGATCAATCCGAGAGCCCGGACCATCAGGATGGGGATGCGCTTGTCCGAAACGCCGAAGTTTTCTACGGCCCGCTGGGTCTGAGCCCCCCAGTAGGCCCAGGCGGGAAGAGCCACCTGCCCCATGGTATCGGATTCGCTACGTTTCCCCTCATCTTTCTTTCCCATGCTCTACCTCCTTGCGCCTCGACTCCAGCGAACGAAGCTGACCTGATGCACGACCGGTGTTGAGTCTGCGAAAGGCTTCAGGCGGTCTCAGGCCATGTTGCGCAGCACCGCGTGGAGAATACCGCCGTTTCGGTAATAGTCCAGTTCGACAGGCGTATCAAGGCGTGCCTGTACCTGAAAACGCTTCTGTGCCCCGTCCTTGGTCACGGCGGTCACGGTGAGCTCCTGCCCCGGTTTTTCCACGGGCTGCACAGAATAGCTCTCCTCCCCGGTCAGTCCTAGGAGCTCGGCATTTGATCCGTCCTTGAACTGCAGGGGCAGCACCCCCATGCCGATCAGGTTGGAACGGTGGATGCGTTCGAAGCTCTCTGCAATAACCGCCTTCACCCCGAGCAGGATTGTTCCCTTGGCGGCCCAGTCCCGTGAGCTGCCGGATCCGTACTCCTTGCCGGCAATCACCAGCAGGGGGGTCTTGTCCTGCTGATACTTGACCGCGGCGTCGTAGATATACATCCGCTCGTCCATCGGCAGGTAGCGGGTGTAGCCTCCCTCCACACCGGGAACCAGACGGTTGCGGATGCGGATATTTCCGAAGGTGCCCCGGATCATTACCTCGTGGTTGCCCCGGCGGGAACCGTAGGTATTGAAATCATCCTTGCCCAACCCTTGAGCGATCAGCCACTTTCCGGCGGGGCTGTCCTCCGGTATCGTTCCGGCCGGGGATATATGGTCCGTTGTGACCGAGTCGCCCATCAGGACCAGAACGCGGGCATCCTCGATTTTCGGAAGGGGCGGCAGCTCTTTGGACAGACCGTCGAAAAATGTGGGTTTGCGGATGTAGGTGGACTCGGCATCCCAGTCGTAGCGGCGGCTCTCGGTGATCTTCACGGCGTTCCAGTTCTCGTTGCCGGAGAAGACATTGGCGTATTCTTCGGTAAACATCTCGGGACTGACATGGGCCGCGACCGCCGCCTCGATCTCCTCGGAGGCGGGCCAGATATCCTTCAGGTACACCGGGTTTTCGTTCCGGTCCAAACCTATAGGATCGCTGCTAAGATCGATATTCATGGTCCCGGCCAGAGCGTAGGCTACCACTAGGGGCGGAGAAGCCAGGTAATTAGCCTTGACTTCGGGGTGGATCCGGCCTTCGAAGTTGCGGTTTCCCGACAGCACCGAGACTACGGTTAGATCCCGCTCTCGGATGGCCCGGCTCACCTCCGGGTGCAGCGGACCGGAGTTGCCGATGCAGGTGGTGCAGCCGTAGCCCACCAGATGAAAACCCAAGGCCTCCAGATAAGGCGTGAGCCCGGAATCATCGAGATAGCGGGTCACCACCCTCGAGCCGGGAGCCAGGCTGGTCTTGGTGTACACCCGGACCTGCAGTCCCAGCTTGACCGCATTTTTGGCCAGGATTCCCGCACTGAGCATCACAGAGGGATTGGAGGTGTTGGTGCAGCTGGTAATGGCGGCGATGACCACCGCGCCGTGATCGAGGAAATCCTGCCGTCCCGACACCACCACTCTTTCCGCCGGACCTATGCTCTTCACCACCTGAAGCCAGGCTTTCCTGGCAGCGGAGAGAGGGATGCGATCCTGAGGACGCTTCGGACCGGCCAGGCAGGGTTCCACGGTCGCCAGATCGAGCTCCAGAACGTCCGCATACTCCGGCTGGGGCGTTTGGTCGGTGCGGAAGATGCCCTGTTCTTTGGTATAGCGCTCCACCAGCTCGACCTGCTCCGCTTTCCTTCCCGTGAAGGCCAGGTACTTCAGGGTTTCCCCATCCACCGGAAAGAACCCGGCGGTGGCCCCATACTCCGGTGACATGTTCCCGATCGTGGCTCTGTCCGCCACGCTCAAGGAGCTCAGACCCGGGCCGAAGAACTCCACGATCTTACCCACTACACCGTATGCTCTCAGCGTCTGAGTTACGGTGAGCACCAGGTCGGTGGCCGTGATCCCGGCCGGCAACGACCCGGCCAGCTTGAAACCGATCACTTCGGGAATGAGCATGTACAGAGGCTGCCCCAGTATGGCCGCCTCCGCCTCGATTCCTCCGACCCCCCAGCCCAACACGCCGATCCCGTTGATCATCGTCGTGTGGGAGTCGGTTCCCACCAATGTGTCGGGGAAAACAGTCCATTCCCCGTTGACCCGGCGCTTTTCCACGACCCGGGCCAGGTATTCCAGGTTGACCTGGTGAACGATTCCCGTGGCCGGAGGCACGACCTGAAAGTTCTCGAAGCTGCCGGCTCCCCAGCGCAGAAACTCGTAGCGCTCCCGGTTGCGCTTGAACTCCATGTCGGCGTTGGTTTCCAGGGCACGCACCGTGGCGTATCGGTCAACCTGCACGGAATGGTCGATAACCAGATCGATGGGGATGATGGGGCTGATTCTCTGGGGATCCCCGCCCAGATCAGCCAGGGCGTCCCGCATCACCGCCAGATCCACAATCGCCGGCACCCCCGTGAAGTCCTGCATCACCACTCTGGCCGGTTTGAAGGGGATTTCCCTCTGTTTGGACTCCAGACTGCTCCACTGACAGAGCGCCTTCAGATCCTCCTCGGTTACGGCGTGGCCGTCGATCTGCCGCAGCACCGCCTCGAGCAGGATCTTGATGGAGAAGGGCATGCGGGAGATCTT
>CAZBXU010000256.1:0-3863 GCA_964495755.1 uncultured Spirochaetaceae bacterium | reverse complement strand
ACCGAATCCTCCTGGGTGCGCAGGGCTTTGATGTCCAGCCCGACGAACTCGCCGCGCGCTCCGAAGTCATTGTCGTATAGGACCAGAACCTGATCGAAAGCCCGCTTGAGATTGATCACACCGAAGATACGGTCCTCGTCAAACTTCAGGCCGTTCTGATCGTTGAGGTGCACGCTCCACAGCTTGTTGTGATACAGGGCGTAGCCCATCTCGATGGCCGGATCCAGACCGGCCAGGATGGCGTGAGCGCTCTCGATCAGGATGCCGCAGCGGTCGGGATCCACTGTCTTATAGCACAGGGCCAGGAAGTGGCCGGTCGTGGGCAGATAGGCGTGATCCATCGGTTCATTGGGCTTCATCTCCCCCAGAATCCGGATCTTGGGATCGTACTCCAGCATGGCGTTGACCGCCTGGACGAAGCGCTCCGAAGCCAGCACGTGGTCCTTGGATTCGTTCACATAGATGCCCTCCCGGGCAGGCCAGAGAACGATATTCTTCGTGCCGAGCACATTGGCGATATCGATCGCCTTCTCGCAGCGCTCTTTGGCGTACTGCCGAGCTTTGGGATCGTTGGCGGTGAACCCGCCGTCCACGGTCATGGGATGTTCCCACAGCCTGGGGGCGACAAACTCCGCCACCAGCCCTTCCCCGGAGATCATTTTCTTCATCTCCCCGGCCTCTTTGATCATCTGATCGCGGGGCACATCCACACTAGGCACCGCATCATCGTCGTGAAACTGCACTCCTTCGAAGCCCATCTTCTTGTACATCTTCAGCTTCTCAAGCATTTTCACGGTTTTCCGAACCGAAGGACCGAAGACATCGGCGCCCTCATGGATGTTCCAGGGTCCAAAAGAAAATCGAAACTGAGCCTTTCCTGCCATCACTATCCTCCTGATACAAGCGTAGATTCCCTCTACAGCGGACGATCCCACGGTATTGTCCAAACACCCCTTTGTCAATAGTATGGGTTTTATGAACTCGAAAGAACGGCTGATGGCCGCTTGGAATGGCAAAGCTGTCGATCACATCCCCCTAACCTTCCAATGCTTCGGCAATCCTGTGCCGGAGGAGCTGCGCTGGAAGAGCGGCGGGCAGGAGGGCGACCGGGAGGTGCGCCGCTGGTATACGAAGCGCCTCGAGCACATCCACACCCTGCCGGTACCCTGGACACTTGAAGACGAGTTTCAGCGGGTCCGGGCCTGGCTGTCCCTGGGTGTAGATGACCTGATCGACGTTTCGGTTCCCTGGAGCGTACACCCGGAGGTTCGATGGACCAACTCCCGCCGTGAGGCGGATGCGGGAAAACAGTATCCAGTCCTGGTCCGGGAATACCAAACGCCGGCGGGAACGCTGCGTCACCAGGTGCACCAGACCGGAGAGGAGCTGGGTGAGGGATGGGTGATCCAGCCGCACCACGTGTCATTAATGGAAGATTTCAATATTCCCCGGGGTGTGGAGCATGCGGTGAGCTCGCCTGAAGACGTGTCCCGCATTCGCTACCTCTACGCTCCCCCGGACAGAGAGGCCTGGGACTGGCTCGATCGGCGTATGGACTCAATCGTGCCCTTCGCCCGGGAGCAGGGAGTGGCCGTGCAGGCCTGGGCGGCCTTCGGGATGGATGCGGTTGTCTGGCTGTGCGGTACCGAAGGAGCTATCCTGCTGGCCATGGATAACCCGCCAGCCTTTGCCGAACTGATGGAGATCGTCACCGAAACAGACCTGGCCCGGGTCGAGCTGGCTGCGCGGCATCCGGGAACCGACCTGATCGTAGAAAGGGGCTGGTACTCCTCCACCGATTTTTGGTCCCCCGCCCTGTTTGACCGATACCTGGTCGACCATGTCCGCCGACTGGCCGATCTCTCCCATCGCTACGGGAAGAAGTTCTGCTATACCGTCACCACCGGGGTGGAAATACTCGGCCCCCGACTGGCCGATGCCGGGGTGGACGTCCTGTACTTCGTCGATCCCCTGCTTGACGGAATCTCTATGGAAAAGGCCAGAGACCTCCTCGGTTCCCGGATGTGCCTGGTGGGAGGAGCCAACGCCATCACCCTGGCTGCAAAGGATCCCAAGATGATCGAGGAGGAGGTACGCCAGGCCATGGCAGCGCTCGGACCCTCCGGGCGTTTTATCCTGCATCCCATCGATGCACTGTTCCCCGACACCCCCTGGGAGGGAGTGGAGATGTTGATCCAAACGTGGCGGAAGTATCGCTCCGGCACTTGATAGCGTTCTTCTAATTGCACGCACGAGTCACCTAACTGGAATCGCATAGGAGGAGAAATTGAAGCGAGTTCTGGCCTTCGGCTGTCATCCCGACGATATCGAGTTCATGGCCGCCGGCACGCTGGTCCTGCTGGCCGAGAAGGGCTTTCAAGTTCATCTGGCCACGATGACCGGGGGAGAGGTGGGTTCCCCCACCCTGAAAAGCGGGGAGATACGGGAAAGGCGCTTAAAAGAAGCGGCCTCTTCGGCAGAGCTGATTGGTGCGGCCTATCACCACGCCGGCGGGCGGGATCTGGAGGTGGAGTACAACCATCACTACCGGCAGCTGGCCGTACGGGTGGTGCGCCAGGTGAACCCGGACATCATCCTGACCCATGCCCCGACGGACTATCTGATCGACCACGAGGAGACCTCGCGGTTGGTGCGCAACGCCGCCTTCATCGCCCCCGTACCCCTCTACGACTGCGGCCTGCCCCTGGCTCCGGCCGACAAGATCCCCCACCTCTACTATTGGAACGCCGTCGGCGGGATCGACAACTTCGGCCGTCCCCTGCCGGTGCATTTCGGGATCGATGTGGCAGCCGTCATGGAGATGAAGGAGCGGATGCTGGCCTGCCACGAGAGCCAGCGGGAGTGGCTGCGCTACATCAACAAATTCGATTCCTACCTCGAGGAGATGCAGAAGATGACCCGGTCTCAAGGGCAGCGCATCGGACGCCCCTTCGGGGAGTGCTTCATCCAGCACGTGGGCAACGGTCACCCGACGGACAACATCCTGGCGGAAATCCTTGGAGATCTGTGTGTGGAGCTGTCCGAGTAACTGTGATTGGCGGCACCGTCACCGGTGGACGGCTGTCGACCTTGGACGGCCGGAATCGAGGTTCAGAATTTCGTTTCTGAAATACCTCTCTATCATCAGTGTGGCGGCGCCTCGGGCGGCAACCAAACCTTCCAGGTTGCTGGTCAATATCCGGGTTCTCTGCGTGATTGGGTGAATCCCGCGTAGACCAACGGTCTTGGTGATTCCCTCGATCAGATAGTCTCCGAAGTGGGAAATCACCTCCCCGCCCAGGATCACCACGCCGGGATCGAAAATGTTCACCAGGTCGGCAACGCCCGTACCGATACTCTCCCCTACCGTGTGGACAACCATGTTGGCCAGCTTATCTCCCGCCCCGGCGGCTTCCTCGATGTCCCGGAGCGTTAGGGGCCGACCCCGGGAGGCTTTCTCCTTCAAGCTGCTGTACACGTTGGAAGCGATCAGGTCCTGGATGGACCGCAAGATGGCGTCCTGGGAAACCAGCGCCTCCAGGCAGCCCCTGTTCCCGCAGTTGCACAGCGGTCCCTGTTCCTTGACAGTGATGTGCCCGAACTCTCCGGCCAATCCGCCGCTGCCCCGATAGAATCGATTGTCCAGGATGATCCCGGCACCGACTCCCCTACCGATGTAGATATAGAGAAACGTGCTCAGATCTACCCCCGCACCGTAGCGCTTCTCCGCCAGGGAGATACAGCGCACCGCGTCATCGACCAGAATTTCCGTTCCAAGTGTATGCCGCAGCTGCGAGGCGAGGGGGATGTTCTCCCAACCGGGAAGATTCGGGCAGTAAAAAACGACCCCCTCCCGGGCGTCG
>CAZBXU010000255.1:0-3875 GCA_964495755.1 uncultured Spirochaetaceae bacterium | reverse complement strand
TATTAGCAAATGGACAACTTCTGCATGTCCCTCTTTCGATGCCAACATCAAAGCTGTGAAGCCCTTATCGTCTTTAGCATTTGCTCTTGCGCCCATATCCAGCAGAGTCCGAACTGCAGCTGTATTCCCAGATTGAGCTGCTTTCAGTAGATCTTTGTTGGTTTGGAACTTCTCGTTCATATGAATTGTGCCCGAAGAGGAACCATATCCTATTGATATTCTAAGACATTCGAGGGGTCTGCTGCAAAAACGATGTAAAGTTCCGTTGACCGATCATTTACTCAATCAACCGTTCCAGCAACCCTGGGAATTGAATCCGAGTCTGCAAGAACTCAGGTCGAGAGCGTCCTTTTTGAGTATCACATCGTGAGATGGCTTCTCTCATGGGCTCCGGAATTCCTTCCTCGCCGTGGTAGGCACCCACTAATCCGCCGACAATACAGGCATTCGTGTCGGTATCGCCACCACCGGATAACGTTTCAAAGATTGCGTCGATATATGAGGTTTTGTACTTCAGATGGCGGAAGGCATGAACGAAGCCGTATTTGACGAATCCAATACTTGGTGTGTAGCCAACATCCTGGTTGCGCTCTGCTAGGGAAAGCCACTCTTGGACCTCTCGGTTTCCGAGCGTCTTTGCCCATTCCTCGGCGGTCTGAAAAGCACCCTCGTTGTCTTTTGGATTGAGCATCAGGTGTTGGATGGCAATGCAATAAAGCGCAGAAGAGTGCTGACACGTGGGATTAGGATGGGTGAGACGGTTATCTTGACACACGGCTTTACCCAGGTCCTCTTCCGAAAGACGGTGTCCCCAAACTCCAAGAGGAGCGATTCGCATTAAGCCTCCATTGGCCTTGGATCCCCGGTTAAATTGTTCTGATGCCTTCCACATTCCTTGATGGATCAGCCCTTTGGATTTTTCCAGCCCACCAGAGAGACCGTTGCTCGTTGTTCGCCCGATATCAAAGGGCATAGACTGGTACCATCGAAGGTAGCTCTGAGCGACCCGCTCGATAGAAAAGGAATCCTCACCTATCAGGGCATGCATTAGACACATTGCCATCTCACCATCATCAGTGATCTGTCCAGGTGCGGTACGCCAATACCCTCCTCCGACCATCGTCATAGCGTGTTTCACTTGGGATCGATCAGGTGCCCGAGACTGAAACTCTAACGTGGCACCGGCAGCGTCTCCCACGAGTGCACCCAGAATCGCACCCCGGCCTACCTGCTCCTTCTCCACTTCCGCCTTCCTTTTAAACTTAGTATGTACCGACAAGATGCGTGATATGACCTATTTACTCAAGAGTTGGTTCAAACGGCTGGGCATAAATTCATTCGATACGGCGACAAGTCCGACCAGCAAGCAAATCGTAAAACGTACTGGTTGACGTCAGACTCCTTGCAGTCATGGCTCGATCCGATATAATTGAGGGTAAGGGCGTAAAGGAGTTTAAAATGAAAGAGATCATCCGAATGTATACCCGATACTCCAAACGTGCAGATGATTCCGTCGGCACTCTCCTGAAAGCGATGGACGTCAAAATGCTGAACGAGACGGGCCAGACCTTTTGCGGAAGCATCATGGATCTGTACCGGCATATTGCAGGAGCGGTACTGTATTTCCACGGTTTGATACGTGCTTCCATTCCCCAGGCGGCACACTCCCTTGCCGAGAGCCTTGATCCCAAACTCCCAGATGGGCCACTTAACGCGGAAGGGCTCATAACCCTGATGGCCGCACTCTCCGATGCCAATCAAGCCACAATCGATTTCGTAGATAAGCTGTCTGAGGGTGATCTCGCATTGCCGGTCAAGCTCGACTGGTATCCTGATCGGGAGACAGTTCCCCTTCACTTTGTCCTAAACCAGCTTTTCGTTCATGGGATCCATCATCGCGGCCAGATCTCCCAGATTCTTGATCAGCTGAAAGTGGAGCACGATTTTTCCGGCATAGATCTGTTATATATACCGGAGTAAAATAGCCGCAGGCGATGTCTGTGTTCACCCGGAATGCTGCGACAGGCACTTGGGTGCAAGGTTGGTGAAGACCAATCTTCCGCAACCGCATCATATGATGATCAAGTATTTGAATATTCTTTTTTACAGAGGGCGCTGGCACTCTACCCTACGTGAAAAATGCGCTTGTAGGCAATCCTCGGGGCGGCGACCTTTTTATATGACTATAAGGCTACAACAGTTCATATACCCCATAGGATTGAAGAACAGATACAAAAGAAGTCTTATAAATTTAACAGAGTCTACTATTCACCAATCGACCATGTGGAACGCTTAAATGCATGCACATAGATCCTCATCCTGTCTATGATATGCCCGTCTTCATCATAGGCTTCGAGTATGTGATGGCCTGCAGTAACGGTTCTTGTTTTACGTCGACCAGGACGGATCTTCACCCTGTCCTCAGCGTTTGTCAGGCACTCCATGCATGCCATCTTTCCCGCACCTGTCTCCTGCTCTAATGCTCCGTCAGCGCGATTTCGGAAGGATTTCCTTCCTGCTGCCCTCGGACAGACCATCCACATGCTCCGATCGCTCCGATGGTTCTCGAATCTGGGGCGTTTATCTCCCAACTCCGATTATAAGTTTGCCTATCAATTTAATTCAATGCCAGATACTCCTTTGCCTTCTCCTCTAGCTCTGCCGCAGTTTTAGAAGCTTCCTCCCGGCTAAAGGAAACCTTAGGAATATAGCCTTCAACCTTCACGGATTTCTGCCCCGGATCCAGGTCTACTCTCACCAACCTGATACCAAGTGATTTCTCCAGAAGAGGTATTTGATCTTCCTGGACTTTATCCTCTCCTCCAACCACCTCTTCCCTCAGTTCCTTCCCCTCTTTTTTCAAGACTATCTTGGCTTTAATCCAACTACCCTCGTCATTAAGTATATATCTGATCTCCTCGTCTCCTTCCTTATCCAGATAGTCCGATCCTTCCGCCGGGAAGGTAGCACTAAATTTTACTTCACTGTCGCTGTATCCCTCATCAAATAAAAAGGTTCGCATAAAACCTGCGCCTAGCCCCTCATAAGCGTCTCCAACCTTTTTTACGACTTCCAATATTTCTTCCCTCTCCTTTTCTTCCTTCTCTTCCTTCGTTAGGACAGCTTTTTCCTCTTTCGGCTTCTTTTCTCCTCCGCAACCAACTAAGCCGATCAATAAGAATCCAACTACCAAAAGGAACGTTATAATAACTACGAATCTCTTGGTTTTACTCATTTTTTGCCTCCTAAAAAGTTTTTTATAGTTTCCTTAAAGTTCACTTGTATCCGATGATTTCATCAGGTAAACATCTGCACCCCATGTCAACAAGTTGTTATTATATGAACAAAAGGCTTTGTATACGACAAAGCAAAACACCTAACCCACAAGAACAGTCTCTTCAGCTTGGACGGATGTTAGATCCTCCCCCAAAGAAACTGTAGGATAAAACACAGCCCTCCTAGCTTCCGGTAGGTAACTAAAGTCTTACTCTTTATGAATTACGACAACTCCACCCGGACTGACTGTGAACCTCTTCTTTTCTTCTTGGAGATCATATCCTATTTCCCTCCCTTCTTCCAGTGATTGAAGCACCTTCATATACATCTCTTGGAACGATTGTGTGGAGTGGATAGTGTCTTGAATGCTATCGATGTATGTGAAGATATAATGCCTGTCGTATTCCCATATTTCATGTTCCGCGTCTCTCTTCGTCTTAGGATACGTCAAGCGGAATGTCTGCCCCGTAATCATCTTGATCGATAGCTGCCTGTCTGTAATCGTGGCCCTTTCTATCATCGACCGCATCATCTCTCTTTTCAGCATCCTATTGCCGTCTGCAAACTTCACCATATTCTCAGCACCGTACTTAGCTAGT
>CAZBXU010000254.1:0-3963 GCA_964495755.1 uncultured Spirochaetaceae bacterium | reverse complement strand
GGGAGATACTAGAGTCAAATGGTAATCCAAGGTGGGGTTGCCGCAAGAATTTTCTGATTTGGTAGCCTCTTCCCGGTTTTTCAGTTAAGATGGCAGGACAACGGAGAGGCTAATAGAAGCGTGGAAGAGAGAATCGGCGAAGCCCTGGTCCGAATTGGGGCGATGACGCCCGAAGAGGTAGACCAGGTCCTGAAGTTTCAACAGGACGGGGATAAACGCTTGTTTGGGGAAATTGCCATCGAGCAGGGCTTCATCAACGACAAGGCAATCAGAGCCTACCTGGATGCCAAGAAATAGCTGTAAGATCGGTTGACTGGTTCATGTTCGGTATAGAGAAGGTGAGTGTTGCCCGTCGAATCGTTGAACCAGAACTGTAGCTTTCCATTGTGTACCTGAAAGCATTGGGTAAATGTCTTTCCGACGCAGGGCGCTATCCTTCCGTACCGGGCTTTGGCTTTTTGAATCAGCTTTCGTTCGATCCTGCTCATAGCTTCTTACCTGAAGCTTCGGCAGGATTTTTTCCTTCGTTAGCGGAATTTTTCCTTTAGTTGTACTTACCTCGCGATCCTTGGTACACTGGTGGAGGTAAGTGCTTATGAAGATATCTGTGCTTGGCCTTGACATCGGTTCGGTAAGCATTTCCTTGGTTTGCCTGTCTCAGCAAGGCGAAATAGTACATACCGACTACCGCTTTCACAGGGGAATGGTCCGGGAGACCCTGAAAGGTATGTTCGAAGCCCTTGCTCCTCAAACACTGGGCGCAGTTGCCTGTACCTCATCAACCCCCCGGATCGTGCGCCAGGCTCGGATATATGACTCTCAGGTGTGTTTTATCGAAGCGGCTCGAAATACCCATGGGCGATTGGGGGCGTTGCTCGTGGTCGGGGGAGAGAAGTTTGTACTCCTGCGCTTTGATTCCGAGGGCAGGTTCAAGAATCTCAAAACAAGCACCTCCTGTGCCGCCGGAACGGGCAGCTTCCTCGATCAGCAGGCCGGCCGGCTGGGACTGTCCGGAAGCGCCGAGCTCGGCGAGCTGGCCCGGAAGAATGACGGTGAGGCACCGAAGATCGCCTCCCGTTGCTCCGTGTTTGCCAAGACCGATCTCTGTCATGCACAGCAGGCGGGCTACAGTTTAGAGGAAATCTGCGACGGACTTTGCCAGGGTCTGGCCCGAAATATTGCGGATACGATTTCTACGGGGGAGCCCATCCTGTCGCCTGCTGTGTTTGCCGGCGGGGTCTCGCAAAACCCCGCGGTGGTCTCCCATCTGGAGAGCCAGCTCGGATGCCCCTTTGAAGTCGGGGAGCGGTCCCATCTCTACGGGGCTCTTGGGGCCGCCCTTTGCAGATTGAGTGAAGGCGTAGAGACAGAGCTCTCTTTTCGTGCCGGTGAAGAGCTGATTGATTTCAGACAGGAAGAGAAGAGCTACTACTACGAGCCTCTGAATCTAAAGCTCTCCGAGTACCCGGATTTTCACAAAGCTGAGAGCAGCCTCTTTTCTCCCTCTGTCACAGAGTTCGGGATCCCGGTCGAAGTAGATGTATACACTCCCATCCCTCCCAAAGAAACCTGCGAGACGATTCTGGGGATTGATGTTGGTTCTACCAGTACCAAGGCAGTGTTGATCGATAGTAATACGGGCGGCGTTCTGGCCGGATTCTATACCCGCACGGCAGGGCGACCCCTTTTGGCCGTGCAGGCGATTTTTGAAGCTGTGGACAATCTGCTGAGAGAGAAAGAAGCGGAGGTAACGATTCATGCCGTGGGCACCACCGGAGCCGGGCGCAAGTTCATCGGTAGTGTGATCGGTGCCGATCTGATTTTGAATGAGATCACGGCCCATGCCCGGGCTGCGTTCGAACTGGATCCCCGGATCGACACGATCATCGAAATCGGCGGGCAGGATTCGAAGTTCACCGTTATGCGTAATGGTATGGTGACCTTCAGCCAGATGAACACGGTATGCGCTGCGGGTACGGGCAGCTTTATCGAAGAGCAGGCTGCCAAGTTGGGTGTAGGCTTGGAGGAGTACTCCGATCGCGCCGAGGGAGTGCGGGCACCCCTGGCAAGCGACCGATGCACAGTATTTATGGAGAGGGATATCAATCACTACCTGAACAAGAAGTACACGGTGGATGAGATCCTGGCGGCCGTTCTGTACTCCGTGCGGGAGAATTATCTGCTCAAGGTAGCCTCGGAAGCCTTGATCGGAAAACGGATCTGCTTCCAGGGTGCCACGGCCAAGAACCGAGCCCTGGTGGCTGCCTTCGAGCAGAAGCTGAAGCGGCCGATCTTCGTGTCCGAGTACTGCCATCTGACAGGAGCGCTCGGGGTGGCCCTGGCACTGCAGGGCAGTTTGCCGACCCAGTCCCGGTTTCGGGGGCTTGGTTTATATCGAAGCAAGATTCCGGTACGATCCGAGACCTGCCAGCTCTGCACCAACCACTGTCGGCTGCGCATCGCCGAGGTCCAGGGGCAATCCGTTGCCTACGGTTTTCTCTGCGGACGGGACTACGATGTGAAACGATTCGTCAGCAGTAATGCTTCAGGCTTCGATATGATTCGTGAGTACCACAGGGCTTTCAAGGATCAGAAACAGGTATCGACGAACCTCGGTTCTCCTACGGTAGGCATACCGGCGGCCCTACATCTACTCGAAGAGCTGCCGCTGTGGAAGTGTTTTTTTTCCGAACTGGGGATCTCCGCGACAACCAGTGAACAATACGGCCACGGGCTGAAGGCCGGTAAAGAGGTGACCGGAGCGGAGTTCTGTGCCCCGATCACGGCTCTGCACGGACATGCCCGCTACCTGGCTGAATCCTGCGATGCGGTTTTCCTGCCCGTGTATCTCGATGCGCCCTCAAAGGAGCGGCAAAAGGGGCGCCTGCGTTACTACTGCTACTACACCCAGTTTGCTCCCTCCGTGATCTCATTGCTCAAGGAACACGATTTGGACAGGAAGTGTCTTCTGCCCCTGGTGGATCACGGTGCCCTCGAGGGCGCTCATCCAGCTTCGGTACGCAGGGCTCGCAGTCGAACCAAGAGGGAGCTCTTGCAGGCACTGGAGACACTGGAGGGTGTCACAATTTCCTACTCCCAGGTATCCCGAGCCTACGACAGAGCAATCACGTTTTATCGATCCGGCCGGAATAAGCTGCACCAGGTGTACCGGGACGCCCATCGTCGAAACGGCGATATCGAGGTGGTTCTCGCGGGCAGGCCCTACCAGGTGCTGTCCCCGGAGATGAACAAGGGCATACCCGACATCTTTGCCTCTTTGGGCATTAAGACTTTCTACCAGGACATGCTTCCGCCGCTGGCTGAGATAGAAAGCGTTATCCGGGATTCAAAGCAAGGACCCGTGGCTGATGAGAAGCTCGAGAGATTTCGGAAGGTGGTGAGGGAGGTGCAGCCTCTCCTCGATGCGGTCCACTGGCAGTTTGCCGCCCGAGTTCTCGAAACTGCGGCTTTCTGTGCGACCACAGAGGGTTTGTATCCCGTTTTGATTACCGCCTTTAAATGTTCTCCCGATTCTTTCGTAATCGAGTATTTCAAGCGAATCCTTGATGCCCATCAGAAGCCCTATCTGATTCTCCAGATCGATGAGCATGGCTCCAGCGTGGGCTATGAAACCCGGATCGAGGCGGGCATCCACTCCTTTCGCAACCACGCCGCCCGCCGCAGAGAAGACAAAAAAACAACGTATAGAGCCAACCCGGTTATCCGTTCCAAACTCGATCATCGCCTGAATGGCAAGACCCTGTTGTTTCCCAACTGGGATCGATTGACGATCCCCCTGGTCGTAGCCAACCTGCGCAGGGCGGGGGTGGATGCCCGAGTCCTGGAGGAGGACGAGCTGTCTATCCAAGCGGGCACACGCCTGAACTCGGGACAGTGCCTGCCGATCAACGCCATAACTCAGAGCATGGTAAATTACATTCAAAAGTACGAACTGGATCCCGC
>CAZBXU010000253.1:0-3998 GCA_964495755.1 uncultured Spirochaetaceae bacterium | reverse complement strand
AGGACGTACATTGTTTTGGTCTTTTTTTTCAGGTGAAATTTTCAGGGTTTATTTCTACCCCGTTCATTCCACGGGAATATCGAAGTAGCGCACCGCATTGTTCCAGCAGATGTCCCGGATGATCCCGCCCAGATGGGGGATATCCGCCGGCAGCAGCCCCGCTTCCACGTCCCGGCCGAAGATGTCACACAACAGACGGCGGAAGTACTCGTGCCGGGGATAGGAGAGGAAGCTGCGGGAGTCGGTGAGCATGCCCACGAACTGGGAGATCAACCCAATATTGGACAGGGCTTCGATCTGCCGGGTCATGCCGTCTATCTGATCGTTGAACCACCAGGCCGAACCGAGCTGCATCTTTCCGGCAACCGAACCGTGCTGGAAGCTTCCCAGGATGGAGGCGGCCAGCTCGTTGTCCCGCGGATTGAGGGTGTAGACGACGGTTCTAGCCAGCTTGTCCTTGCTGTCGAGACGGTCGAAAAAGCGTACAAGGGAGCGGGCAATCTCGAAATCGCCCATGGCGTCGAATCCAGTATCCGGACCGATGGCGGCGTACATGCGGCTCGAGTTGTTGCGAAGGGCGCTAAAGTGAAACTGCTGGGTCCAACCCGCCTCTGCGTCCATCACGGCCAGCTCTAAGAGCACAGCGGACTTGAATTTTAGTATTTCTTCCGGTGCCAGCGATCCGCCTGTGCGAGCTTTCTTGAAGATCGCGGCGATCTGTTTCTCGGTATAGTCGGCGGCGTAGGGTTGCTCGATGCCGTGATCCGAAAGCCTGCAGCCGGCCTGATGGAAGTACTCGTGACGCTTTCGCAGCCCCTCGAGAAAGGACGGGTAGTCACCGATCAGCAGGTCTGCAGCCTTTTCCAGCTTTATGATCCAGCCGATGAAATCTTTTACGCTTTCCACCGCCATGGCCTTGTCCGGCCGGAAGGCGGGCAGCACCTTGATCCCAAAGGTCCCCGTAGACAGCTCCTCGGCCAGCCTCTGATGATGCTTCAGATCGTCGGTGGGATCGTCGGTTGTACAGACCACCTTCACCTTGAAGTGGGCCATCAAAGCCCGGGCACGGAACTCCTCGGTCTGCAATAGGGCATTGCAGTGCTCGTAGATTTCCCGGGCCGTGTCCGGGCCGAGGAGCCTGCCTGTAACTCCGAAGGGATCTTTCAACTCCATATGGGTCCAGTGGTAGAGGGGATTGCGCACCGTGAAGGGAACGGTTCCCGCCCAGGCGGCAAACTTATCCCAGTCCGAAGCATCCCCGGTGATCAGACGCTCCTCCACCCCGAAGGCCCGCATGGCCCGCCATTTATAGTGGTCCCCGGCCAGCCAGATTCGGCTCAAGGTCTCAAACTGCCGGTTGGCCGCCACCTCCGCCACCGGCAGGTGACAGTGATAATCGAAGATCGGCAGACCTTCGGCATACTCGTGGTACAGCCTGCGGGAGGTTTCCGTTCCGAGCAGGAAATCCTCGTCGAGAAATGCCTTTGCCATTGAACAACCTCCTGATAAACACTCCGCTGTCTTCTACCAACGCTTTTAGAACCGGCGATTGCTCTACCCGGATTTCTTCACTCCAAGGGTTTCCAGATGCCGGCCGATGTGGACATCCAGGGCTTGCCAGTACTCCTCTATGTGATTGTGCAGCGCCTCGAAAAACTCAAGGCCAATCTCCTCGTCCCTGAGCAGCTCTCCATAGGTGATATGGATGAGCTGCCTGGCATCGGGGTTGTCGAAGAGACCCGGAAGGCCAGAGTCGGAAACCTCGGAAAGAGGGGGAACGTTGTTCAAGTTGGTAGTGACGTGGTAGTAACTGGTTGCTTTTCCGAAGCGCTCCAACGCCGCGCGATGCAACCTGCGATAGAGCTCCGGTTCTTTCACCGCGATGACCTTCACCGCCTCCAACCAGTTCGTCCCGGCCGTCTTTATATGAAAACGCCCCCGGGTGAGCTTTCCGATCAGGGGAAAGGCGGAGAATTTATCGCTGCCCGAATGGACAGAGATGCGGTAGCCGAACTTCCTGGCCAGAGCGGCGTGGGTGGCAAAGGTGCGCTCGAACTCCTTCAGATCTCCTATGTAGTCGATGCCCTTTTGAAACTCACCGACGAAGCGCGGTGCCAGGGAAGCGATCTTCATCCCGATGTATTTGCTTTCCAAAGCAACGAAGAGGTGAGCTTCCGGAGTGGTGGGAGTTTCCGTCTCGTCAACCGAGAGCTCGAAATCGAAGGCGCCCTCCCCTTTTACCTCCACCCCGGCGCGGTACAGGCGCTGGGCATGTTCTATAGCCTGGCCATAGATCAAGGCGGTTCGGGCCAGGACCTCCCGGGAGAGCCGGATCTTTTCCCCGGTATCCAGGTCGACCTGCAGTGACAGGTAGTCCTCTTCGATCCGGCGGCGATAGCTCTCCTCCAGCGCCTCGTAGGCGGCAAGTATCCGGGCGTCACTCCCGGCGGCGTACTCCTTCCTGATATAATCGGAGACATCGGCGGTGATCATGGTAAAACCGATGTCCAGAGCAGTCCTCACCCAATCTTCGCTCTTGAGATGATCCCCGTCCGCCCCCCACGGTCGCTCATATCCCTCCTGGAACACAGCCCAGGTCGATGCGTCCAGCACCTGCTCGTAGTCCCTGCCGGTCAGATCCAGCTCGCGCACCGACTGCTGGGCCAGAACCGGACAGGCCTGATACCCGGCTATCACTCGAAGGTGCCCGGGGCCGGCCATCCCGAGACGGTCCCCAACCCCAAAGGTGACCGCCTGGTCACAGAGGGGAGAAGGCGCAGTAAAAGGCAGGCCTTGGCGCAAGGCCACAGCATTGGCATGGCTCAAGGAACCGATCAGGGCTTTTCCGTGAACCCCACCGGTACCGGCGGTAATGTCCACGCTCTCCCCCTCGAATCCCTTCAGAACTTTAGGGGATCCGAAGACCCCCAGGGCTCGGTCCCAAGCGAAGGTTGGTCCGTCGTGAGACGCCCCCGGTACCTTCAGCAGAGCGAGCACGGCGCCGTTTTTCCGTTTCAGGGAGCTGGGATACAGAAGAGCATCCGCCCTCCGGTCTGCTGCAACGTCGGTATCAAATCCCTGTTCGCCAATCAGCCCCGCTTCCCGGGCTTCAGCGACCCACTGTTCGATAGTCCGTTTATCGATGCTCACTTCAATCCTCCGATTTCAATCGGTACAACACTTCCCCGGCGTGATCCACGAAAAGAATGCCCTCATCTTCCCGATTCCGGTAGTCCTCGACCCGAATGGAGGCCGGGTCCATATAACCGAGATCGAGCTGCCGGCACATCTTTTCGGGAATACCCGTGGCCAATATCACTTGTATGCGGGGTTCCTCCACCCCGTTCTCGAAGGTACCCAGACCCTTCACATGAGCGGAATGAGCAAGGACCCCCCGGGGTACGTCTTTGAACCGATCCATCTGCTTGAGGAAGTAATCAGCCACGTGATAGCCTGTCTTTTCGAGATACCCTCCCCAGGTGGAGGAGACCTCTTTCAGATGGGGCGCGTAGATGATAAGCTTGCCCCCTTCGGCTACCACCGGTTCGAGTTTGTACATCACCTTGCCGCCGACCCACAACTCATCATAGATCTCCGGGGCTCTGCCGATCACGGTGTGGTACGGCGCGTCTTTGTACCGGATGTGCATCTGTTGGGATAGCTCCGCTGCACGGGACCAGGCTTCTTCCGCACTTCCCACGTACAGACCCGCCAGGCTGCCGGAAACCTCGGCCTGGCCGCTGCCGCGGCCTACGACCATGCAGATGCAGTGTCGGGGTACCGACACCATTTCAGCGGCCCGATTGACCATTCCACGGACAGGGGTGTTCTTCCTGCCGATGATCTTCCAGCAGCTGATCACAGCCCCGAGCCAGTGAAAGAAGTGCAGGAAATCCCCCCCGGAGATGCCCGGAAAGAGGTACTTGCTGCCCCCGGAAATCCCAACGACCTCGTGGGGGAAAACCGGGCCCAGGATGAGAATAAGATCGTAGTCGAAA
>CAZBXU010000252.1:0-4075 GCA_964495755.1 uncultured Spirochaetaceae bacterium | reverse complement strand
GGACGATGTGTCGTAACAGGCGTCCACAGAGCTGATAGTTGTGGGTCAATAAGTTGTTTGGCTATAAAAAAATACGGCGAATTGAGAAAGGCGCGAGTGTAGACGAATGTTGATCCCGATCTACGATGGAACCACTGGTGGTATCAAGATGCCTAATACACCCGGGAAGTTTCCTCCCTTACCGGGAGGTGTAGAAGCCTCGCTGGTTATCTATGAGTTACCATTCCTCTCGATTCCCGGGATTCGAAGGACCGCGCACTTGTCGAAGGACAGGAATATAAAGTAATTCTGGGTACATTCTGGTTTTCAGATTGTAGAACTGGCAGTAGTAGATATTGCCTCGGTGGTATAAAGAAAAACGGCGCATTCTCCGCCCCTTCGATCGTCAGACAGGTTCCATCTGACACTGGAATGCGGATCGCGCCGGTTTTCCGGTAGCGTTCTCTAAACCCTTACATCGTAAGGTTTTGTATAGAAGGGGCAGGACTCGAACCTGCAACCTCCTGGTTAAGCGAGGGCGTCGACCCCATGTAAGCTTCGCGCCTCAACGTGGTATTTAACGTCAAACACACTATCGGCGTTGTTGGGTGGCTTTGCACGGGACCGCAGGCATTCGAATGTCTTCGCCTAAATACCTATCCTCCGAGCACCGAATCCAGGGAGAAGTCAGGGAAAAGGTTCTTCACCTTCTTGATGGTTGCCAGGGAAGGATTAGAGCGACGCTCCAGCCTCTGATAACTGTAGAGGCTGCGCATACCCAGACACTTGGCCGCCTCTTTTTGAGTCAGATTATGGCGCAAGCGAAGCTGTCGCAGCTGAAGTGAAAAAGCGATAGACGGATCCACTTCAACCGCCACGACATTTGCTCCGGAGGGTTCAGAAGCCGGCGCAGGGAACACAACGGTTGATGACTCTGGTTCTTCCAGGTAGAGATTCAACGCTTCGTGCATATTCTTTTCAAGTTCGACTCGATCCTGACCTTGGGTGACACACCCTTCCAATTCAATGCATTCAGCCCAAAGTCCGCCCTCATCGTGAATTCGGAAATGATAGGTCATCTCAATCCTCCTTGCCCGTGCGGGTTTGCTCTATCCGTTTGAATAGGGCCCGCTCAAGTCTGCGTTTCAGCTCCTTGTGAAGGGGAATGGTTTCCCGAAGATTTCCTTTTCCCACTTTCACATGGGAGCCCTTCCGATGAACAATTACCCACCCCGCCTTTCGGTAGAGTTTGAGCATCTCTTCGCCGCTTACGGGCATTCAATTCTCCCCTCAAGTATACCAACTATAATTGGTATATGGCAAGTCGGTTTGCGTCACTTCCGCGGTTGTGTTTCAATCAAGTGAGCGGACGACTTTTCCGCAGGACAAGATTTCACTAGTCACAGGCTACAGCCCGATAGTACATCGCCCAATAATCTACAAACTCCCTATAGTTCAACAATGCTGACCTCCACTTGTACATAACATGAGATTTCCGCTTTTTGCTTGAAAAAACATCGAGGGTATTCGCCAAAAGGGCGTACTAACCAGCAGTGACAATATATCTGGTTTGCTTCGTGGTTTAGCCTAAAGGCGATTCCGGGCGTTGTAGTGTAGATTGGGTAGTATTAGCTATTACATAGTTTGGAGGGTAGGACGTGTTGCCAAACCCGTTCCTTCAGTCGTAAGAAGAGTAGAATTCCGATAAAGGACTTGGGAAAGCACCGAATTTTGCCAATTACAACAAAGCCCCTCGCTCAGAGGGGCTTTTCATATGAAAATATAGCAGGGGCAGCGGTCTGCCTGAACCCTCGTGCAGGAAGCATCGAAACGCGTTCAGTAGGTCGGTATGCTCCGCCGCGAACTTCTCCGCGAATGCCAGAAAACATACGAAGCGCTCCATCGCCTCCCTGTCAACAGCATGCTCCAACTCACCGGCGATATGCTCGGCCCTCTTCAGATCAAGGGCAAGCACGCTTTGCAGGAAATGACTAATGATGTAGTGATTCATAACAATCGTTAGCGCTTTATCCCGTCCTCTGGGTGTCAGCACAATCAGCTCGTAGGGCTCGTACTCCACGAGATCCTTTCTGGCCAGGCTCTTAAGTGCGGCACTGACTGTCGATTTCGTCACTCCCACATATTGAGAAATGTCGCGTACCCGGGCGGCTTTTTTTGCTTTTCAATGTGGAAAATCGCCTTCAGGTAATCCTCGAGCGTTGAACTGAGCTCTCTTTCCATGATCACGCTCCTTTACAGCGCTCCTGCTTTTTCCTTCAGGAAATCGGCTATCTTTCCAATACCCTCGAGCTTGAGATCCAACTCGCTGCCCTGCAGACCGTAGAGGGCAATTCTTCTATCATTCGGTATAGACCCTATAATCCTACCTCTCGGAAGAGAATCCAACAAAGTCCTTTCCGATTCATCATCTGTCTTGTTCAGGACATAGAAGACCTCTGTTCCAAGGTCCTTGACCATCGTGGTTACTCTTTTCGCGAGCTCTATCGATTCTCTCGAGGGTTCGACAACTACTAGAAGAATATCACATCCTTTCTCCACCCCCCGTCCCAGATGCTCCACCCCCGCATCTGTATCTGCGATCAGCAGCTCGTCATTTTTCAGTTCCACATTCTCGAGAAACTTCGCAGAGAGGGCGTTGATGGGACAGGCGCACCCTTCTCCAAAGTCGTATATTTTCCCGACTGACAGCAATTTGATGGACCCCTTCTCCGAGAAATAACCGGAAGGAAGTCCGTCTGTTTTCAGTCCCTTTTCGAGCGTCTTCACCTTTTCAAACAGGACCTTCTTGCCGCCGAGGTACTCCATGAAGTCCCTGGGCTTAGCCATTCCCAAAAGGTCGGACAAGCCGAAGTTTGACTCGTCGCTGTCTACTATGAGCACTCTCTTGCCCCTGCCAGCCATCTCTTTGCTCAGTAGAGCTGTGAGAGTGCTTTTCCCGGTTCCGCCCTTTCCGCAAATCAGGATCTTCATTTCGCCTCCTCCACCACCTCTTCAAAGAGTATGGTAGAGTTTAGGAAATCGATCTCCCTGATGGTCGCCTTTACACGTTTCTGTTCGCCGAAAAGAGGTTTCAGAACTATACTGTCCCCTTTCGGTTGCATATAGGCCACCTCCTGCAAAAGGATTTCTTTGCGCGGCCCACGCTTCATGTACGCTGTTGCCATGCACATCGGCTTGCTCCTTAGACTCAAGTGTTGGAAGGAAACGGACGCGGAGGATAGATCACGTCGCTGCTTGCTGTACCTGCAGGGCACACGCGGAAAGCAGCTTCTCGATCCTGGAAAGAGATACTTTGTGAGGACGTATAGGAATACCCATCCAGTCTGAAAAATCGAGGATTTTCTCAGGATGCCGTGCGGAATAGTCCTCCCAGAACCCCACGGCATCCAGGATGATAGCTCCTCCCGTGTTTTGCGGGAAGGTTTCGTTGGCTTTGCCTTTGTCCCAGTCCTGGAACACGTAGTCCCTATAAAGTACCCATCCCGGGGTCAACCAGAAGACCTTTTCACCGTTGCGGATCGCTTCCCTCTCTTGAGCATCGGCAAGCATATCGACGCAGTGCGTGGCGTTGATCCTGGATATGGATTGTCCCTGCTCCTTGATGACATCGTCTATGGTCCTGCCCGGATCGTTCATGTCTATGAAACAGAACTTCCCCCCGTACACGACGATAACGGATTCGGCATAGCTTTTAGCTTTGTCGATTCGGTCCACCAGCTGGCTTTCCAGCTCCCTGGGAACTTCGTGGCGGCCCGGCTTTGTGTACTCGATCCTGCGGGCGTTCAGAAAACCGCTTTTCCTCAGATGGTTCAACTCGGGGGTGAGGGTACCGCAAGCCACGATCGCGCAGTCTTGAAAGGAAACTCCCGTTTCAGATAACATTGTTAAGCTCCATATCCGATTATAGGTAGTCCTTTGTTTTAGGGTTAGTATAATGTTTGACGGTTAGAACGTCAATCCTGGCTGAAGCGGTGTGAAGGGGATTCAGCACTAGTTTTCGGTGTCCGCTATTCTTTAACGAGGGAGGATTTGCACTGCGGGCAGGTCATAGAGAAGCACGCGGTGCCTCTCTGGT
>CAZBXU010000251.1:0-4250 GCA_964495755.1 uncultured Spirochaetaceae bacterium | reverse complement strand
CAATTACACGAAGCTCGGATCCAGGCCCGGAGGCGGCCGACCAACCTTCACCAAATGACGCAGGATTTTTGTGACCTCTTCCGGATCGGTGATCACGGCAATCACCTTCATGGGTGAGTGGCAGTGCGGACACTCTAGGGGGGCACCGGGGCGCGCAGCCTTCGTACACCTGAGCGATCAGCCTGGCCCAGGTAGACCGGCTTTCTTGATCAGACACAGCCGATTCTTTATAGCAAGATTGTACCGGATCAGAAGCCTGTAGACTGCGCGTCCCGGGCGCTCGGCCTTCCATCCCGCGGGGGCAAGGCGGAGGGATGTGGGCTGGGCGCCCCCGGGCATATCCGGCCATTTGCCCTTGGTTCTGGAAGCATAGAGCCCATATCGCCGGATATACTGTAATCCGCGCGGTGGGATATGTTGTGTCAGTTCCAACAAGAAACGGGTCACGGAGAACGATTCGATCTTTCCCTTGAAGAAATCGTTGTCGGAGGTGTAGGAGATCACCGTGGACTCTCCGTTCTCCTCGATACTGATCTTCTTCAAGGACAAAGGGGGGGTACGGCCTGCCGGCGGGCGATGTATTGGGAGAGGGCTTCACGGGCTTGGTCAGAGAATGCGGGGATTCGAACTTCGTGATTAACGGAAAAGCCTGAGTGTCGCCAGTTGATCAAATGTGAGATATCGTGCCATCGTCTGGAGAAATAGTAGCCCAGATTAGTGCTGCATTTCTATCTATAGAAAAAAAATCTCCAGCCGCAGAGAGATGCACATTCCAAGCACATAATCTGTACTTTTTTCTGATCTTTCGCTATCTGTTATAGTGGTGGGACCATAGAATCTTGAAACCTGCATCTAATGCTGGTCCTTGAATCTAAGAACCTGGACATAAGCTATAAAGTCAAAAGAGGCATAAATTATGACAAAACTGATAAGAAAATGTACGGCATTACTTCTATTCATCCTACTCGTATCCTGCTCCGGGAGGACGGTTTTTCACAATGGTCAGGTTCTGACGATGGACGGGCACTATACATCGCAGGAGAATCTGGCCGTGGTAGTCAAAGGCGAGCGGATCGAAGCGGTGGAACCCTTTGCTTCGTTGGATCCGGCTATGCTCAAACGGGCGAAGTCTGTCGATCTGGACGGGAGTTTGTTGATGCCGGGATTGATCGAATCCCATGGGCATTTGTTTGGAGCAGGCATGACCCGTCTTGGTCTCGATTTGAGAGGAATCAACACCAAGGAGGGAACTCTTGCGGCGGTCGGGTCATACCTCTCGAAGCAGAAACCCGGCAAGTGGGTATTCGGCAGCGGCTGGGATCAAACCGATTGGGTTGACAAGGAATTTCCTACCGCCGCGGACCTCGATACCGTAGCCTCGGACAATCCAGTCGCACTGCATCGGATCGGCGGACACTCGGTTTGGGTTAATTCGCTGGCTTTGAAAACCGCCGGCATCACTCCGCAGACAACCGATCCCAATGGAGGACAAATCCTACGAGACCCCGCAGGTCGGCCTACGGGAATCCTGCTGGACAATGCGGCGCAGCTTCTCGGAGAGTACGATATGGCAGCCCGGGGAGGCAATCCGCTCAAGGTCATCACCGCGGCCCAGAAGGAGGCATTCGGCAACGGCATCACCACCTTCCATGACATGGCCTTTCCTGTCAATTTCCTGCCTGTGTACAGATGGCTCTACCGCCTCGGGGTTCTGAAGTTAAACCTCCGTGTTTACCTCGTGGATGACGAAAACCTGGAGGAGTACCTGGCTTCCAAGGAACCACAGAGTTTTCATGACGATCGGCTGCGTATAGCCGCGGTGAAAGTGTTTCTGGACGGCGCGATGGGTTCCTTCGGAGCCCTGCTGTCGGAACCGTACAGCGACAAACCCGGGCACATTGGCCTGCAGACGACCCCCGACCAGCGGTTGTTGGAACTGGCCCGCTTGGCTGAAAACCGCGGCTATCAGCTTGCGGTGCATGCGATCGGCGATCTGGCAAACACCAAGACCATAGCCGCTTTCGAAGAGGTTATCGGAATGGACCGGGATGACCGTTATCGCTGGCGGATCGAACACGCTCAATTCTTATCCCCTGGAGATATCATAAAAATAGCCAGAAATCACTACATCCCTTCGATGCAGCCCCGGCACGCCACCACCGACATGAAGTGGGTAATAAGCCGGATAGGTCCCCAGAGAACAGAAACCGCCTATGCCTGGCGCGCGCTGATAGAGGCGGGGGCGATCATCCCTGGCGGATCGGACGTTCCGGTAGAGCCGATGAATCCGTTTTGGGGGATGTACGCCGCGGAAACCCGTCAAGATCACCAGGGCAATCCCGATGGCGGATTCTACCCGGATCAGCGGTTGACCCGGACAGAGGCTTTGAAGATGTATACCTTATGGGGCGCCTTTGCCGGCTTCGATGAACAACGGATCGGAATGTTGAAGAGTGGATATCAGGCGGATCTGATCATAGTCGACCGCGACGTGAGCCGCGTTCCCGCCCAGGAGCTGATTGAAGCGCAGGTTCTCGCGACCTATGTGCGGGGAAAACGGGTCTACGAGTAAGAGGGGTGTACCAAATGATTTTGCCTGGTCATTGAAGTTCCCTTTTCGCAAGCGGGAAATGGAAAGTTGCTCCCTCGTTTACTTTGCTTTTAGCCCATACGCGCCCGCCGTGGCGGTGGATGATACGCTGCACAAGGGCGAGCCCGACGCCCGTTCCCTCGAACTCCTCGGATGAATGCAGCCATTGAAACGCGCCGAACAGTTTGTCAACGAACTTCATATCAAATCCAACGCCGTTGTCCTTGACGTAGTAGGGTGATCTCCTCTTCTTTCTTTTTGCCGCCGATTTCAATCCTTCCTGTTTCTCTAGTGCCGGTGAACTTCACGGCATCGGACAGGAGGTTTACCAGAACCTGGCGAATCAGATTCCGTTCGCCACGGGCAGGTGCAAGTTTCTTCAATTTCACTTCCAGCTTGCGACCAGGCGTCGTTTTTTCGACTTCCCCTGCCACGGTCATGACCAATTCGGCCATATCGATGGGGGCACTCGTCATTTCCTGGCGACTAAGACGGGATAGAGAGAGGATGTCATCAATCAGATCACTCATCCGGCCGACTTCCGAGTTGATGGTGTTGGGATGCCTCTGCCCTTCCGAATCCAATTGACCGAGGTAATCTTCGAGCAGGATGTTGGAAAAGCCCTGGATGGCCCGGAGCGGGGTGCGCAGGTCGTGGGACACGGAGTAGCTTCCCGCGATCAACTCTTCGAGATGGTCCCGATGTTCTCTCAGTTCCTATCGCCTCAAGTTGACAGAAAGTAACTTTAAGAGTATACATTTAGAATATGAAAACGATAACTGTCAAGGACTTAAAGGCAAACTGGGCGCAGATCGAGGCACAGGTCAAAGCCGGAGAGACCTTTGAGGTGCTGAACCGCGGCAAGGTCGCGGCCCATGTCGTTCCGCCCACGCCACGGCAGGTGTTGCGGTGGCCGGACCATCTGGCTACGGCGCACAAAAATACCGATCGAAAGGGCTCTGATATCGTCCGGGAACACCGGGAACGGCGCGGATGATCTACCTCGATACCAGCGCGTTCATCAAGCTGTACCTGCATGAGGACGGTTCTGAGGAAGTGCACGGTCTGGTCGTCGCTCAAGCGGAACCTCTGCCCGTGTGGCATTTCCTGGAACTCGAGTTCCTCAACGCTCTCCGGTTCAAGGTGTTCCTCGCGGAAATGAGCCCTGACGAGGTGGAACGACTCATCTCCCTGTACCTCGACCGGAAACGCAGCGGTCAGTACTTCGCGCCCCACCTGGATCCCATCGCACTTCAGGAGTTGTCCCTCCAGATGACCGTAAGGACGCCGATCCTCGGCTGTCGGGCCCTCGATATCCTGCACGTGGCGGCTGCGCGCCTGTGCGAGGCGACGGCGTTTGTCACTGCGGACAAACGGCAGGCAGCTTTGGCCGAGGCAGAGGGGCGGGTCGTCAAGCTGGTTTGAATCGGTCCCACGTCGTTCGCCTCGCTCAAGCCGTATCCCCAAGCACTGTCCCCGCGTCCGTCGCGGCGGGGAGGCTCGGGTCGGACCCGTCGGGGATTCCGTCCCCCGCACCCGCTCATGAGTGATAGCAATTTTTATAATCGGAGCAGGGCCGGCTATGCCGCAGATTTGGTAGATGTTGGGCGATCGAGCCGTCTACGCCGTGCATCCACGCACGTGCGCGACAGAAATCCAA
>CAZBXU010000250.1:0-4262 GCA_964495755.1 uncultured Spirochaetaceae bacterium | reverse complement strand
CGTTGGGTGGACATAGCCGTGCGACGCGCATAACTTATCAAGAATAGGAGAAAGATCATGGGAAAAAGCATTGTCATAGTCGGTGCTGGCATCGCGGGGCTTTCGACCGGCTGCTACGCCCACATGAACGGCTACAAAACGACCATCTTCGAAATGCACAACATTCCGGGCGGCCTGTGCACCGCTTGGACACGGAAGGGATACACGTTTGACATCAGCATGCACATGCTCACTGGTTCAAAGGCTGGGCCAGTACGGCAGATGTGGCAGGAGCTCGGCGTGGTTAAAGACCAGACATTCTTCTACCACGACGAGGTGGTGCGCATCGAGAGCGGTGGAAAAAGCCTGAGCATTTGCACCGACCCTCGTCGGCTGGAGGAGCAGATGCTTGAGCTGTCGCCGGGCGACGCCAAGCTGACGAAAGAGTTAGTACGCCTGTTCTCCGGCAGGAACATGACGGGTGCGATGTCGCTCAAGCCGGCAGAGATGGCCGGACCCTTTGACACTCTGAAGATGCTGGCGGCTGTTTTACCGCTTTTGGGGACTTTTCGCAAGTATGGAAAGCTAACGATCCAAGAATTCGCCCAGCGCTTCCAGAACTCCTTCTTGCGCGACGCCGTCCGGTTCGTCATCGACTCGCCGGGCTGGCCAATGCTGCGGTTTCCGATGGTCGGCCTTGCCGGTCTCCTGAAATTTGCGGTGCTTGAGGCTGGCGTTCCCCTGGGAGGATCGCAGGGCGTCATCTTCCGGATGGCCGAATACTATCAGAAACTCGGCGGCGAGATTCATTACAAGAGCCGGGTCAAGGATGTGATCATCGAGAACGATCAGGCGGTCGGCGTGCGTCTGGAGGACGGCACCGAGCACCGGGCAGATATCGTGGTCTGGGCGGGCGATGGTCACACGGTCATCTTTGACATCCTCGGTGGCCGCTACCTCGACGATGAGGTCCGGAGCATGTACAACGAATGGGTCCCTGTTCTGCCGCTCATACACGTGATGCTTGGTGTCGGTCGAGATCTATCCAAAGAGCCACCTCGCATTGTCTTCGAGCTAGAGAAGCCAATCAACATCGCTGGAGAGGAACACCGCTGGCTGTGCTTCTTGCATCACTGCTTCGATTCGAGTATGGCGCCTCCAGGCAAATCGGCGGCTGAAGTCTTGTATGCGACCCGCTACGACTACTGGGAGGAACTGGCGCGTGACCGTGTCCGGTACGAAGAGGAAAAGAAGCGCATCGCCGATTTCACCATCGCCGAGCTAGACAAGCGCTGGCCAGGTTTTGCATCTCAGATCGAGGTGGTGGATGTACCGACGCCCGCAACATATGTCCGCTACACCGGAAACTGGCAAGGATCGCCAGACGGCTGGTACATGACACCGGAGAATATGATGAAACAGACCCCGCTACGGAGCTTGCCGGGTCTGTCAGGCTTCCACATGGCCGGGCAGTGGACCGTGCCGTTCTCCGGCACCGTGATGGCGGCGCTTTCCGGTCGGCAACTCATCCAGTTGATGTGCAAGCGGAATTGCAGGCCCTTCGTTACCTTCACGCCATGAGCGCCGCAGCGCACAGGCAGGCTCCTCGCGACATAACCAGCCGCATGAGCCAGGACGCTCCATAAGAATTGGGGACACCCAACATAGCGCTGGAGCAGATCGCGAAAAGTATGTTTTTAAGTGTTACTAAAATACCGTATCGTTATTTGGAAATTTATTCGGCGCGACTGCTCAGCTTATCGTTGGAAGGCATGAAGAGACTATATTGTTAGTCGTTTTATGAGCGTGCCCTATATGGATATTTGCATGCAATTGTAGTTTTGTTGACACTTGGGTTTTAGGAGTATTCCATGCTGACGGACTATGATATTTTGCATATTTCTGAAACACAAGACATCTCTGTAATCCGAAAAACTTATAGAAAAATCGTAAAGGAAATACATCCGGACGTTTCAAACGAAGCTGATTTGATTAAGAATCATTTGTTGTTTATACAAATAAATAGAGCCTATCAACGTCTTATTGGCCAATTGAGAAATCAAGACACGCTTGTTGATGAGACTTCGAGCAGCAGTTCATATGATAATGATGCTGTTGTTCAACACAAAGATCCAGCATATGTTTTCTATAAAACTGCGATGACTCATTTTATGAAGATACATCCTTCACAATGGAGTGTGGAAACCAAACAAATACTTGAAAAACCTAGCCCGTTAAAAGAGGAAGAACTGGAAAAGATCAAAGATAAAGTCAGAAATTTGGTTAAGCTTTTTCCTAAGGCATATTACTATTTTAGTATTGTGGTTCATGAATACTCAAATAGTGTTTGGTATCAAGATTCCAAAGAAAAAATGGCGTTAATCGAAGAAAGGACTGTTAGATATAAGAAAATCATTGAATCTTTCACAGAACATGCAAAAGAAATGCCTAGAGTAAACAAGATGTTTTTTCGACCCAGAAAATAGAGAAAAATATTGGGGGTTTCTTCGACAATAACTAATTAGGAAAAAGGCCATTTAACATGTCTTTTTGAGTTGACGCCTTCTCGTCGCTTCGCTCCTGCGAGGGCGCAACTCAAAAGGTCGTTAGACTCATTTTGTGAACAAAGAAGAATAGATTTGTCGCGGATTGTTGAAATGTGGGATGAAATTAATAGGAGGAAAAGATCATGGAGCGAGAAAAAACCAAAACAGCTTTGCTGTTTATTCTTTCAGTAACCATTTACCAGGTAGTTACCTATTTTGCGGCCGGCTTTGTAGCTTCATCGCTATTGGATTACCAGAACATCTTTCTTCTGCCGGTGATCAAGGACTATTACCGGCCTTTTGGTTCGGTAGAAATCTATATAGGGCCGTTGCTACAGCTCGTGCGGGGCATGCTCTTCGGTCTAGTGCTATTGCCATTACGGGGTTTTCTGAAAGCGCAGGCTCTAGGTTGGCTTTGGCTTTGGTTGCTTTTTATTGGTATCGGTATCCTGGGAACCCCGGCGGCAGCACCGGCATCGATGGAGGGGGTCATTTATTCGAAACTTCCCCTCTGGTTCCATTTAATCGGTTTGCCAGAAATCGGCTTACAGACCCTTGTCTTCAGCTTTTTGGTTCACCGTAATTTGAGGTCTAAAGATCATCCCTTGCCCAAGGTTATTCAAACAATGCTTCAGGCTCTGGTGCTTACCTGCATGTCTTTCATTGGCTATACAGTGATTTCCCTGATTTTTGCCTTTGCCGCAGGAATTGGCATACAGCAGGGCGGAGCAGATATGAAGCTTATTGGTCAGTTTATAGGACCGCTAGTCATTACTTTTGCGATCATACTGGTAAGCGGTGGTCGTTGGTGGCTACCAAAGAATGCAGCCATGTATGTGCTTTCAGCTTGCTCTCTTGGCTTGTATCAGGCGTTTATTCTTGGTTCCGCTAATCTACTCTATGTAATGATTGCTCCGATAATTCCGGTTCTGATTTCTATAGTAATGACGGTACCGAAAGTTAAAAAATAGAAAAACATAAAAAAGTAAATCAAATGTCTAACAACGAGTTCAAGCTGATTTGCAGGACAAGCCTGCAAACAGCTTAACTCAATGTTAGATTGTCTGAAGCGATAGAATCAAGGATAACAAATTGCCTGTTATTATTGTTAGTGCATTGTTTTATGTAACATTGATGTCACAATGAAATGGGAGGCATGTCTTGCTGCAAAAAGAACAATTGCTGGACAAGATTAAGCTCATCGACGGGGAACAAAACAGGAAAGAATTTAAAGATAATCTGATTCAGATCTTTCAGGGAATGAAAGATGTTGCCACAGGATTTCTAAAGATTGCTCATGCTGCGGAAAAAATCAAGGAAAAAAGATACTACAAGGAAATCGGATACACAACTTTCGACATATTCTGCAAAGATGTGTTGGGTCTCACTAGAAAAACAGTATATCTCTACCTACGAATAGACGAAATACTTGGGAAGTACCCCAGGTTATTCGACGAATCCTTTGTTACACGAATCGGTTCAGCAAAAATGGATAAGCTGATTGTAGGCATAAACCGTATAGAAAACAGCGCTTTGTCACCTGAGATACGAACTACCAAGATAGAAGAATTAGTATTCTCGGTCGATATCAAAATGTCAGTTGGTGAAATTGAAGACTTGGTAGTCAAGAAGACGAAATCATTGAGATAGTTTTGTAACATCGATGTTACACTTTGAGAATAGTCAGAATTGCGGACATGTGCTTTGGCGCAAATCATATTGCCAACCTCAAGGATT
>CAZBXU010000249.1:0-4348 GCA_964495755.1 uncultured Spirochaetaceae bacterium | reverse complement strand
GAAAATACAAAGCATGCTGCTTTGATTTTCTAATTTTCGGGATTATTGAGTACATCGATTGTAATCTTAAACTTAGCGGCACTGTAAAAACCAATCCCACTTCAATTTTATCAATTACGACAACTGTCAATCTTTACGTTAGACACCTTACTCCCATAAGGGATGCCTGCCCGCGGCAGGCGGGCCTTCGGCATAACCCAATAACCCAATAACATTTGAATACGGGATTTTAAAGCTTATCCTTTACGTCTCCGGAAAACCTTACCAATCTGCGCCAACACTCCCTTCAGCTCCTCCTCCTCCCCATAATACCCCTACCCGTATCCATATCCAACTTCATCATTCGTTAATCCCTGCCCGTCCGTGTCTGAAAGGCAGGAATGGCGAAAATCCTCAATCAATCATTCTTCCTCTTCTTTTCCTCCTCAATCACAACGAAGATCTCCTCATCCTCTTTTTTCATCAGGTATTGTTCGCGGGCAAATTTTTCGAGGTTTTCCTTATCCGTTTCAAGCTCATTCAGTTTCTTCGAATCCTCTTCAATCCGATCCAGATAGTACGCTTTATCTTCCTCCAGTTGCTTCAGTGTTTTCATTTGTGAAAAGCGGTCGACCAGGTTATTGCTGTCAAACAGAAGGATCCATACGATGAAGATGATCAGTGTAAGGATGAATTTATTCTTCAGGTAGTGTATGACTTTGCTCCACTTTTTCATTGGAAAACGGCTTGATAACTGGCATAAAAATACAAAGAAAAAAAACGAGGGGATCTTGATTTATTCACCTTTCCCGCAATTTTTTTAACAATCATGCTTCAATGGTGCATATCAACGCCATACTGCATGTGGATCATATGATCAAGGGTTTTGCAGATCTCGCTCATGTATTCATGGACAGCTTTTACACTTCCCGGGAGGGTAAATATCAGGCTTTTTCCGATGATCCCTGCAATACTTCGGCTCAGCAGGGCGTTGGGTTTTTCCATTCCATATTTCACGCGTATCAGTTCCATGATCCCCGGTATTTCCTTATCCAGCATGGAAGATACAACGTCCACTGTAATGTCCCTCGGGCCGATTCCGGTACCGCCCGTGGTAAAAATGATGTGGTATGTTGATGATCCGGCAGAAAGGATCCGTTTTAGCCGGGTTGCATCATCCGGAATGATTTCCTGTTCAATAGCGAATTTAAACCGGGATTTCCGCAGACAGTCATCAAGCGAAGTGACAATAGCCGGACCGCTTCTGTCCTCATATTCTCCAATGCTTGCCCTGTCGCTGAGGGTGACGATCAGGATGTTTAATGTTTCGGGTAGTTTCATATAAGTGATGAGTGACAAGTAACAAGTAACGAGTAACGAGAAATATTAGTTTACACCTTTTTGCTGTTTTATTAAACCTATTAGCATTCTCCTTATTTCAGCCAGGGAATTTAAAAGATCTTCACTTAACATGAAATCCAGTTCCTGAGCAATAATTAGCTGCGTTTCAAGTTCTGCTGCAGAACCAAGTGAAATATAAAGAAATTGTATGAATTCTTTGTTAGATTGTCTGGCAGCACCTTCAGCAATATTTGATGGAATTGAAACTGCTGATCTTCTAAGTTGATTTGTTAAACCATAGATCTCTATATAATGCATTATGAATTGATCTTGTGTTCAGATGAGCCGAACATGAACCTTCTCTCCCTTTTGAATGGTTGTTTCTCCAATGGGAATGGATACCATTCCCGTTGTTTCATTCAATGAATAGAGGTGTGCTGAACCATGATAATCCATTGGTTCAACTTCCCCATCAGCATTTATCCGGACAGGGAACCAGGATTCCCTGTCCGATTTTTTTCGTTTGTACCCGACGGCCATTGGGAGAATAAGGTTAAGCGGGGAATAGTGATGCCCCATTAAACCGAAGAGCAGGGGTTTAACCAGAAGCTCAAAAAGAAGGAAGGAAGAGACGGGATTTCCGGGCAGTCCAAAACACAATTTTTCCCCCTTCACTCCAAAGATGGTGGGTTTACCAGGCTGCATCGCGATCCGCTGGAATTTCTGCTCGATACCCAGGCCGGTCATGATATCGGGTACCAGATCGTACTCCCCCATGGATACACCCCCTGTCAATAAAATGATGTCGTTTTTATCCATTGCCTTTTGTATATTTTCCGTGGTGGATTCCGCAGTGTCTGCGGCAATCCCTTCGTAACCCGGGATTGCTCCGGTGGACCAGACCTGTGCGATAAGCTGGTAGGCATTGCTGTTCCGTATTTGTGAATGTGCAGGTGATTTATCCGGTTCAACCAGTTCATCACCAGTGGAAATGATCCCCACAAGCGGACGCCTGTAAACTAACGGATGCACGATACCCATGGATGCCATGATCGCCACCTGCTGCGGTTTCATCCTTGTTCCTCTTTTCAAAACCACCTCCGACTTCTTGATATCCTCCCCACGATAGCAAATGTTATCTTCTGTTTTCTTTCCCGTAAAGCGGATCTTATCCAGACCAACCTGTTCGGTCTGCTCTACAATAATTACACAGTCGGCACCCTCCGGTACCATGGCACCCGTCATAATTTCAGCACATTGATTCTGGGAAATCTTTTTTTCAGGGATCTTACCAGCCGGAATTTCTTCGACCACGGTGAGAATACCGGGAAGATCTTTCCTCCGGCAGGCATATCCATCCATGGCTGACTTGTCAAAAGGAGGCATATCCATATCAGATACAATGTCCTCGGCAATAATACGGTTTAGCAGATCAGTGAGCCCAACCTGTTCAGTCCCCAGTGGATGGGCATACTGCATAACTATTTCATAAGCTTCTTCAAACAGTATCATAATACTAACAATGTTTTTTTCTTTTATTCGATGAGGTCGTGCCTCAGATACCCAGTGTATCAATAAGTGTCAGGGTCATGGAAATCGAGTCGGCACTGTTCGCCTTGTCACTGACCAGGAATTTCCACAATTCTGTCTGCATGGTGTCCTTAATAATGTATACATCTGCATCCAGTGAACTTCTGTCTATCTCTATGCTTTCCATGGTTTCCCCATTCCGGCAAATCTCAAACAGGACGAGGTGCCCCCTGTTTCCTGATTCAGCCATAATCCCAACTTTCAGTGAATCATCCAGATGGGCTGATGAATTGGTCGATGTATAATCACCTCCCTTTTTAAACTCGATAGAGGGTTTGGTAATCACTTTTTCCTCATCTTCACACATGGATAAAAACAATGCGATCAACACTGCAATGATCAAAATGGCACTGTTTTTTTTCATGGGTTTGTTCACTTTTTATTTACTGTTTAACAAGGGATCACCTATTCATTCAGTGAATGAAAGAATTTTTTTGTCACGGTATAGATAGCCCTGTCAAATGCCTGATGCAATTCATCATAGCATTGGACCAGTTTTTCTCCATCCTCCGTAAGCCGGGTTTCTCCCCCCATTTTACCCCCACGCTGTTTATCAATCAGCTTAAACTCGAGGATCTCCTCTGCCCTTTTCAGTGTACCCCAGGCATTCCTGTAACTTACTCCATGCTTGTCAGCTGCTGCTCTCAGTGATCCTTGATCATCGATTAATTTCAGCAGCATAAAATCGGAATCGTCAACGATCTCCTCTTCCGAGTTAGTGACAAGCCATACTTTGTATTTCAGGAAAACATCGTAATATTTTGAACCTTTTGAACCAGCCATTGGTGAACGTTTTATTTTCGACATGTAAAATACGGCATATCGTTCACAAAAAAAAATGGAAAAGGTAATAGTTATATGTTATGCCAAAGGCCCACCTACCGGTCGGGCAGGCATTACTACGTGATAAGTTGATTAGCGGGCTTGTGGAGTGGGCAGGCGAGCGGTCTCATGAGCCAGGCCTTTGTGAAGATAGGTAGGTGGCGAATAAAATGCCATACATTGTGCCCTGAATAAGGTCACTGCATTTCGCCTGAAGAAGCGGATGGCATTCCAAATGATTTCACAGTTCCGGGGATTGGTTTGGCGTTATCTTTACCCCGTCATGAATGCCGGGTCTATTGGAATTAAACCACTCTGTGGTTTACAGCTCCATAGGAGCGATATGTTGGTAGCCCAGGGTAAGCCCTGACAGCATCGTCAGGGGGCAACCCTGGGTTTTGTGTGACCCCAAAAAACCGGTTCAACCGCAATGTTATTCCTCTGGAAAACGCTGCATGGACCGGAAGATTTCAGGTTTTACTTTTTGTAACGAACCACGTAACCCCGACTGCCGTCCGCCTGCTTCGGGAAGAGTTTACCAGCCATGTGGAATAAAGACATGCAATAGCACACCGTCCGGATTATCTCTATTTCACTTGGCCAGCCTGTGTCTGGC
>CAZBXU010000248.1:0-4379 GCA_964495755.1 uncultured Spirochaetaceae bacterium | reverse complement strand
GAACCCTGTATGACCAACGGAGGGGTGATTCCTCCGGATCCGGGGTATCTGGAGGAGGTTCGCAAGCTGACCCTCAAGTACAACGTGCTGCTGATCTTCGACGAGGTGAAGGTAGGGGCCCGCATCGCCTTCGGTGGCGCCTGCGAGAAGTACGGGATCGAGCCGGATCTGGTGACTCTGGCCAAGGCGATCGGCGGGGGAACCCCGCTGGGAGCCTTCGGCGGCAGGCGGGATCTGATGGGAATGATCACGCCGCTGGGACCGGCTGTGCATTTCGGGACCTACAATGCCAATCCGCTGACCACCTCGGCGGGACTGGCCTGTCTGACCAAGGTCTTGACAAAAGAGAAATACAAGGAGATGGATAAGCTCGGCGATAAGTACGCCAAAGGCCTGAAGGACATCATCAAGCGCCTCGGGCTGCCGGCCTGTGTGACCCATGAAGGACCGCTGGGAGGCATCCAGTTTGTTCCTGAGATCCCCCACACCTACCGTCAGGCCAATCGGGGAAACAAAGCGATGTGGAGGGAATACTGGTACGGGATGCTCAGCAAGGGGGTGATCCCGATGGGCAGCGGCTGGTTCGAGGAGTATTCAATTTCCGCCGCCCATACCGACAAGGAAATCGACGAAACTCTGAACATCACCGAAGATGTGTTGAAAGAGGTAAAGAAGCTAGCATAGACTAACGGGGTATATTCATTGCCTTTGATCGGGTTTTAATACCGTTCTTCGGCGCGGGCGTCGCCGGCCGGAGATCGGCTCGAGCTTTGAAAAGGGACAACGGTATCAAGAAGCTTGCTGCTGAGCCTCAAACCAAGCGGGATCGCGGGGCCGGCGGTCAGCATGGGGAACGTTGTCCAATAAAACTCAAGGAGGGATAGATGGGTACAAGCACAATCGAACTGGTAGTTATCGTTGTCTACTTTGCCGGCATGATCCTGATCGGGATTCTGGTTGCCCGGCGGGTAAAGGGCAGCGATGACTACCTGGCGGCAGGACGTCGCCTGCCGCTCTGGCTGGTTACCGCAACGTTGTTTGCCACCTGGTGGGGCGCCGGCACGGTCATGGGAGGCTCGGGAACGGCCTTCCACGAGGGTTTTCACGGGGTTATGTACGATCCCTACGGAGCGGGCTTGACCCTGCTGCTGGCGGCATTCCTGTTCATGAAGATCGTTCACGATGCCAAGGTGAACACGGCAGCGCAGTTCTTCTCCTGCCGCTACGGCAAGTGGGCCGCCAACTGGTCGGGGCTGATGATGGTTCCGACCTACTGCCTGTGGGCGGCGGTTCAGCTGGTCGGAATGGGCAAGGTCTTCGAGTTCGTCTTCGGCTGGCCCTACCTGCTGACGATCTTCATCGGCACGGCGATCATCCTGTTGTACACGATTCTCGGCGGTATGCTGGCCGTCGCCTGGACGGACTTCGTTCAGGTGATCATCCTGCTTCTAGGTCTGGTGATCATCTTCCCGCTGTCGATAAGGTTTGCCGGCGGCTGGGAGGCGATCCGGGAGGCGACTCCGGCCCACTTCTTCAAGATCTTCCCGGCGCAAGGCTCGGAACTGGCTCCGCCGGATCTGGGCGGCTGGGTCTGGTGGATCGCCGCAATCCTGGGTGTTGGACTGGGAACCCTGGCGGCTCCTGACCTGTACCAGCGGGCCATCGTGGCCAAAAGCGGGAAGGTTGCCCGCAACGCTTCCTGGATCAGCGGCGCCGGGTATTGGATCCTCGGAGTTATCCCCGTGTACCTCGCTTTCGCGGCCATTACCATGATCGCCAACGGCTCACTGGGTCCGGTCATGACGGAAGCGATCAACGAGGACAGCGAGAGGATCGTCCTCGTGCTGGCCCGAACCGTGCTGCCGCCCGCCCTGGCGGGGCTCTTCATCGCCTCCCTGCTGGCGGCGATCATGTCCTCGGGAGACTCGGCTATCTTCGCTCCGGCGGCGGTCCTGGCCAACGACCTGTACAAGCCGATCTACGAGCGGGCCAGCGGAAACGCCCTCTCCGACCGTGGGCTGACCACCGCCTCGAGGATCAGCGTTGTGATTGTGACGGCGGCGGCACTCCTGATCGGAATCTTCTACGCCAACATGTACGACCTTCTCGTGGTGGCCTTCCAGATGCTCTTCCACGTGCTGTTCTTCCCATTGATCCTAGGCGTGTACTGGAAGAAAGCAAACGCCCCGGGGGCCGTGGCCGGAATGTTTACCGGCTTCGTCTCTATGATCATCTGGATGATCGTGTCGCGCACGATGTTCCCCGAGCCGGAGTGGCTCTGGGCCCTGGGACCGGGCTGTCTCGGCGGTGTGGTTATGGTCATTGTGACCTTCGCTACACAGAAGAGCAATCCGCCGCAGCCGCTCGTTTCCACCGACGGCACGATATTGAAGTTCGCAGATCTGGCCAAAAAATAAGCCGGAGCGGTTCGTCCTTCTAAACGAAACACAGGGGCGCTTTCAGGCACCAAAGGGTGTCGGACAGCGCCCCCTCATTCTCATTCTTTGGAGGCAGGCGCGATGTACGCGGTAACCGGAAAACTCCTCTCCGTGGAGCTGAAATCTCAAAGCTGCAAGGTTGAGGCGGTCCCGGCAAAGCTCTACCGACAATACCTGGGAGGGTACGGCCTGGGAGCGGCGCTGCTCCTGGAGCGCATGAATCCGGCCTGCGATCCCCTGGGGCCGGAGAACATCCTCGGGTTTGCAGCCGGTTATCTGACCGGAACCGGAGCCTACATCGCCTCCCGTTTCATGGCCTTCGGCAAGTCCCCCTCCACGGGAGGTTGGGGGGACGCCAACTGCGGGGGTCATTTCGGGCCCAAGCTGAAAAAGGCGGGTTTAGACGTGATTCTGTTTTCCGGTCAGGCGGCCTCACCGGTCTACCTGCTGGTGAAGCCGGGAGCCGCCGGCGATGTGGTTGCACAGATTCTCGGCGCCGAGGATCTGTGGGGTGGGGATTGCTACGTGACCGAGGATCTACTCAAGGAACGGCACGGCAGAGACTGCGAGGTGGCCTGCATCGGTCCTGCGGGGGAGAACCTGGCGGCTGTTGCCGGCATCTCTACGGACAAGGGGCGCTTCGCCGCCCGTTCCGCCCTTGGGGCGGTGATGGGTTCCAAGAAGCTCAAAGCGGTGGTCGTGAAGGGGAATATTCCGATTCAGATCGCCGATCCGGAAGGAATGAAAGCCCTGCGTAAACAGCACCTGCCCACCTTCAAGGAGGAGTTCGGCAGCGATCTCTCCGAGTTCGGCACACCGATGTTCTACGAAGAGGCGTTGAACTCCGGGGACGCACCCTGGAAGAACTGGTCTTCCTCGGTTGAGGAAATGAAGGATTTCAAAACAACTGCGGAAAAGGTAAAGGAGTACCAGCTCAAACGCTACGCCTGCAGCGGCTGCCCGGTGGGCTGCGGCGGCCATGTGGAGGTAAAGCAAGGTCCCTTCAAGACCGATGGTCCGGTGCACAAGGTGGAGTACGAGACCATGAGCCTGTTCGGCTCCAACCTGCTCAATGACAACCTGGAAGCCATGATTCGGATCAATGACCTATGCAACCGCTACGGGATGGACACGATCGGTACCGGCGGACTGGTGGCCTATGCGGTGGAGTGCTACGAACGCGGATTGATCGGCAACGATCAGACCGACGGAATGGAACTGCGTTGGGGACAGGCCCGCACAATCGTCGCTCTGGTCGAAAAGATCGGCAAAGCCGAAGGTGTTGGCGCGATCCTGGCAAAGGGCTTCGATGAGGCGGTTTGTGTTTTTGGAGAAGCTACCGCCCCGTACGTCATGGCGGTGAGGGGAGAAGCCCTGCCGGCCCACGATCCCCGCTGGAACGTCGGCCTGGCTTTGACCTATTTTTTCGACCCAACGCCAGCCCGGCACACCCAGGGATCCACGACCTTTCCCCTCGCCGGCTACGACATGCCGGAGATCGATGCCGCCGAAGCAACGGGGCTGGCTGAGCATCACAGCGCCAATGCCGACTGGGCCCACGTGCTCAATTCAGCCGGCCTGTGTCTATTCGGCTACGCCATCCTGAGCTACAAGACGCTTCCAGATTTCCTGAAAGCCGCAGACGGAACGGAGTGGACCCTGCAGGAGTTGGCCGCGGTGGGGAGACGCCTGACCCTGGCCCGGCAGATCTTTAACGTGAAAGCCGGCTGGACCTTGGACCGCTACAGCTTTCCCGATCGGGTGCTTGGAACTCCGCCTCTTAAAAGTGGAGAGACCAAAGGTGTGAAGGTAGACCTGAAGACCATGGTGAAGGAGTACCTCGAAACCGAAGGTCTGGATCCTACGACCGGGCTTCCTTCTCGGGAAGTACTGGAGACACTCGACCTGGCCCGCTATCTGTCCTGACCGGTGTTCTGGTCT
>CAZBXU010000247.1:0-4416 GCA_964495755.1 uncultured Spirochaetaceae bacterium | reverse complement strand
GGGTGCCGAGCACGTCTTGAAAACAGGTTACGCTGTCCAAACCGAGCTGGAGAATCGGGAAACAGCGGTGCAGAAGGAAGGGGAAACTGTCCAGTTCGAGCCCTTTGGCCTCCAGTGGCGTACTCTGTCTCCCAAGGACAGGGTCAAGAAAGGGATTTTTCTTTTTTCGGCAGGTGCGGCGGTCGGGTATTACCTATTTCTAGGTATTCTTGCTCTGATTGGGTAGCGGAAGCTGAAAATTATTATTCCCGCCGCATGAGATAGAACACGATCCCGAACATCCCGCTGTTGCCCAAGCCGACATCGAATTTATAGGTGAAATCCGTGGTTGAGGACACCGATCCGGCCGTGCTGATCCTGTTGATATTCAGACCCAAAGCAAGCGCTGCTTGATACTCCAGGAAGATCGACAGAAATTCAAATACGAAGACTTCGATCCCAAACACCCCTCCGACCGTCAAAATGGGCAAGGCTATATTTTGGGTCCAGTTATCCGCATCGTACTTGTTTGTGCTGATCGTTATCCCCGTTTCCAGCGAAGGTCCCCAATACACGGAAAGAGGACCGGGCAGAAAGTGCCTCTCCCAAACTCCCCCAAGACTGATCGAAAACGGGTTGATCCCGGTGTTGAGAAGGACATCGACCATCCCTCGAAACATCCATTTGTCGACGCTGATCTTTGCACCCAAGCCCTGTTGATAACCTTCAATATCGAAGAGGATATCATTCGTGCTGAAGAGGATCCCGATATCTCGCTCGCCGACAGTGGGTGATATTCCCTTCCAGATGCTTTTTTGTTGGGCGGGGATCGGGGGAGTGACAGAAAAAACTAGCAGTACCAGAAATGCCCACCGTTCGGCCGTCACCGCCACACCCCTCGCCTCGTTATTCGATCGTTCCTTGACCCCATGTTCAGCCTCACTCGGTATTCACCCAGAACACATACCACCCGCAAACCGGGTCCGCATGGCTGTCCAGGGAAGTATGAAGCGGAGAAGCCTGCCCGCTTTGCGTGATCGCCCGTATGGCGAAATCGTAAAGACCATCGCCTAAAAGTCCGTGCTCCACCGTATATTCCGGATGAGGGGAGGCGGGAACCTCGCCGAGATACCTCCAGTACGATGTTTCATGCTCCCGGCAGTAGATCTGATACTTTTCGGCCTCTGTAGGTCGGTTGGGAATATCGGTGAGGGGTGGATCCCAGGCCAGGGTCAATTCAGAGGATTTGTGGAGAATCTGCATAGACTCGCCGAAGGAAATGAGTTTCAGCCAGTTGCATCCCGGCAGGCCAAGCAGCACAAAGAGGGTGATGGCGAGGAGAACAATCTTGTTCCGATTCGTCGGCGACTTCCTTTCCGTTTATTGAAGAGCGGCGTTCAGTGCACGAAACACCTTCTCAAAACGCACCAACGTTTCGTTCGAGATCTGTGTTTTGAGCTCTGAAACATGCTCTGCGAGATACTGTACCGGTTTGATGCGGTCGAATGCTATACCCCCTTCCCGGATGATCGATTCCCAGTGCTCCTCGATTTGCTCGACGATCTTCCGGCCTCGTGCCGCCATATGTTTCTTCAACAGGGGACGGTCGAGGGCTGTCGAGTAGGCGCCGTTCACTATACTGACGTAGAACTCCGGATCGAACAGGTCCTCGATACCGGCGTCGGCGTTTTCGCTAAAATCAGAGTAGGAGTAGATGTGATTGTCCGTCAGAAGATGGCTCCCCCTGTCGGTATCCTGGTCCAGCAGACAGGCAATCTTCTTGTCCCGGTTGTCCTCCATTAGGGCCAGGAATATACCCAGATGTTGCGCGCCTCCTATGGGCGAAATCGCCCAGCGGGGGTCGAGTCCTGTTTTGCCGCTCTCCGAAAGTATGTTGGACATCGTGTGGAGAAAGATCAGGTCCGCTACGCCTCCGACCACCAACACGTTGGGACTCGGGAAGAGGTCGTGGGACAAGGCGTATCCCAAAGCACCCTCGAGAGGTAGAATGCTCTCTTTTCTTGCTTGAGTAGCATCCGCAAATACCTGCGTTCCCTCGCGGGAAGCGGGGGTAAATTCTTCTGTTTCCGTGCTGGTGTCCTCGACAACCCGTACGCGATCCAGACGATGAGGGTCGACCATGTAGGAAGATTGGGTGCTGTAGATGACCTGGAGTCCTTGCGCGCATTCGTCCTCCAGAAAACGCAGCAGGTCTATTTGGGCGCTACCGTGAAGGAAGAGGGAGGGCTCGTCAAGCAGCAGGATCAACGGAATGTTCTTCCGCTTCTGCTGGCTGAACCAGGCCAGAAACGAGAAAAACCAGACGAATCCCCTGGATCTGCGCCCCAAAAGGGTGCTGACCCTTTGTTTGGAGTTGTAGACATGGCCCCAGAGATTGGTACCGCTCTGCATGCCCTCCGGGTCTTCCAGCAATCCCGGACGAATATCGAAGCGCAGCTCGAGGTGTCGGTTCTGAGACCAGTACTTCATGATGCTGCGGGTCAAGTGATTGGAGGCTCCCTCCAGCCTGTTGTCCCGCTCCAGAGCCCGCCTGGGATTGCTGATCTCCTCCAGATTCAAGCGGGCCAGATCGATCAGGCCCAGGAGGGGATAGTCGGAGTTCAGCAGGCGGTTGTTCTGCTTTCGTTCGACCAGGGCTTGTATATTCACGTGACCTTTCATCTGGTAGAACTCATCGAAGTACAGAAATTTAGGTACTTTGGGCTCTATATATTTTTCGTAGAGATATTGGAGCAGACCCTTCTCCGTGATCGTATCTATTGTTTCCAGAAGATGTTTAGCCGCTTCCTCTTTGTCGTGGACTTTCAATTCCTCAGCCAGGTCGTTCACGGTGGAACAGCGCACCAGTGTCTTCAACGCCTGAGCACTGAGCTTGGCCTTTTTCAGCAAGCCCTCGACAACGACATCCTCGTTGATCGTCAACTCGGCGTACAGTTCATTTGCATAACCCTTGGATAGGATAAGCTCAGGTTGAGCGATGATCCCGGGGAAATCCGCTTCGAGGTCTTTCAGATCTCCGGGTTCCATAGTGAAGGTCGCCCGGGTGACGATTGCCGGCTCGCTCTTCCCGCCGGCCACCTCCAGCCTGTAGTCTTCGACATCGATCCTGGGATAGTCGTCGTCTACATTGAAATCGCTTTGGTTCTGGATGACCGGGTTCAACCGGTACAGGGCTTCCAGAATCGCTGTTTTCCCGGATTCGTTCTTGCCCACCAGGCAGGTGATGTCGGAGACGTCGAATTGACAGGATTTGCGGATGCATTTGTAATCGGAGAGTTGGACGGACAGTAGCTTCATGAAGTTCCTCCGTCCGTATTATCGTATATAGGGGATAACAATACAATCCAAAGGTTGCAGCACAAGATCTTTCTTGGGATCGTAGTTGTACAGGTAGTCGTCGAGGTCGACAAAGATCTTCTCTCTTTTTCTTTTGATGTAGCACGCGGGCAGGTCTGCCTGGGGGGAAATCTCAACCCCCCGCAACGCGGTATACAGGGTTTCCCCTTTTCTCATCCTGTGCTTCTGCCGGTAGACTACGAACCTTTCCTGGGGATTTGAACCTTCAGGCACGATCGCACCCTCGAAATAGATAATGGGCAACAGCTCGATGTTCGAGGGCACGAAGACAGAATCGCCGTTTTTCAAAGTAATGGTTTGATCAAGACCCTCGGTGATATCGAGGTATTTGATCTCCTCGATATTCTCGAGTGGGTTATATTGATACAGTTCCACCCGCGATAGATCGGCTGTTGCTGTGAACCCGTTGCCGTACTTCGCGATCACATCTTCCAGTTGCTCACCCCAGAGAAGCTGATACGTTCCGGGCCGCTCGATCTCCCCTGAGACGGTTATCTGCCGGTCGTACTTGCTGACGGTAATCGTATCCCTTGGCCGGACGAAGGGATCCTGATCCTGCTCTCCGGAACGGAAGGCACGAAACAGGTCATAGAATCGCGGCTTCCCGTCCGTAGATGTAATCTGGATGTTCCGGGTCGATGAGTAGGGAGTTAGGTTTTCGCTGACGATCTCGCTCAACCGGGTCAGACCCCAGGCCAGCTTATATCCTGTTCGTTTCACCTCTCCCCTCATCAATACCTCGAAAACGCCTGTCGAGCGGATGGTCACACGGGGTAGACTTTTCGGATAGGCGGTCAAAACCTTGTTTTCCACCACCCTTTTGAAACCGACAAAGGTGAGGTTGTTGACGTTTTCGACTCCGAATATAGACAAATCTACCGTCATATCAGGTTCAACGATCAGGTATTGTGACACCACAACCTGTTCACGGTTGAAGGTCAGAGTGTATACGTCTCCCGGACTGACCAGATAATCAGGATTGGTGACGGCTAGCAGGGTTCTCTGGCCAAAGAATGCCTGTGGTTCAGCGCCGATGGCACTTGGGGTTGGTGGTTCAAT
>CAZBXU010000246.1:0-4459 GCA_964495755.1 uncultured Spirochaetaceae bacterium | reverse complement strand
CCCTGTCGATCGGAGCAACCGCTCCGCCCGCCAAACCAGCCCAAGGTCCGGCACTGCGGGACGACGATCCCGGCCTGAAGTCGCGGGTGGCCCGGAAAATAAAGACGGGGAGCTTCGGGCTGGAGGACATCCCCGAGTACCTCGAAGTGCTCGTCGAGGCCTGCAACGCACATCCCAAGATTCAGAAAAAATCGAAGAAGTCCTTGTTGGTCTTCCAGTTCGAGGTCGAGGAAGGGTCGGATTTCTGGATTCGCATCGACCGGGGGATTTTCTCTACCGGGCAGGGTTCTTCAGACAAGGCTGACGTGACCATCCGGATGGATCGGCGGATCGCTCCGGGCATCTTCTCGGGGCAGGTGAACGCCGCCAGCGCCTACATGGCCAAAGAGCTGGCCTTCATCGGACCGATGAAGCACGGGATCGCCTTCCGCACCTGGGTGAACCTCGTGCGGCAGGAACTGGGGCTGCAGTAGATCAGGGGCTGCTCCGTCACACCGGTTCGGCCTACCCTAACCCGTAGACCTGCCTCGGAGCCAGGTACTGAGGAAAGCGGTCCAGCAGGGACAGGCGTGCATCGTAGCAGAGGTGGCAGGCATCTACGTAGCCCTGTTCCCGGTCCACCTGATAGGCCTCTGCCAGGGCGGCCGGACCGCCTGCCAGCAGAGGAGCGCAGATCGGGTGGGATTCAGCGTCGTAGTTCAGGACAAGCTCTGACAGCGGAACCTCCCACATGTTTCCCAGGCTGATGCCCTGGCAGAGGTGTACATTGCCGTAGCAGTCCAGGTGCACCCGGCCCGGATCCCGCAAATCCTCGTAAGGGCACTCGGTAAACTCCCGCCAAGGCTTGCGGGGCAGTCCCTCGATGAGCTTTTCAACAGCGCGTCCCCTGAACATGACGCTATCCCCGGCGACCGGAGCGCCCCTGCCCTGCTCGGGTTCCCTCAAGAGGGCGGGCTTTTCAATGCAGATCGAATCCACGGGCATTCCCAACTCCCGAGCGCAGGCCACGGCCCGTTTCGGCGGGCTGTCCTCGACATCTCCGTAGTGAAACGCATCATCACTGATGCTCAGGTCGCCGATGCCAAGATCGGCAAGGGGCTGCAGCCAGAGCCGGGCGTCTTCCGGAGACGTGGCAAAGTAGGCATTGGTCACAACTCCCACCTTGAAACCCATCTGTCGGGCGCGCCGGACTCCCTCGATCATGAGAGGATAGAACAGGCAGGGTTCACCCCCTTCGAAGTAGATCCATTCCACCGTACCGATCTTCCCCGCTTCCTCCAACGCAGATCGTATCTGTTGGATTGTGAATGTCCCCTGTGCCGACGGCCCACTGAACACGAAGCAGTGATCGCATTCGAAGTTGCACATATAAGAGAGAAGAAAATGGATGCCGGTGAGCATAGAGCGTCTCCCCAGGATTCCCTTCGGACAGCTGCCGCCTTGTTTTTTGCGGCGGTCAGGTCAGATCAACGGAAGAACCAATCAACGGGTCAATCACGGGATCAGAAGTTGAACAGAATACCCACGTTGACATGAAGGACCTTGAGGTTCTCGCCTCCCTCGAAGAGAAACTTGTACTTGCCCTGGACGAAGACATCGAGATTGCTGATCAGGGGGAAGTTCCCCCCGACGAGTATTCCAACGTGGAGTGCGGTCACGTCGGTAACCGCGGTCAAGCCCGGCACGAATCCCGCATACAGATCGAAGCGTGACAGGGGAACGATGAACTTGAAGGCGATCGACATGTCCGTGGCATTCTGATCGTCGAACTTGTACAACTCGGCGGAGGGGGTCAGGTGAAAGGTATAGATCAGGGGGATATTTACATAGAATCCCCAGTTGAGGCTGGTTTTCCAGTCCGTGCTGGAAATGCTAGCCGTGTTTCCCTGGGGGAAGGCGGCACCGACGGAGATCCCCAGTCCGACAGAATCGCCGGCCGCGTGGGATGCCAAGGGGATAGAAAAAGCGAGTATGACTGTCAATACAACAACCAACATTCTTCGTTTCATAGATACCTCCTATAAGGTCGGTTGAATCAACCTCTGCTTCTGCCAGTCGATCCAACTCCGGTCAGTACATCATATCCTATCGCCGCCGAATCCGGAAGGCCGGAATGAGTCCGCGTAAAATTCCACGAAAACGAATTGCGGGATGATTTCACAGATATCATAATAGCGTGTATGATCATGAAAATCTCTTCGCCGATTCGCGGGATCGGGATTTTGATCTTAATACAGAGATGCATGGGTCGATTCGTATGGTATTGAAAGCGAAAAACATCCCCTTGCTCGTTTTGCTGCTCGTCTCCCTGTACCCGCTTTTCCAACGGTTTACCAAACCGGAAAAACCGCGGGAAATCGAGCGTGCCGACGCGCTTCTTCCGGCAACAGCCCGGGACGTCCTGCTGTTGACCGCTGACTTCTCCGAGCTTCCGGGGGATGTACTCGACCCGTCCAATCTCAAGGTCGTTTCGGAGATCGAGGGATCTCTCGGCGACATGGATGGATTGCGCAGGTACAGTTCCATTCTGACTGCCTCTGTCATCAGGGCGGAGCAGGACGAGATCCTGGTGGCACCGTTCATTACAGAGCAATTGCTGCTTTCGTACGACTCCACGGCAATCCACGAATTGAAAACCCATTATAGGGACTACCCCGAAATCCGGCCGTACTTGAGCCCTGATTTCCAAACCTGCGTTTTCTATCTGGAGCCCGGACTCACCTACTCCTCCCACAAACTCATCAAGCAGATAGAGGAAATTCAGAGCCGGATCGAAAAGCAGTACGGGGTCACAATGGAGTTCAGCGGGCTGCGGGCTATCCGGGTGTACAGCGAGCGTTTTCTCACTCAAGACATGCTCAAGATGTTGCCGATCGTATTTCTGTTGGTCTCTCTGATCTACTTTTTTTTCTTTCGCAGTTGGAAGGTGCTGCTCTTGGCCTGGTCTTTAAAAATCCTGGCCACCACCTTCTCCTACGGATGCTTTCGCCTCTTTGGAGGACAGCTCTCACCCTTTGTGGTCCTGGTCCCCACCTTCAACTTCGGTCTGCTCAGCGATTATTTCCTTCATATGTTCTACCATCTTCGAAGTTCAAGCGGTCCGGGCATGCAGGCAAGGGCGCGGGAGTACCTTACGGTTCCTCTTTCTCTCACCGCCTTGACCTCGATCATCGGTTTCTCGAGCTTGACCCTGCTGGGAGGTGAGGGGCAAATCCTTCTGGCCGGGACGGTCAGTGTCAGCATCCTGGTTGTCTACCTGCTGGTGCTGTGGTGGGTGCCTTCAATCCCCTGGATTCGTTTGCCCGAATCGAACACAAGAAATATTTCAGCACGTTCGATTACCAAGCGCGTTCACCGCGGCTTGACTGTTGTATTTTTGTTTGTTTACAAGCTGAGGTACGTTTTTCTGGCTCTCAGCCTCGCTGCCGCGGCTCTCGGCATCCTGGCACTGCCCCGGTTACAAGTGCAGCCCTACCCCCTCGAGCAATTCCCCGATTCTTCGACTATAATTAAGGCGGAGAGTGTGTTGAACAAGAAGTTCTCGGGGACCGTACCCTTCACAATGGAAATCGACAGCGGCCTGGCCGGCTCGTTTATCGCCAAGACAGGTCTCCAGCGTTTGGAAGAGACACACAGGGTTTTGAGCTCTAACCCGGACATTGGATTTCAGAGTTCCATACTCACAGTACTGAAGAGAATGCACTACTACTTCAACGATGCGGATCCGCGATACCTGGCGATTCCGGATGTCGAGGATGAACAACGATTCAGCGCCCTGGTCGAGCAATATCTGCTGTTCTACTCCGCCTCGGCCAGCCCGGAATCCTACGAATCGCTTATAGACTCGGCTCACCGAATCGTTTCGATCCAGGGAATCCTGAAGTACCGCGGAATCGCATCACTCACAGATTTTCTATCCTCTCTCTCGCAGGTGAGGAACGAACTGCCCGCGGATTGGAGGATCGAGCTGTCCGGTCCGCTGAACGAGCTCCTCATGAGGCAAAAACAGCTCGAACGCAACTGGTTCCTGGCCTTCGCCGCCGGCTCTTTTCTCATTTTTTTTACGGTCTTGATCTTCTTCAAAAGCCTCAAGATGTCTGTGATCAGTTTGCTTCCCTCGCTGTTCATCTTGCTCGTGGTTACGGGTATCTCCCCCATCCTGGGAATTCAAATCGATGATTACACGATCATCGTCGTGGCTGTGAGCACAGGCCTGACCATCGATTACACGATCCATCTGCTCAATTCCATCAGGAGCATCAAGGGCAGATCCTCAGGCGGGCATCTTTCCTCCAACAGAGGTGTGCAGATCTTGAGATACGGGCACTCCCTGATACGAAGCGGAGGCCTGCCCGTGTTCTTGAGTTTCCTAACCTCGATAGTGGCGTTCAGCTCCCTCTACCTTTCCTCTTTCACCGGGGCGGCTCACTTCGGATTCCTGATTTCCGCCGCCATAGCC
>CAZBXU010000245.1:0-4461 GCA_964495755.1 uncultured Spirochaetaceae bacterium | reverse complement strand
CCGGTCTCCTCACTCGCCTCGAAGAGCAGCTGCATGCCGAGACAGATGCCCAGAAGCGGCTTTCCCACTGCCACAACCGCCTGAAGTGCCTCGAGCAGGCCGCGGGATCGAAGCCTGGCTATCCCTTCGGCGAAAGCGCCCACGCCGGGTAGTACCACCTTGTCGGCAGTCAGGATCCGGTCGGGATCCGAGGTGATCAGCACACCAAAATTCTCAGGGGACTCATTTCGGTCCCTCGGCTGTACGGGTGAGCGACCGTCCTCCTCGTTGTGGTCCCAGCGCCCCGGGGGAACACAGGCGGCGACCAGCGCCTTGTGTACGGACCGCAGGTTCCCGAGGCCGTAGTCCACCACTGCAATCATGTGAGGGTCCCCTTGGTGCTCGCAACCGCGTTGCTGCGCTTCTGCTCGATGCTGCAGGCAGACCGAAGCGCCACGCCCAGCGCCTTGAACAACGCTTCGCTCTTGTGGTGGTCGTCGCGGCCGTACAGCACGGAGGCGTGGACGGTAAGGCGGGCGGAGAAGGCGAAGCTCTCCAGAAAGTGGGAAATCAAACTGGAGGCGATCCCGCCGATTGATGGTCCGTTCCACTCCGCTTGAACCACCGCGTACGGACGCCCCGACACGTCCACCGCCACGAAGGCCAGCGCCTCATCCATCGGCTGGTGGTTCGAGGCGAAGCGGCGGAGTCCTCTGCGTTCCTGCAGTGCCTCGTCGAGGGTCCGACCCAGAACCATGGCGCAGTCCTCTACAGTATGGTGGTTATCCACGTGCAGATCTCCGTCGGCCTCTAGCTCCAGGTCGAAGAGGGCGTGAAATGCGAGAGCGCCCAGCAGGTGGTCGAGGAAGCCGACTCCGGTCTCGATTTGAAAGCGACCGTTCCCGTCCACATTCAAGCGTGCTCGGACCTCCGTTTCCGTGGTTTTACGTTCCACCTCAGCGACACGCATTCTTCACTCCTTCAACGCCTCGGCCAGATCTCTGCAGGCCTGCGGCTGCTCTTCAAAAATGTAACTCACCGGAGCCACCACAATGCCGCTTGCCCTGATCTCCCTCAATTCGCCGATGGCACGGGTCAGCCCGACTTTGGGTACGATGATGTGCATGGAGAACAGTTTATCCCCAGCTTGGGTGATCACCGGTGCGACGGTCGGTCCCTGAAGCCCGGCGATCGCAGGTCTTCCCGCTAACCGCGCGGCCAGCTCCTCCTCGCTGTCGGCCCGCACGTTGGCGAACAGGGAGAGGTTTTCGGCCGCCCGGAGATGAGCGACGAGGAACTCGACAAAGCTCTGGGTTGCGCTCAGCACCTCGGGGCGCGTCTTGAGCGCTCGCCGGCTGGCGATCAGGCTGGCCTGGGATTCCAGGATGCACCCGTCCTCCAGCAGCTTCAGATGATTCTCCCGCAGTGTCGTACCGGCCGACACCAGGTCGGCGATGATATCCGCGTAGCCGAGCGCGGGCGCTACTTCCAGAGTGCCGTCCGCCGGAACCAAGCGGGCCTCGTTCAGGTTGTGCCGGGAAAGGAAGGACCCGGTGAGATTGGGAAACTTGGTAGCAACGCGCAACGGCGACCCGCTCGGCGCGTGGGCCAGGTCGTCCATCCGTTTCACATCCCGCCAGCTTTCCGGCACGATTAGGTTTAGGCGGCAGTGGCCGAAGCCCAATCGGGGGAGCAGTGGGAGGATGCGTGGATCATCACCAACCCGCTCCTGAGCCAAATCCCAGCCGGTTATGCCCAGGTCGACCACGTTGTCGCGCACGCTCACCGGTATGTCAGCGGCTCTCTGGAACAGAACGGTGAACTGCGGGAGGCTCGGTATGGCGGCTTGGAAGCGGCGCGGATTGGATTTGCGTACTGGAAGATCGGCCGCCTCTAGAAGGGAGAGCGCCCCTTCGGCCAATCTTCCCTTGCTCGGCAGGGCAAGGCGAATCTTTGTGTCATGGTCTCTCATGTGTTTCTCCTGCACCCGATCGCAGAAAACGCTGCGCGTACCGCTTCAGAGGAGTGCTCCCCAAAAAAAAGAAGCGCTCCCCTGACCGGGGAGCGCTCCGAAAATCTCTCTGCGCCGGCGATTCAACGCGCGGGCAGTCCTTCCCGGTGGGGACTGGGTCTCAACGGGAAATGATGATGATTCAGGATCTGCCGCGCACCGTTAACGTTCATAGTAAGACCGAGTATACATCATTCCGGCGCTTCTATGCAAGGGGTTGGGGTATCTGGTGAAAAAATAAGGCGCAGGCGGGCCTCCCTCTTAAAGCAGCATTTTATTGATTCCGCGGAAAATTGCCGTAGAGCCCCGCCTCAGGTTACGCAAGCTGTAACCGCCCTCCTGTACGATGAGCAGAGGCCGGTCAAGTGCAGCCACCCGGGAGCCGATGGTCCGAAACATTTTTACACTTAGTGCGAAGGAACCGGTCGGATCTCCAGCCATCGTGTCGTAGCCCAGGGAGAGAACGACGAAAACAGGTTTGAACCTGTGGATCAGCTCCAGCGCCCTGTCCAGGGTGTCCAGATACAGCTGGTCACCGGCGTTTTCGGGAAGGGGAAAGTTCTTGTTGAAGCCGCGACCGAATCCTTCTCCGATCTCATCGGCGAATCCGGAGAAGTAGGGATAAGCGACGTTCGGATGGCCGTGGATCGACAGTGTGAGCACATCGGAACGGGTCCAGAATATGTCCTGCGTTCCGTTTCCGTGATGAAAATCGATATCCAGAACCGCCACCTTACCCTCCCTGGACAGCCACTGGGCGGCTATGGCGGCGTTGTTGAAGTAGCAGAAGCCTCCGAACACGCGCCGCCCGGCATGGTGACCCGGGGGTCGGCAGAGTGCGTAGGCGACCGGGCGCCCTTCCTGCAGTTCTTCCGCCGCGCTCAACGCGACGTCGACAGCGGCTCTGGCGGCCCTGTAGGCATTCTGATCCAAAGGAGTGAAGGTGTCGATGCAGTAGTATCCCGCCCGAACGGCCAGCTCCTTCGGCTTGCGTTCGGGCCGACGAATCGGAAAGACATAGGGATACACGGGACGGCTGGGAGCGAGCTTCTCGCACACGGTTTTCAGATAATTCACGAAATCAGGATCGTGGACCTCCCGGACCACTTTTTCCCCGTGGGATTTAGGGGTGATGCGGTCAAAGAGCTGCGTGTCCGTGAGAACTTGATCCAAGATCTCGATCCGAGCCGGTCGCTCGACATATCCCCGTTCCCGCACGTGGTGGACGCGATGAATCGTAGAGCTCACCAAAACCATCCCCCGCTGCAGTCGTTCACCCCGTTTCTCTGTCGGCGATTCGATCCTGTGGTAGCGGGGCTCGCGGAAACGCACAGGATCATCCTTGATCGAGCGAACCACCATCTCGATATACTCCGGACTCACCACCTGGCTGTACTTGCGCTGGAGAATCAGCCGTACCGCAGCCCGGCATTCCCTTCTGCCCAGTGGTTGTGTTCTCCCCAGAGGATCGAAGAACAGATAGGGTGCGGGAGATTCGTCGATGGGGGTTTCGTAGGCGGTCCCGACGATGGGGTACACTCCGTAGTACTCGTAGAACTTCAGGCGCTCGCGATTTTCCTTGAGAACCACCGGATCCCTCACCAGTGTCGGATCATCGGGGAGGGCCTCCATGTACAGACCGCGGGAACCGAGGCGCTGGAGCATGTCCCGGGTGGCTTCATACAGAGCGCTGCCCAACCCGCCGCCCTTGATCTTGGGACCGATGGCGATGAAATCGAGGAGGGAGCTTTTAATTTCCGGAAAATGAAGAAACAGGGAAAACCCGGTGACCCGCCGGTCCGTTCCCTGGGAGACGAGCAGGATGGTGCGATACCCGTAGGTAAAGGGATTGTCCAGCAGGTCGGGGATCTTATCGGCGTACGAGGCGATTGAAGGAAAGTTGCTTCGGAATATCTCCTGAACCTGGTGGATCTTGTCGGCGTCCGTGGCCAATGCTCCACTGTAGACCCTTCGAATCGAAATCATGTTCCCCTCAATTTTAACAAAATGGTAGAAAAACCCCTTGTATTTTTTGTATATTATACTATGATTCTGCGTTAAGAATACTGTGAGGCATTGGAAAAGTGTGAGCGCATCGCGTTCTGAAGTACCTGCCCTTCTGCCCCTCGGTGGCAACTTGTTGTTGGAAGACTTCAAGGAAGAGAAGGCTTCCTTGAACCCTTCAACAGCAAAGGAGTCCCATAAGACATGGAGACAGAACAACCTAGTGCCACCGAAGAGGACGAACCTCCGGACCTCAGTACGAATCCCCGAAAATCCACCTTCCTCGAGCCGGATTTCGTCGAGGTCGTCGACGTGGAGCCGACCCAGTCCGAACAGCCGTTGTCTGATCCTCGGATTGATACAGGCCCACAACGCAGAAAGCGGCGGGAGCGCATCGATACACACCAGTCCAGCTTTCCCTTCTATGAACATTACCCCACCCTAGTTCCCAGTCCACCTCGTACCAT
>CAZBXU010000244.1:0-4489 GCA_964495755.1 uncultured Spirochaetaceae bacterium | reverse complement strand
GACAAGCTATATGGACAAGGGACGGTATTTGCTTGTTATGAAGCCAGGCCATGTGGATATGGGCTTGCCCGCTGCATTGAGAGCAAAGGGATCCAATGTTAGGTGTTTGCTCCGAGTAAGATTCCACACATTCCGCCAATAGAGAGCCTATACTCAATCCCACAGATGTAGAACTTCAAGCAACGATCATATGCCCGAAAAGACCCAGGGTGGATCCATAATGAACACCGGCAAAGGGCGGACGAGTTGTGAAAGTAAACCTCGTGGCTGCATAATTGTTCTGCCATGAAAAAAGACAAGCTGGATGAATTCAGGCAGATCATCGGAGAGGACCCCTTCGGTGCGTTCTTGAATCACGCAAACCACATCCGTCCAGCCGCTCACCTCGCACTGACCGTAATCATTGGCCCCTACGGCGAGCACCGTGCCGTCGCTTCCCAACATGCCAAGAATAGAAACCCCAAGACCATATGTTCTGCCCCACGCTCACCAGTGTGCCGCGTTCAATGATCCATACAGAATGGTACGTGCCACCTGCGCGAGTCAGCAGTTTGGGCATTCTGAGTTCGATCGCATCACACCAGCCGGAGTGGCCCCGGGCGTTCTCCGCCCGCACCCGATAGCGGAACCCGGCCTCCGAAGCCCGAGCCATCGACAGGACCCACCGCATCGGCCAGGATAAAAAGATTTTCGCCTACCGGTTGACCTTCTCGTTTATACACTCGATGAGTGGAAAACCTTATCAGCCTCTGGATCCAAGTTCACAAAGATGATTTCCCGTGAAGCGGTGTGGTTGTAGAAGCTCTTTCTGTCTTTGCTGCTATCATGAGGGTTGGATATTCAGATAACCGCTTGACCTCCCATGCATTTTGTGAAAATATTCTTAATAGAGAGAGGAGTACGCAATGGCTGAAGAGGGAGTTGGCTGCGCGAGACCAACGGGAAGCGTTGTCGGGGCATCCCCCGAGGCAAAAACCTCCAAACCATCTGAGCACGTCGAGGAGGAAACGATGGTACAGGTCAGAGTCGGAGGCAAGGCGCCGGATTTTCAGGCACCGGCCTATCATCAGGGCAAGTTTATCAATGTGAAGCTCTCGGATTATCTGGGCAAGTGGGTACTGCTCTGTTTCTATCCGGGTGACTTCACCTTCGTATGACCGACCGAAATATCAGCGGTCGCTGATCGATACGAAGAACTGAAAAAACTGGGCGTTGAGGTATTTTCTGTAAGCGTGGACAGTACGTTTGTCCATAAAATTTGGGACGAAGAAGAACTCTCCAAGATGGTGGACGGGGGTATTCCCTTTGCCATGATCTCCGATGGGGCGGGACATCTCGGGAAAGTATACGGTGTCTATGATGAAACCGCCGGTGTTGACATCCGCGGCCGTTTTATCATCGACCCGGACGGAGTCGTCCAGGCCATGGAGGTCCTTACCCCGCCTGTGGGAAGACATCTGGACGAGACGATCCGCCAGGTGCAGGCTTTTCAGCACGTGCGAAAGACAAAGGGTGCGGAAGTTTGTCCTTCCGGCTGGCACCCGGGCGATCCCGTGCTGAAACCGGGACCGGATCTGGTCGGAAAAGTCTGGAAAGTCTGGAAGTCCAAATAGAACGTTTCGGGGATACCTGAAGACCTGAAATTGCGGGCTCCCCAGCGGGTCCCTCAGACCGATCTTCACAAAATGCCGTAGGCCACGCCGCGGAGGTTGTGGCCTATCACCAATCAATGATCGGGAGGAAGATCCATGAGTACTCCGTGGGCTTTCTTGGAGGAATATCGGGGCACCCTGTTCCACGGGCAGTGGCCCACCATCCCAGAAATGTTCGAAATTACCCGCAAACGTGTCGGTGACAGGCAGGCCTTCATCGCTTTCGAACCGGCTCCGCTGTCGTTCACCTATCCTGAAGTCCTGGAGCGGGTTCTCCGGGTCGCCGCTTACCTTCAGTCCCAAGGTGTGCGACGTGGTGACCGGGTGGCCCTTACCGGCAAGAACTCCCCGGAGTGGGTGATCGCCTATCTGGGCATCCTGTTCGCCGGAGCCGTGGTGGTTCCGCTGGACTACCAGCTGGGGGTTGAAGAGCTATCGACCTTGCTGCGTTTCGCCGGAGCGAACTTGTTGTTCGTCGATGAGGAAAAATACGACGGATTCGACCTCTCATCTTCGGGGATCAAGGACCTTATCAGCCTGAGCCCATCTAGACCGGGCTACATCCTCGAGCTCCCGGTCTCCGGACAGCTGCACCGGGAGGCGGTGGACGACGAAGAGCTGGCGGCCATCATGTTCACCTCCGGGACCACCGGGGATCCGAAAGGGGTCATGCTGACCCATCGAAACCTGGTCAGTGACACCTATCTGGCCCAAGCCAACCTGGCGGTCTTCCCCGAAGACGTGTTCTACGCCCTCCTGCCGATCCACCACTCCTACACGATGACCGCCGTGTTCCTGGAAGCCATCTCGGTCGGGGCCGCCATCGTGTTCGGCAAAAGGATGGTAAGCAAGCAAATCCTTTCCGATTTGAAGCGCGGCCGGGTCACCATGTTCCTCGGGGTGCCGATGCTGTTCAATCGCCTGCTGGGGGGGCTGAACAACGGGCTGAAAGAGAAGGGCGGGGCGATTTACACCCTGATCCACCTCCTCATGAGATTCTCCGGAGCCCTCAAGAAGCTGCTTCACGTGAACCCCGGCAAGAAGATGTTTGGTTTCCTCCTTGAGAAGCTATCACTGGAAAACATGCGCACCTGTATCTCCGGTGGGGGCCCGCTGCCGGTCTCCACCTTCCGCCAGTACAACCAGCTGGGTATCGATTTCGTGCAGGGCTACGGGCTAACGGAAACCTCCCCCATCGTTGCCCTCAATCCTACGGACCGCTACAAGGTCGAATCTGTGGGCAGGCTGATCCCTCAAGTGGAAGCCGGGATCCTTGATCCCGACGAGCACGGCCGCGGTGAGATCGCCCTGAAAGGACCGATGGTCATGCAGGGCTACTACCACAATCCCGAGGCCACAGAAGTCGTGTTCACAGAAGACGGCTTTTTCCTGACCGGCGACGTGGGCTACCTGGACCGGGATCAGTATCTGTACCTAACGGGTCGAAAGAAATCCTTGATCGTGACCGAGGGAGGCAAGAACGTATACCCCGAGGAAATCGAGGATCGTTTTCAGCTCTACAGCGAGATCGAGCAGATCCTGGTGCGGGGCTACGTGGCCGACAAGCGCCATAAGCTCGAAGCCATAGAGGCGATAATATATCCCCGGGCCGAGCACTTCAGCCCCGAAGAGCCGGAGGCCTGGCAGGGTTTCGACTCGGAGGAGGTCCGGGCGAGCCTGCAGCGGATCATCGACGAAGTCAACGGCAAGCTCCTGCCCTACAAGCGCATAAGCCGCTTTCGCGTGCTCGGCAAACCTATGGAGATGAGCAGCACCAGGAAGATCAAGCGCTTCACCGTAGAGTGACGCGGCGCGGCTTCTATCGGCCGCCTCCGGGTTCAAGTAATACCGGGTTCCTTCGGAGGCTCCCCGCCTCACCATAACCGGCGTTCCCCAGATATATACCTGAACTGGGACAACAAAGACCACAGAGAGATCATTTTAAGCGGACCCGGCCATGTTGCCCGTCATGCCGGCCTTAATACGCTGACCGGACGCCCGGTTTCGATTGTGTTCGATGAATTGCACAAGTATCGCAGATGGAAGCTATTCCTGAAGGGTTTCTTCGACACATACGAGGCACGTGCACGAATCATCGTGACAGGTTCATCCAGGCTTGATGTCTACAGACGAGGCTGTGACAGCCTCATGGGCCGCTATTTTCTCTTCCACATGCATCCCATGAGTGTAGGAGAGCTGGTCCGGGCAGAACCACATCGGAATCCGATTCAACCTCCGCATTCGGTATCAGACATCGACTGGCGCGCACTCTGGGAGCACGGCGGTTATCCGGAACCGTTTATACAACGGAATGAGAATTTTACACTCCGTTGGCGCGGACATTCCTCTCTCAGCTGCCGTGATTCACTATCGTTGATCAGATTATCGGAAACATCCCTCTGATTTGGATGCCGGCTGCAAATGGATGAAATTGCCGGTGCCGATCGCTCCTAAAAAAGCATCTTCTTCGCTACAATTTCCGGAGTGAATCGGTCGGAGACAGTCGAACTTGTCGATAATCGTAGAGAGTAGATATAGGGATCCAGTGGACCAGAATCTGGTTGTCGCCTCGTGATCAACTGGCGACACTCCGACTTTTCTGTTAATCACGACGTTCGTATCCCCGCGTTCTGCGACCAAGCCCGCGAAGCCCTCTCCCAATACATCGCTCGCCGGCAGGCCGTACCCCCACCCTCTGTCCTTGAAGAAGATACGCACTGACACAACATATCCCGCCCAAAGACTGCCAATATATCCGGCTCTACGGCCTGTATGCCACGCTTCGACGCACCGCCGGCCAGGGGAAACCGATCCTACCGGGGCTGCTGCAAAGGCTG
>CAZBXU010000243.1:0-4549 GCA_964495755.1 uncultured Spirochaetaceae bacterium | reverse complement strand
TTACAACGGAATTGATTCGTGTTTAGAGAGAGCGGACTGAAAAAATGAGAGAAGTGGTTTGAGAAGATGGCAATCAGGAATGGGCAGCCCCACCATGCCAACCCATGGATCACACCACCACAAAACAGAAAAAAGCTTGACCCCTCGGGTATCCAATACTATATTTTTAGTAAAACCTGAGCCGATTACATCGCCATTGCAGAGCGTTTTGAGTCCGGAATACAACGTCTCACCTTCAGAGCAGTTATTCAGTGTGTTCGTTCAGGAGCAGCTAAATCCCTTCTACAAAAAAATTTGACGTACAACTAGGGGATGATACAATAGGATACAACGAGGAAGCGAGTCGAAGGGAAAAAATGGGCAAGAAGGAGTTCCCAAAATTACATTTTTACGATCACGACCTGACGGATATGTACGACTATACCTTCAACCGTCTCAAGGGATTCTGGAAACGAGGGACTTCCGAGAACGAGCTCCAGCCTAGATATTTCAGTTATCCCGACAGCGAAAGCATCAACCAATTCGAAGCCATTCTGGCCACTTTTTTTTTAGTATACAGCAACCGCGTGTTTCCCGTGCTATCCCTGATTGACAATTTCTACAACAAGCAGGAGACGGACGGGGCAATTCATGGAGAGTACTCCATTAAAGACGGCAAGCCCATATTCAGCAGGAAAAACCCTGAAGGGGTCCTGCCGCCTCTGTTTGCTTGGGCGGAGTACAATATCTATCACAAGATTGGACTGAAAAAGAGAGTTCGGGAGATCATGCCCATTCTGGAGCGTTATTTCAGCTGGCTGGAGAAGGTATGCAAACAGGACAATGGACTATACGCTGTTCCTCTTTCAGCGACCATGATGACCAACAGCCCCCGGCAAAATATGAAGTATCCGATCGACTTCAACACCCAAGCCGCGATCAACGCTCTGTACATGTCCGCCTTGGGAGATATCCTCAACGACAAAGAGATCAGCTATCGTTACAAGAAAGCCTACTTCTCGTTGAAAACCCGAATCAGTTCGCTGATGTGGAACGACAAAGATCGTTTCTACTACGATCTGGATAAGGATGAGAAACAGGTCAAAGTGAAGACTGCCGCTTCTTTTTGGCCACTGCTGGCCGAAATACCCAACGAGGTTAGGGCGGAAGGTTTGATCGGGCATCTCACCGATCCGAAAACCTTCGGTTTGGAAAATCCGTTCCCCTCTCTGGCGGCCAACGAGAAAGAATTCGATCAACGAGGGTATGGTTTCCGCGGTTCCGTATTTCCCTTCCTCACCTACATGATCATCAAAGGTTTGGAAAAATACGGGAAGTTCGAACTAGCCCGGGAATGCTCAATCAAGCATCTGTACTTTGTGTTGGAAGGGTTGCATACCGAAGAGGGCATGAAAGGGACGCTCTGGGAAGCCTACTCACCTGTTCAGGAAGGAGCGGCCGCCTGGCCTGGTAATCCACACTTTCCCCGCCAGCTGTTTCTCCCCTATGCCGCTCTGTCGACCATCACCCTGATGATCGAGAATGTTATAGGTTTGTATATCTCGCTGCCGCGAAAGACCGTCGACTGGATTATTCCCAGCTTGGAAATTATGGGAATAGAGGATCTCGCTCTAAAGCGAAACATGATTTCCATAGTGAGCAACAAGAGCGGTCGCGGTTGGGAGATACGGCTGGAATCAGAGAAGCTGTACTACCTGACGGTCAATGTCATCGACTCGAAGAAAAAGACCCTTCCCATTCCTTCGGGTAAATGTTCGATCCTAATCGATAAGATCTAAAAGGGCGGATTACTCGATCGACCGTCGGCCTTCCAAAGCACGAGCCAGAGTCAACCGGTCCGCATATTCCAAATCCCCACCCACGGGTAGTCCAAGGGCCAGGCGGGTTACAGAAACACCGAGTTCTTTCAGAAGGCCGGACAGGTATACCGCCGTAGTATCGCCTTCCACCGTAGGATTGGTTGCCAGGATCACCTCCCGAAATCCCTCCTCCCGCACCCGATTGAACAGACTATCGATCCGCAAGTTTTCAGGACCGATGCCGTCAATTGGAGATATGGCCCCCATCAATACATGATATAGGCCGTGGTACTGATGGGTCATTTCAATTGAAACGAGGTCCTTTGGCTCTTCTACTACACATAGAGTGCGCCTGTCTCGATGACTGTCACTGCAGATTCGACAGGGGATCTCTTCGGTGTAGTTTCCACACACCGGGCAGGGTTTCATCTTGTCCTTGAGCTCCTGGAGGTCCTTGGATAGGGAATGGACATAGGAGGCATCCGCCCGAAGCAGGAAATAGGCTATCCTGGAAGCGCTCTTTTTTCCCAAACCCGGCAACTTGGCCAGGTTTTCGATCATCCGTTCAAGGGCGGTCACATCACAACCCCAACAAACCAGGCGGCAGATTGAGCCCGCCCGTGAGAGAGGAGACCTCCTCGCGGATTTTTTCCTTTATTTTGAACAGGGCATCGGAAAGGGCTGCCTGTATCAAATCCTGAAGCATCTGAATGTCATTAGGATCAACTGCCTCTTCGGAAATCCTCAACCCCACTACCTCCATGTGACCGTTCATCTCGACCTGAACCATATCCCCACCGGCCGAGCCGATCACGCTTATTCCCTGGAGGCGGTTCTGGATTTCGCTCATCCGTTCCTGCATGTTGCCGAACTGTTTGATAAAGTCAAAGGGGTTTATCGCCATAGTCATTCTCCCTTATCGACGATTTCGCCGCGAAATATCTTCTTTACAATTTCAGCCTGTTTATTGATCGATGAAGCAGAACTCTGATCTCCACCGGCAACTTCCACGCGCAGTCGTAGAATCTCCTGTGCGGGAAACACGGTACACGCATGTTGTAACACTGTATCCCGCTCTTTCCGTACCTGCTCTGCTGAAAAGCGATCCTGAGCTTTGAAGAACAGTCGGAACTCACCATCGGCCACTTCCCACGATTCGCACTTTCCCAACAGCGTGGATAGTGCCAACTTCTCTTTCTGTACGGCTTCAATCAGCTCCTTTAGGCTGCCAGACTGATTACGCGGCTTGTCGGCTTCAGAGTTTTTTGGACCGGAAACTCTTTGATCAGCGTCCGGCGACAAAGACTCCCCTGCAATCCCGGTCGCGGGCGCCGTTGCGGAAGGAAAGAGGTCGGTTTTCACAGCCCGAATCGTTTTCAAGAGTTCAGCCGGATCTATAAGATCCTGCAGGCCGGCGAGTTGACACATCACCAGTTCTAGATCGAAGCGCTGCTGAAGGGAGAAGCGCAGATTTCTGTGCAGCTCCAGGAGCAGCTCGATCGCTTTCTCCAACTGTTCAGCACTGAAAGTCTCGATCAGCTCCTGCGGGTAGTCGTCGGGAGAACCGGAAAGGAGGGAACTTTTGCGAATTCCACATTTGAGGAACAACAGGTTGCGAAAATAATCCGTCAGGTCTACGACGAACTGCTCTACCGAAACCCCACGATCCAGGATTTCCGAGCACATTTCCAAAATAGCTTTTTTATCTCTTTGTGATATAATATTTCCAATCTGATTGATCTGATCAAGACCCACCAGACCCAACTTCGCCCGGATTCTCTCCAGAGTAATCCCGTCCGCGGAGAAAGAGATCACCTGATCGAGGAGCATGTAGGCATCCCTCAGACTTCCGGTAGATTCCTTGGCGATCCAGAACAGAGCCGCCTCCTCTGCCTGGAGAGAGAGTTCATTCACCACTTTCTCAAGCATCTCCTTGATCTGTGAGAAAAAGATCAGACGGAAGTTGAATTGCTGACATCGCGAGCGTATGGTGGCGGGAACTTTGTGAACCTCCGTGGTGGCAAAAATAAAGACGATATAAGGCGGCGGTTCCTCGATGGTTTTCAACAGAGCGTTGAAAGCGCTGTTGGAAAGCATATGAACTTCGTCGATGATATAAACCTTGTAACGACTGGAGTTGGGAGCGAAGAGAACCTCGTCCTTGATCTCTCTGACATCGTTGACGCTGGTGTTGGAAGCCCCGTCAATCTCGATCACATCGAGGCTGTTGCCCTGGGCGATCTCTTTACAGGCGGTACACTGTCCACAGGGTTGGTCCGTGGGTCCTTGGTCGCAATTCAGGGCCTTTGCCATGATTCGAGCCGCAGATGTTTTCCCAACCCCCCGTGGGCCGGAAAACAGATAAGCATGGGCGATGCGTCCCTGAAGGATCGAGTTTTTCAACGTAGAGACGATAAATTCCTGTCCCACCAGCTCATCGAATGTCTGGGGACGCTTACGTGTGGCGGTTACTTCGTATGCCATTGGAATGCTCTACCCTCACGGAGCATCGATCGATCATCGCTACCTCGCCCTTCAATCCCCGCACGTACTCCAAGAACGAAAAAAACCCCTTAGCTACAACCAAGCACTGGTTACATCTCATCAACAAGGTACTTACCGCTGCTACCTTCCGGTCCTGACGGAGTTGGGCACCCGCTGATAGCGTATGGCCTGGTTATCAACGCTAAGGGGGTACGGAGAGAGAGGGATTCGAACCCTCGGTACCCGGTTAGAGTACACACGCTTTC
>CAZBXU010000242.1:0-4609 GCA_964495755.1 uncultured Spirochaetaceae bacterium | reverse complement strand
ATTCACTACCCCTGCTTCCCGGTAACCTCCTCCAGCTGGATTTCGATGATCCCGACACTCATCACCTCCCGGGCGGAAAAATCGAAGCTCCGCCCCGTGTATTTTCCCATAAGCAGCTGGAGGGCGCGGCGTTTCTCCTCCTCCGCCTCCACGACCTTTGCCCTGCCGAAGGCGATCAGACTGCGGTAGCGGCTGCCGTAGTCGCAGGCCTTCTCCGCGGGGAACAACCCGAGATACTCGTCGATTTCAACACAAACCCGGGGGTTTCTCGTCAGCATATCGATCTTTCTACCCTCCAGGGCCGAGTGGATGTAGATCCGGCCCTCCGAGTGCACGAAATGTACCGGTACTACGTAGGGATAGCCGTTCCTATCCATCTCTGCAGACATCGGTCCCAAACCGATTCGGCAGACACGAGCGCTGCCGAGCAGCTCCTCCAGGACCTTCTGGTTTTGTATTTCTTTTTCCGCGCGTCTCATTGGCCCTCCTTTCACCGGGGATCGTTCTCCGTGCAAGATATCGCACGAGGGTTCGAACTGTGGTCCGCGGAGCGCGAAGGCCGCAGGGACTTGACCACAGGCCCCGAAACGATTAAATTTTAACTGACGTGGGGTGGTTCCACCCAGGATAATGGTTTGCCTGCGACATCCGTCGCCGATTCATCCATTGTCGGGAGCCTGAGATTACACCCGTTGAACCTGATCTGGGTAATGCCAGCGCAGGGATCCTTCGGCGGTCCATCCACACTCGTCATATTACTCTATGGCTGTTCGTCTTGTCCAAGACGGAGCGGCAGCGGCAGTGATCGATCATGCTGCCGGTAGAGGCGAGGAGGTGTTCCATGAACAAAACTCAAATCCATTATGTCGAAGTGGCAGGTATGCTGCTGCTGTTGTTGTTTGCTACCGGAGCGGCCATCGCCGCTCCTGCGGTAGAAGAAGAGGCGGAGCTGGTCATCTACGCCTACGATTCCTTCGTGGCTGAGTGGGGCCCGGCGCCCAAAGTCATTCCAAAATTTGAAGAGAAGTATGGGGTCAAGGTCAAGGTCACTTCGGTGGGTGATGCCGGGCAGGTTCTGAATCGGGCAATCCTGGAGAAGGACAATCCCCAAGCGGATATCGTATTGGGAATCGACAACAACATGCTGTCCCGTGCCCTGGAGGAGGGCGTGCTCGAACCTTACCGCTCACCGAATCTTAAGAATATCCCCGAGCAGCTGGTCTTCGACGCCACTCATTCGGTGACGCCTTTCGACTACGGGTACTTCGCCTTTGTCTACGATTCCGAAGTCCTCGAGGATCCGCCGGAATCCCTCGAAGAGCTCGCCGATTCCCGTTTCCGCAAGAAGATCATTGTCCAGGATCCCCGCACGTCCAGCCCCGGCCTGGGATTTCTTCTGTGGACGATCGCCGTGTACGGAGATGGATATCTGGAGTACTGGAGTCGGCTCCAGCCCAACCTGCTCACCATCACCGACGGCTGGGACACAGCTTACGGCATGTTCACCAGCGGGGAGGCGCCCATGGTATTGAGCTACACTACCAGTCCCGCCTATCACGTCGAGTATGAGCAGACCGAGCGGTACCGGGCTTTGCTGTTTGAGAAGGGAAACTACCTGCAAATCGAGGGGATGGGTATCCTCAAAGGGGCTCCCCATCCGCAGACGGCCAAGATGTTCATCGACTTCATCCTGTCAGAGGATTTTCAAGTGGAAATTCCTCTGACTAACTGGATGTATCCGGTGGATCCGGCCGTCGTTACGCCGGAGTCCTTCCGTTACGCTCCCAAACCGGAACGCTCCCTGCAGCTTTCGGCCGAGGAAATCCGCACAAACCAGGAGCGCTGGATCAACGCGTGGGTAAAATTGGTCAGCCGCTAGAGGCAGCATGGACCGGGAGGCTGCTTCCCCTGCTGCTGCTCGCCGGGCCGGCGTTTTTCCTGTTCCTGTTCTTCTACTATCCCCTCGGCAGCGTCCTGGTTGGTGGACTCACGGATCAGAGCGGCGCTTTGAGCCTGGCGGTCATATACGCTCTGCTCCGGGACCCCTACTATCTCAAGATCATCGGCTTTACGGTGTGGCAGGCGATTCTCTCCACCCTGCTCTCAGTGCTTCTGGGCCTGCCCGGAGCGTATCTGCTGGCCCGCTACGAATTTCGGGGCAAGCGTCTGGTTCAGGCCTTGACCACGATACCCTTCGTTCTGCCCTCGATCGTCGTGGTGCTCGGCTTTGTCCGCTTCTTCGGGAACAACGGGGTGCTCAACCGTCTCCTGATGGCCCTGTTCGGGCTGGAAGAGCCGGCCCTCAAGGTCCTGTATTCCTTTCAGGCGATCCTCCTGGCCCACGCCTTTTACAACTTTCCCATCGTGGTCCGAATCGTTTCCTCGCTGTGGCGACGGATTCATCCCGGCACCGAGGAGGCGGCCCGCAGTTTGGGAGCTCACGGGTTTCGTCTGTTTTGGCGGGTGACTCTACCCCAGATCCTTCCCGGCATCCTCTCCGCCGCCGCTCTGGTCTTCATCTTCTGTCTGCTCAGCTTTGCCATCGTGCTGGTGCTCGGCGGCGGACCCCGCTACTCTACCCTCGAGGTAGAGGTGTATCGGTTGGCCAAGGTAAGCCTGGATCTCAAGACCGGCAGCGCACTGGCACTGGTCGGTGCTGTCATCTCCCTCGTGTTTCTCTACGCCTATATCAAGGCGCAACAGAGGAGCAGCTTCGCAGAGCAGATGCTTGAGGATTACGAAAGGCCGCGCCTGGCCTCGATGCTTCGCTCCCCCCGGGGAATCTTCTACCTCCTGTATCTCCTGCTCATGGCGGTGGTCATTCTGGCGCCGATGGTCACGGTGGTCGCATATTCCTTCCAGGTGCGCAGCGGCTGGGGGCAGCAGGCGGTCAGCCTCGAGTGGTACAGACGCATTTTTTCCGGCGGTGCGTACCTGCGGGCGGTGCTGAACAGCCTGTTTTTCGGTGCCATGACCGTGCTCCTGGCTCTGCCCATGGGAACGCTGCTGGCCTATGTCGGATCCCGCAGCCGCTTCACCGGCAGCCAATTACTGCAAGCCCTGGTGATGCTGCCCATCGGGATCTCATCGATCATATTGGGTTTGGGCTACCTCAAGGCCTATCGGAATTTTCCCTGGCACATCGTGGGCAGTTGGTACGCCATCGTCTTTGCCCACACGGTCATCGCCTATCCCTTCGTCATCCGTGTCACCTCGGCCACCTTTCGAAAAATGAAGCCTTCCCTGCCCGAGGCGGCCCGCAGCCTGGGGGCCGGTCCCTGGCAGCTGTTCTGGCATCTCGAGCTTCCCCTGGTGCGTTTCGCCCTGATCACGGGTGCGGCCTTTGCCTTCGGTATCTCCGTCGGCGAGATCAACGCCACCCTGATACTCTACAACGAAAAGATGATCACCATCCCGGTGATGATTTATCGCCTTATTGGTTCCTACAACTTCATAGGCGCCTGCGCCATGGGTTCGGTGCTGATGCTATTTTGTTTCTTGGCGTTCTTGATCATCGATCGAGTCGGCGGGGAGGTCTGATCGTGGGCTTGCGCATACAAAACATCCAAAAGGTCTACCCTGATTTTCGACTAGAGCTGGACTTCGAGGTGCGTCAGGGCGAGCTTCTTGCCCTGCTGGGTCCCTCCGGCTGCGGCAAGACCACGACCCTGCGGTTGATTGCCGGCTTCATTGATCCGGACTCTGGCTCCCTGCACATGAACGGTCGCAGGATCGACACTCTCCCCGCCCACAGGCGACGCATCGGTATCGTTTTCCAGGACTACGCCCTGTTCCCCCATCTCAGTGTGTGGAACAATGTCGGTTTCGGCCCGCGCATGCAGGGCTGGGGCTCCAAAGATGCGAAGGAAAGGATCGAGGAGCTGCTCCGACTGGTGTCCCTGCAAAGGTATGGGAAGAGGAAGGTGACCAGGCTGTCCGGGGGGGAGCAGCAACGGGTGGCACTGGCCAGAGCCCTGGCCCCCCGGCCGCATCTGCTCCTGCTCGATGAACCCTTGAGCGCCCTGGACGCCAAGCTGCGGAAGAACCTGCGTAAGGAAATCCACCGCGTCCAGAGAGAGTTGTCCGTTACAACGCTGTACGTCACCCACGATCAGGAGGAGGCTCTGGTGCTCGGAGACCGCATTGCGGTGATGCGGGACGGTCATATCGAGCAGATCGACACGCCCGAAAGGATCTACAATCGACCGCGAAATCTGTTCGTCGGTACTTTCCTCGGCCAGGCAAACATTATCCGCGGCCGGTTGGCGGAACGGGAAGGGGAGTTGGCCGTTGTGCAGACCTCGGTTGGATTGCTCAAGGCATCTTGGCCGGCTGAGGAGTTCGACGTCGGCGATGAGATTGTTGTCTTCTTCAGACCGGAGCACTGTTCGTTGGGTAGGGACCGAGCCAACCGGATCAGAGGCCGGGTGATACGGAAGGAATATCTCGGCAGCCACCAGCTCATCGAAGTAGAGGCTGGGGGCGAAGAATTCACTCTCGATCTGGCTGAACAGCAATTCCTGTCCGTGGGTGCCCCGGTGCACTTCTCCGTCGATCCCGGTAAGTGCTGTCTGTTCCCAGCCGCTAGATCTTGACCTTTCCCGCGGTA
>CAZBXU010000241.1:0-4614 GCA_964495755.1 uncultured Spirochaetaceae bacterium | reverse complement strand
CCGGTGTCGGTTACCTCTTTCTTGCTCAGGTACAAGATTCGTTGTTCCTTCATCATTCCCCCTTCTGGACCGCTGGTTTGTTTGCAGGGCCGACCGGTTTATCCAAATCGGGAAACATCTTCCGAAGCCAGGTTGAGCGGTCCCGATAAATTTGAGCCAAGAAGCCGAGGACTGCCGAGGAGACTAAACCTACCAGCAGGAAGGGGGGAGCGATCAGCCAAGCGGATCTGCCGAAAACGAGGTAACGGGCCAGGATAAGCTGAACCAGGTTGCTGGCCAGGGCTCCCAGAATGCTGATTCCGATCAGGGAGGTCGAACCCCGCAGAGCTCGCCGGGCTGCCAGCATCACCGTGCCGCTGGCCAGGGATCCGCAGAGGGAGAACAGGAAGGTGAAAGAGAACAGGCTGCCCTGGATCAGGGCTTGACCGAGGATCTTCAGCCCCAAGAGGACAAAAAACTGAAGGGTAGGAAAGAGATCCAGAGCGAGCAGGAGGGGCAGGTTGGCCAGGCCGATCCGAAGGAAGGGCAGGGGTTTGGGTATGATGTACTCGATCGAGGCCAGGAAAAGACAGACCGCTGCAGCCAGAGAAACAACGCTCTGGGTTTGCGGCGGGCTGCCCACCGGGTTATTGGCTGATCGCATCGGGTTGCTCGCTCCTTCTTCCTCGCACCGCCACGAAAACCCTGTTGGGCAGGCAGGCGATCCACTGCCCCGGTTTTGAGACTTTGCCGGTTTTTACGCAGATCTTCTCCGGGCAGGGTGAGCTGAGCACCTCTACCGCGCCGTCCCGGATCGCCACGACGGTATCTCCCAGCGGTCCCGGCACATGTATGGTCGCCTCGCTGTCGAGGGGATAGATCCACTGTCCCTCCGCCCCGGTGATGGCGATCTCCGGAGTTCCCACTCCGCCGATGTAGGTTTGGGCTGCGATCAGTCCTATGATAATGAGGGCGAAAAAGAAGATGACATAATCCAGCGCCTTGATTCTAACATGGGAGCCTGGCATGACGAAACTTTTCAGCGAACTCCTACCGGTTCTACAGTAATTTCTCCTTCAGGGCGTCCGTCTTGTCGGTCCGTTCCCAACTGAAGTTTCCTCTTCCGAAATGCCCGTAGGCCGCGGTTTCCTGGAAGATCGGTTTTCGCAAGTCGAGGGTTTCGATGATGCCTGCTGGGGTAGTGTCGAACAACTCTATGATCGCCCCCTCGATTTTCTCCTCCGGTACTTTTGCGGTTCCAAAAGTTGAAACAAACAGGGAAACCGGCTCCGCCACACCAATGGCGTAGGCCAACTCCACCTCACATCTATCGCAGAGATCGGCGGCCACGATGTTCTTGGCGATGTAGCGAGCCATGTACGAGGCGGATCTGTCGACCTTGGTCGGATCTTTTCCCGAGAATGCTCCTCCGCCGTGCCGGGCCATGCCTCCATAGGTGTCCACGATGATCTTGCGTCCGGTTAGACCGGTATCCCCATGGGGGCCTCCGATCACGAAGCGTCCGGTTGGATTGATGTGGTAGGTCACATTTCCCGAGAGCATCTCCGCGGGGATCGCTTTCTTGATGATCTCCTCGATAAACGCCTCCCGCAGCTCCTGGTAGCCCACATCTTCGGAGTGCTGTTGGGAGAGCACGATTGTGGTCACCTCTACCGGCTTTCCCTCCAGATAGCGGACCGAGACCTGGCATTTGCCGTCGGGCCGCATAAAGGGGAGGGTCCCCCGCTTGCGCACCTCCGCCGCCCGCAGCATGATTCGGTGGGCGTACTGGATCGGCGCAGGCATCAGCTCCGGCGTCTCCCGGCAGGCATATCCGAACATCATGCCCTGGTCGCCGGCACCGATCTCCTTTTTGCCCCTCTCAACGCCCTGGGCAATGTCGGGGGATTGCTCGTGGATGCTGGAGATCACAGAGCAGGATTGATAGTCGATCCCGTAGGATGGATCGTCGTAGCCTATGGATTTCAGCACTCCCCGGACGATCCGCTGCAAGTCGATGTAGCCCTGGGTGGTTATCTCGCCCCCGACCAGAACCAGTCCGGTGGTAGTAAAAGTTTCGCAGGCAACTCTGGATTTTTCATCCTGCGACAGGGCGCTGTCCAGAACCGCGTCGGAGACCTGATCGCAGATCTTGTCGGGATGCCCCTCGCCGACACTTTCTGATGTAAAAATGAACTCTCTTCGTTCAGTCACGTTTTCCTCCAGGAACGTCAGTCGTTTATCAGGGATAGTGGCTGTCCCGTCGCTTCCAGTACGTTCAGCCACAGTGTATCTTCCGGGGACAGACGCTTGTGCCGGGAAGTGGCGAGCTTGAGCGGAACGTGGGTGATCTCGTCGTTCCAGAAGCCCACCAGCATACCGGTTTTTCCGGTCATCCCCGCATGGACCGCGTTTTGGGCCAGCTGCATGCAGTAGATCGAATCGTGGGCGTTGGCCGGCACCGCGCGCACCAGATAACTGGGATCGATATACTTGAGGTTGATATCCAGGTCGGTGTGCTCTTTAAAATATTTCTTGATTTCTGTCTTGAGTAGGATGCCGATATCACCAAGCACGGGATTGCCCGAATCGTCTTTCCGGTCCCCTCCGGTCTCCACGTAGCGCTGGCCCGCTCCCTCCGCCACGATGATCACGGCGTGGTTCCGGCTGCGAAGCCGCTTCTCAAGGGATGCGAACAGCCCTTTGGGGCCTTCAAGATCAAACGGTACCTCCGGGATCAGCACGTAGTTGACTTCGTTCAACGCCAGGGCGGAATTGGCGGCGATGAACCCCGACATTCGGCCCATGACTTTCACCAGGCCTACGCCGTAGGGGGCTCCCCGGGCCTCGGTGTGGGCGCAGCGGATCGCCTCCGCGGCAATGGTAAAAGCCGTCTCCAATCCGAAGGTTTTCTTCACGAAGGCAATGTCGTTGTCGATCGTTTTGGGGATCCCGATCACGGCGATTTTCAGGTCGCGGCGCTTGATCTCTTGATAGATCTCCTCGGCGCCGCGCAAGGTGCCGTCACCGCCGATCGAGAACAGCAGGCAGATGTTCAACCGATCCAGACAGTCCACGATCTCCCCCACATCCTGGGGACCTCGGGAGGAAGCGAGTACGCTGCCCCCCTTCTCGTGGATGTCCTCCACCTCCTGGGGCGTGAGCATCAGCGCCTCGTGCCCGTACTTCGGGATAAAGCCCTGGAATCCATATTTGATCCCATAGATCGTAGATATTCCATAGCGGTAGTGAAGCTCCATTACCAGGGAGCGGATCACATTGTTGATGCCCGGACAAAGACCGCCGCAGGTCACGACGGCCACCCGGGTTTTGGCGGGGTCGAAGTAGATCTTGTCTCGCGGACCCGCGCGTTCGAAGGCCGGGATCTGTTCACCCGCCTGCAATTGCACGAGGATCTTGTCGCGATCTAACTCGTAGAGCACGCTCTCCGAGTCGGCACAATAGTTGACGATGTTGTCCCCGTATTCTGTGGACAGGCCCAGCGGAGAGGGGATGGTCGCTCGTCCCAGGCTGTCAATCCGGAGATCTTCTTCCGTGAAATCTATACCTTCCATACCGGTGTCAGTCCCATCTTTTCTTTGACTTCGAGAATCGTCTGGCCGCTGACCCTTCGACAGACGTCGGCATTCCTGTCGAGGATATCGCGGATCTCCTTCTTTTTCCCCTCTAAATCATGATAGCGCTCCCGGATAGGATCGAGAATCCGCATCAGGTTCTCGAGGAGCTTACGCTTGCAGTCCAAACAGCCGATCCCGGCGGTTCGACAGCCGTGGGCGATGTACTGCTTGAGCTCCGGCTCGGGGGTGACCAGCTGGTGATACGAATAAATGTTGCACTTCTCCGGTGTTCCCGGGTCGCTGCGTTTGACCCGAGCGGGATCGGTCGGTGCCGGGGCCAGCTTGTTCCAAATCTCCTCATGGGTCTCCAGGATGCCGATAAAGTTGCCCTTGCTCTTGCTCATCTTGGCGGAGCCGTCGATCCCCATGATCCGCGGGCTTGCTGTCAATTCAGCCTGACATTCGGGAAAGGTATCCCCGTAGCGGGCGTTGAAACGGCGGGCGACCTCCCGGGTGAACTCTACGTGCTGGACCTGGTCTTCTCCGACAGGAACGATCTCCCCTTTGTAGATCAGGATGTCCGCGGCTTGAAGCACCGGATAGTCAAGCAGGCCAACGTTGACGTTCTTGCGGTGCTGGTGAGCCTTGTCTTTGAACTGAGTCATCCTTTCCAGCTCCCCCAAGGGGGTGAGGGTGTTGAAAATCCAGGTAAGCTCGGCGTGACCCGGAACCTCCGACTGGATGAAAAGGATCGTCTTCTCCAGATCGATTCCGCAGGCGAACAGCCCCAAGGCCAGGTCGAACACATTCCTACTCATCTCCTCGGGGTCGTAGGCGATGGTGATGGCATGGAGGTCCACTACGGAGATATAGGATTTGTATTTATGCTGCAGCTCGACCCAATTTCGAATCGCTCCGTAGTAGTTCCCGATGTGGAGCAGACCGGTCGGCTGAATGCCTGTAAAGAGGACCTTCACATTGCTCTCCTGCTGTGGTACTAGTGACCCGAGGTCGATGTCGTACTATATGTAAAGGGAAGCACCGGGACTGTCAAGCT
>CAZBXU010000240.1:0-4635 GCA_964495755.1 uncultured Spirochaetaceae bacterium | reverse complement strand
ATGGTCAAAGAATCCAGCGTGATGGTGAGAGCGCAGACCGGATGCACATCTCAGGACCTGCTTGTAACATGCTGTGGCAAACAAAGGCAGCCGTACTCCCTCGTCACCGGCGCCAGTCAGGGATTGGGCAGGGCCTTGGCGGAAGAATGCGCTCGACTTGGAATGAACCTGATCCTGGTTGATTTACCCTGTACGGGCCTTCCCGAGATTTCGAAGCAACTCGCCAGCCGTTACCATGTGGCCGTGGCTTACCGGGAAACGGATTTGCTCGAACCGGACAGTCCCAGGGCGATTTACAGGTGGATTGAGGACCAGAAGTTGCGGGTCAATATACTGGTAAACAACGCGGGTATCGGCTGCCACGGGCTTTTTGTTGATTCCCAACCGGAGCGGAATCAGGCGATGATCAACCTGAACATCACCACTTTGGTGCATCTGACCCAAGTATTCCTGCCGGAGCTAAGGGCGCACGACCGATCGTATATCCTGAACGTAGCCAGCCTGGCCGCCTTCTACCCCATGCCCTTCAAACCCGTGTATGCGCCGACCAAAGCCTTCGTGCTAAACTTTTCCCTTGCCCTGCGCGCCGAACTGACAGAGACATCCGTCAGGGTCAGTGCACTCTGCCCGGGGGGAATCATGACCAACGAGGAGTGCCGGAGCCTGATCGCGGCTCAAGGGTTTTTCGGCAGGATCTCCTGTCACTACCCCGAGGAGGTAGCTCGCTATGCCATTCGGCACATGTTCCAGAATAAGTCGATCATCATACCCGGTTTTGTCAACAAGTTGGCCCGCTTCCTCGGCGGGATAATACCTCTACCCGTGGTCCAGCTGTTCATCCGCTCCCGGTTCGGATCCTGTGAACGCGCCAAGGGATCCGCATACGGAACCTCCATATCCCTGTTGGAGATCAATCATGAATAAGGCGAGAGTAGCCGTCCTGCACTGCGATTGCTACGATCCGAACACCCTCTACAGCACGCTGCATCGAGGCTTCGCTCTTTTAGGGGGATTGCGTCGCTTCGTGAAGAAAGGCGAAAGAGTGCTTCTAAAGCCAAACATCTTGGCCGGCTGTGCGCCGGAACACGGGGTGACAACTCACCCGTCGGTTCTCGAGGCGATGATCCAGATTCTCCTCGAATCCAAGGCGCAAGTCTCCTATGGTGATTCCTCCGGTATCACCAAACCGCTGCCGGCTGCCCGCGATTCGGGGCTTTCAGCCGTGGCGGAGAGATACCGCGTGGAGATGGGGGATTTCGAGCACGGAAGCCTGGCCCCTCTTTCTGAGAACTTTCATAGTCGCCGGGTGCCCATCGCTCGGGCAGTCCTGGAAAACAACGCTTTGTTCAACCTAGCCAAGATGAAGACCCATCAGCTCACCCGTATCACCGGGGCTGTGAAAAATCTCTTCGGTTGTGTGCCGGGTCTGGGCAAACCCGCCCTGCACGTGAGCCATTCGGAATCGACGGCCTTCAGCCGCATGCTCGTCGAGCTCCATCTGCTCATTCGACCGCGCATTCACATCCTGGATGGGATCGTAGCAATGGAGGGCAACGGTCCTCGGAATGGAGAACCCCGTTCCATGAATGTGCTCATCATGTCCGAAGATCCGGTCGCCGGGGATGCCGTATTCTCTCGGCTGATCGACTTGGATCCGGAGTTTGTCCCGACCTGCGTGACCGGTTATCAGGCCGGTCTGGGAACGTACAGAAACGAGGATATCGAGATCGTCGGAGAATCCGTAGGTAATCTGATCCAACCTGAGTTTCGGGTTGTCCGAACCAAGGTCAGCGGGAATGCCTTGGTCAAGTACTACCCTACGATCAGAAACCTTCTCCTGCCCCGGCCGGTAATCGATGAACAGCTCTGCGAACGCTGCGGCATCTGTGTAAAGGCCTGTCCACTCCCCGATAAGGCCCTGCACTTCAACGGCGGCGGAACCGATGCCCCTCCCGTGTACGACTACGAACGCTGCATCCGCTGTTACTGTTGCCAGGAGATGTGTCCGCACCGAGCAACTCAGAGGAAAACGCCTTTCTTGGGTAAGGTGCTGCTTGGAAAAGGAGGTAAATCGTGATCCCGCTACTTGCCTTCGGTATCCTGCGCCTGCTCGAACTGCTCCCCCTCATCAAAATACAGCTTAAGAACATGCTCGATCAGGGCGCGGCGCATCTTCGCTTCCTTAAATGTTTTTCCGTCATAAAAGTCCCGATACAGGTCGGGCATCAGGACGGGCATGGTCACAGCCGAGAACAGGTGGATCACCACCAGCTTGAGCTCTTTAACCGGTCGTTCTAACTCCAGGCTGAGCTTCTTGACCAGGTTCTGGAAAAATCCGTTCAAGAGCTTCACGAACAGAGCATCGTAGTTGTTGTTGATCAGTGGTTCCCACATGTGGGCTTTGAAGATTCCCGGATACATGATCGCCCCCTCCATGTAGTCAGTAAACAACAGGAACAGGCGCTCTCGGACACTGCGGCTCTCATCGTTGATGATTTCCCGCCAGTCCTCGAAAACGTGTTCGACGGTGTTCCGCATTACTTCTTCAACCAGCTTCTCCTTGGAGCGGAAGTAGTAGTTGATCGCCGCACTGTTCACGCCGGCCAACTTGGCGATCTTTCGAATCGTAACAGACTGGATGCCTTCCCGTTCTATACATTCAACGGTGGCTTCGATGATCTTCCCCTGAACGGACCCATCCTCGTTGGACATGGCGATTCTCTCCGATTCCCGGCTGTTAAATGGACGTTTCAATCATACGATTGATTCCGAAAGTCAGTATAACCGGTTTCGTGGGTAGAAGCCAGTGTACAGATCAACGGACGGAATAGGAAACCGCATCGCCGCCGAATCGTCCCTCCACCTCCAGTCGATAGGGACCGGGACGTACGGGCAGCAACGGTCGAGAGGGGTCATCCAGTGCAAGAACCCGGCCGTTCAATCGGACCACGATCCGATCCTCGGGATCGGAGGCGATCCACCCCGGGATCGTCTGGACCTCCGCCGCGGCACCTCGATCCCGGTAGAACACCGTGCCTTTTCGCGGGAAGAGAACCCGGGGCTGCTTCGACTCCCCCAGTACAACCTCCAAGAGCAATTCTTCCATATCTCTTCCCTGCCCGTGAACGGGACAGACCGCTTCAGGCGCCGAACCCGCCAAGAAGTACTCCTCCCGCGTCGCCGGGCAGGCAGTTGAAGCCAGGTACCCGGTTTGGGTACAGATTCGAATTCGGGAGAGTCCGGACGGTTCGCCCCAAAACGGTGTGTCCCGCTGTTCCCCTCCTCCCCGGCTGAGATCCTCAAGGACCCGCACGACCACGGCGGCTGGAAGGGAGCTGCCCGTGGTCCCGAAGGCGGAACGGCCGTCGAAGTTGCCCGCCCAAACCCCCACCGTGTAGTCGGGAAGGGCGCCAAGACACCAGAGATTCGTGTATTCGCTGGCCGTACCTGATTTGAAGATGGCCGGAAAGGCGGTATTGAACCGTGAAGCCGTGCCGAAACCGGTTGCTCTGGCCGCCGGGTCTGCCAGGATATTGGCGACAAGCCAGGCGGTCTGCTCCCGGAATACCCGTTTTCCCTCGGAAGGCTCCCCAAACTGGATGCAGCGGTCATCCGTGGTCTGTATTTCCAGCATCACCCGAATCGGACGAAGGACCCCTCCATTGGGAAAAACGCTGAAGGCGCGGGTAAGCTCGAGCAGGGTCACCTCTGCATTCCCGATTGCCGCTCCGAGACCGTATTGAGCCTCCGCGTCTTCAGGTAGCTCGAATCCGAGGTCTCTGCAGGAGCCGAGGAATGCCTCCAACCCGATCCGGGACAAGAGATAGACAGCCGGCACATTCAGGGAACTGGCCAGGGCGGTGCGCAGACGAACCATTCCGCGGCTGCGCCGATCGAAGTTTTCCGGACGGTAGCCTTCCTGGGCTCCAAAGGTCAGTTCCAGATCGGGCAGCAAGGTCGAGGGTGTGTACCCCTTCTCCAACGCCGCGGCGTAGAGAAAGGGTTTGAGGGTGGAACCGCTAGAGCTTTCCCTCCGCACCCCGTCGATTTCCCCGCCGTTCTCCCTGTCGAAGAAATCTTGAGACCCGACCCAGGCCAAGACCTCGCCTCCACGGTTGTCCAAAACCAAGGCCGAAGCGTTGTGAAGTGGGATGCGCACCGCGGTGGAGAGGTCCTCGGAAGCGCTGCTGCGGCCGATCCCAGCCAGTCTGCCCCGAATGCCGTCGCTGAGGGATCTGTACAACCCTGCATCCAGCGTGGTAACGATCCGAGCAATCTCCAGACGCCCCGCCTCACTTCGGTCCAACCCTTCCAGCGTCTCGAGCAGGTAGCGTATAAAGTGGGGGGCATGGATCTCCGCTGCCCCACGGCGGAAGGTGCGCATTGCCCGGCCGATCTCCTCGTCGGAAACCGTCACCAGGGAAGCCAATGCAACCGCCCTGCTCTCAAGGAGTGCTCGACTTTCGGAAGAGTCGAAGGGATCGTACAGGCTCGGTGCTTTGGGAATGATCGCGAGAAGCAGTATTTGAGGGCGGGACAATTTGTCCAAGGGTTGGGAAAAATAGGTCCGAGCCGCCGCCCCGACTCCGATGGCGTTATACCCGAAGGGTAGGTTGTTAAGGTACAGCGTTAGGA
>CAZBXU010000239.1:0-4641 GCA_964495755.1 uncultured Spirochaetaceae bacterium | reverse complement strand
ACACACTTGAAAGGTTTTGTCCGTATGAGCTTCGAACCGGCGGTACAGCCCCCGGAGACCCAGGAGGGCAATGCGTACTGGTTTGTCTTTAAGGAGAACAGGCTTCTCGTTCGATTGAAGGACCAGAGCGCCTCTGTGCCCCTCTGCGACGAACTACACAGCCTCGACATACATCCGGTACGCACGCAATATCTGGGAACGCTCGACGGGCATAGCTGCTATTCCGCAGAGCTGGATTCAGAGGGCACCCATCCACCGGAGGGGATGAGCTTCGAGCAGCTGCGGCAACTTTGGGGCAGTCTGCCCGAAGAGTTGTTTTGGCTTGCCGGCCGGGCTTTTCAAATCATGGATTGGGACAGAAATCATCAGTTCTGCGGCCGCTGCGGCTCTCCGACCAAGGACAAAAATGGGGAGCGAGCCAAGAGCTGTCCCCAGTGCGGACTGATCAGCTATCCGCGCATCAGTCCGGCGGTTATCGTAGCGATCACCCGGGAAGACAAGATCCTTCTGGCCCGAGCGCATCGCTTTCCATACGCCATGTACAGCGTCATCGCCGGATTCGTAGAGCCGGGGGAATCTCTGGAACAGTGTGTTCACCGGGAGATAGGGGAGGAGGTGGGTATCACCGTCAAGAACCTCCGTTACTTCGGCAGTCAGAGCTGGCCCTTTCCCAATTCCCTGATGGTCGCCTTTACCGCCGAGCACGCAGGGGGGGATATCCGCATCGATCCGGCGGAAATCGTGGACGCCGCCTGGTACACGGCGGATCGGCTGCCCCGTATTCCCGACAAGGTGAGCATTGCCCGAAGACTGATCGATTGGTTTATCGCTTCGGCAACTGCATAAAGGGGAGAGTACAACAGATGAGTAAACAAGGACTGACCCGGTGTCCCTGGTGTGAGGGAACGGATCTGTACCGCCGCTACCACGACGAGGAGTGGGGGGTGCCTGTCCACGACGACCAGCGGCATTTCGAGTTTCTCGTACTGGAATCCGCCCAGGCCGGCCTGAGCTGGTCTACGATCCTCAAGAAGAGAGAGAACTATCGGAAGGCCTATCGAGGCTTTGATCCAAGAGTTGTAGCCCGCTTCGGCCCGCGAGACAGAGAGCGCCTTCTCAAAGATGCTGGAATCGTTCGCAACCGACTGAAAATAGAGTCGTCGATCAACAACGCCAAGAGGTTTCTCGAGGTGCAGGAGGAGTTCGGCAGTTTCGACAACTACCTCTGGGGGTTTGTGGAGGGCAAGCCTCTAGTCAATAAATGGAAAACCCTCTCGGAAATCCCGGCCAAAACAGACCTTTCCGACACAATCAGCAAGGACTTAAAAAAGAGGGGATTCCGCTTTGTCGGTTCCACGATCATCTACGCTCACCTGCAGGCCGTAGGGGTTGTCAACGACCACCTGGTCAGCTGCTTCCGCTACGGCGAGTTGACCCGGAAGAACACATAGCCGCGGCGTTCTCACTATTTGAAATCAGCCGATCACATTTACCTTGCCACGGTTCGAATCACATTTTACACTATCAGGCGGATCACAGATTCTGATATCGCTTAATTCGAATAGATGGAGTTTAGATGAGCAAAGAAGTGTTGGTTATCGCCCTAGGCGGAAATGCGATCAAACAGGCGGATCAGCGGGGCACTACGGAGGAGCAGTTTCACAACGTGGACGTTACTGCAAAGCAGATCGCCAAGATTACCAAGGCCGGTTATCGGCTGGTGGTTACCCACGGTAACGGCCCCCAGGCCGGGGCCCTGTTGATCCAGCAGGAGGAGAGCGATGCCCTGGTGCCGGCTCAAACCCTTGCCGTCTGCGGAGCTATGACTCAAGGCCAGATCGGATGGATGATGCAAAACCGTCTAAGCTTTCATCTCAAGCAGGAGGGCATCGAAAACCCGATCTGCACCGTTGTGACACAGGTGGAGGTAAGCGATCGGGATCCGGACTTTCAGGACCCCAGCAAACCTGTAGGACCGTTTTATACAAAAGAGGAGGCTCTCCATCTGGCCAAAACCAAGGGTTATGTAGTGAAAGAGGTGAAGCCCGGCATCGAGAAGGGCTGGCGTCGGGTGGTACCCTCCCCCGAACCTGTCGATATCGTGGAGAAGGAATCGATCATGGACCTGCTCAACGGCGGAGTAGTCGTGATCGCCTCCGGAGGCGGAGGGATACCGGTCAAGAAAAACGGCGACGGCAGCTACAGCGGGGTGGAGGCGGTGATTGACAAAGACAGGGCCGGATTCAAGCTGGCCCAGGTGGTGAAGGCGGACAAGTTCCTCATCCTCACGGACGTGGAGAAGGTGTACCTGAACTTCAACAAGCCCGAACAGAAAGCCCTGGATCGGCTCACTGTGGAAGAGAGCGAAGCTTATCTCAAGGCGGGACACTTCCTGGCCGGCTCCATGGGCCCGAAGATCGAAGCGGCGATCCGCTTCGTCAAATGGAGCGGGAACGAGACAATCATCACCTCCCTCGACAAGGCTTTGGAGGCGGTAGAGGGAAAAACCGGCACTCATATCCTTCCCTGAGCTTGAGGAATCGACAACTCCCTCAATCCCTGCTACACTGGGCGCTTCAACGGAGGCACCCCATGAATTTCTCCTGGCAGATCTTCGTCGATCTGGGTTTGATATCCGCCGCCCTGCTGCTGGCAACTCTCATTCGCGCGAAGGTGCGGTTCTTCCAACGGTTTCTGATTCCGAATTCCCTGACCGCCGGATTCATCCTGCTACCGGTATACAACTTCCTCGCTCCCCGGATGGGACTGCCGACATCGGGATTGGAGAATCTGGTGTACCATCTTCTCGCCATTTCCTTCATTTCCATGACTTTAAGGAAAGCACCGAGCAGAGGCGCCGGAAAGCGCATCTTCTCGACGGCCGTAGCGATTATTTCCCAGTACACGCTCCAGGCGATCGTAGGGTTTGGGCTCACTTTTCTGTTCATTGCCACTGTCTTGCCCACTCTCTTCCCCAGTTTCGGCTTTTTTATTCCACTAGGATTTGGTCTGGGCCCGGGCCAGTCCTTCGCAATAGGCACGGGCTGGGAGAGTTTCGGTTTCAGCGGCGGCGGCAATGTCGGGCTTACCTTCGCCGCATTCGGTTATCTGTGGGCCTGCTTCGGAGGGGTGTTTCTGATCAACTACGGTATTCGCCGCGGCTGGATGGAGACCGAACAGGTCGAACGTTTCTTTAGTAGGGGCGCGCGGATCGGTGTCTACAAGCGCGGTACAAAGACACCCGTTGGATCGTCTCTAACAACAGAAACCGAAGCCATCGACTCCATGTCTTACAACCTCGGTGTAGTGCTTGCGATCTATCTGCTCTCCTATCTTCTGCTCAAGGGTCTGACCTTTCTACTCGGATTTGCCGGGCCAATGGGAACGGATCTGGCTGTCAACCTGTGGGGCATCTCCTTCGTGTTCGCCGCCATGGTGACTTTGGCCATAAAACCGCTTCTGGCCTTCATCAAGGTGGATCACACCATTGACAATGGCACATTGACCAGAATCTGCGGCGCTTCCGTGGATATCATGGTCGCCGCCGCGATCGCCGCCATCTCCCTGGTCGTGGTCTCCAAGTACTGGCTGCCCATCCTGGTCATGGGGTGCTGCGGCGGTCTTGTGGCTCTGTTCGGCGTTTTAGCTCTTACCTCACGGATGTTCGAGGACCATCATTTCTACCGGGCCATCATGATCTACGGTGCCTGTACCGGTACGATGACCACCGGTCTCGCCCTGCTGCGGGTGTTGGATCCGGATTTCGAAACCCCGGTTGCGGCGGACTACATGTATGCCTCGGGAATTACCTTCGTCCTGGCCATTCCTCTGATACTGATGATCAATTTCCCCGCCTACGGGATTTCGCGGGGGCAGCCGTTCTGGTACTGGCTGACCTGCGGGATTCTAGCGGTCTACCTGGTTTTCGTTCTGCTAACCTACACCCTGTTATCACAGGGCCGGGGGTTCAAGAACTCCTTCCTCTTCTATAGAACCGCAGCGAAAAAGGAGTGAAACCGTTGTTCTTTCACGACCAGCCCACCCTGTCGAGCAGAGCAGCGTGCCCATGACCGCCAATTTCTCCTGGGTTATTCTCGATAAACTTGCCGGCGCCGCCCTCCCCGGTGGTGGGGACTATGGAGGAGATCGGGCGCTTGAGCAAGATCTCGTCGATCTGTACTCCCAGGGAATCCGCTGCCTGGTGTCCCTGACAGACAGCGCCTCCAATCTTGGCCCTTCCTGCCGGACCGCAGGGCTGATCTGGCACTTCTATCCGATAAGCGAATTCGGAATCCCGGAGAGCATCGAATCCTTCGACAGGCTGATCACTACGATCATCGGACATATGGATCAAGGGCAGCCGGTCTGCGTACACTGCTACGCGGGGATTGGCCGTACCGGGCTGGTGCTCTGCTGTACGGTTGGCAAGTATTTGCGTCTATTCCCGAAGAAAGCGATCAGCACAGTCCGGAGCATTCGCTCCGCCCTTGAGACGCGTGATCAGGAAAGGTTCGTACACAGGTTTTTGGAGAGAACCTGAGTCCGAGAAAATCCCCCGGTTCTATTACTTTATTCAATAGGCATTGAATAAATTCAACTACCATGATAGATCCCCGCTTTCGCCCACACAATATCCACAAG
>CAZBXU010000238.1:0-4767 GCA_964495755.1 uncultured Spirochaetaceae bacterium | reverse complement strand
CCCATTTTTTCCAGCTCTTTGTTGACCTCTTTTATGCGGTCGGGGTTCTTCTTGAGGGTTCGATTTCCCTCGTCGGTAAGGTTGCTGAGCAGTATATACGTGGCCATTTTTCTCTCCTCCTGGAACTTTGGATTTCTTGGCTGCGCTGATACCAATACTAATCCATCCGCCGTGGCGATGCAAATGTAATTATAGCGGGGAGGGTTTCTAATATTTTCAGGTTTGGGGCACCGAACAGTATTTATATAAATTCCCCGGTCGTCAGGAAGAGAAAATCGCGAAACTCCAGAGACTTGGATTCACCCAGCCTGCCGATAATAGTGCCAGTAAAGGTTATTGTATGGAAAAATCAGCGTCCTCAGGCCGACTCAGTCCGGAGGCTGAAGACATCATCACACTGGGTCAATTGCTGAAGCAGCAACGGGATGAAGAACGTCGAAGAGCGGTTGATGTAATTGTGGCCAGCGATTTGGGTGTACGTGAAAAAATCCAGGAGATCCTTAAACTTGACGCTGGAGGCACGCAGGAGATTGATGGGGAAAACGAGAGAAGTCAAAGAACCAGGCCCCTGCGATACCGCGTTCCCGCACTGATAGATATTCTCAAAAAACCTTATGCCAGAATCCCTTATTTTTCCTATCTGTTCGGGGATTACAGGAGGATACTCAGCTTCGGAAAGTTTACACTGGTATTCACGCCTGTACGGTTTCTCCCGGATGTGAAGCTAAGCCAAGCCGTTGCACTGCTTCTCCGCCGGGATCTGCGGCAGTGGGCTGCGGAACTCTTGGACATAGTTGCGATGGGGCTTGAAGACAGCTGGCGCTATCTGCGGAAGAAAGAGTACAACCTCCTCGTCGTCGTGAAGCAACTATGCGAGAAAATCCTGTCCATCAATTTCAATTTATTCGATTACAAGGATCCGTATCTGATCAACAAGCTGCGATCCCTGGAAGCCCTTTTTCTCATCTTTCAGTATAGAGAGGAATACCAGGAGCTCCTCCGCATCTCATTGCAGAAAATCATGAAGAACGATCCGAGGCTGGGAGACAAGTATGAAACCGCCGTCGATCTGATCCACAAAATCCTAGACTACGACGGCAGCATCCCCTCTCTGTACAACATCATTCTGAGCCTCAACATGCGAAAATATCGGCGTTATCTTACCATGCGGGACATTCTATGCACCGATCTCGGCGAGCTGATCAATACAAAAGACTTTGCCTGTCCGCCAGATGTCAAAGAAAAGATCAGATCGCTCGTTGCCGAGGGCCGGCGCCGCCTGGCGGAGCTGCGCAGCTGTCAGGAGAAAATAAATAAGTCAAAGACCTTTCTTACCCTCAACGAATCCGGCGAGGTAAGCTTCGATCCGCTTCGGTTCTTTTACGACCAGGCGAACAACGTTGGCGAAGAGCCTGCCTTTTCGGCGGACAGCGAAGATGTCCTGCGCTTTGCGCCCCGATTCTTTGACACCTTCGACCGTACTTTCGCTCCTCTGCTGAACGGCCAAACGGATCTCGAGCAGATCGGCGCCGTCACCCTGTTTACTCATGATTTTTTCCAACTCGATTTTTTGAGAATACGGCGAATCGTTGGTCGTGTATGGGATTACGGTGAAGATGAGCTACCTCGGACACGTTTCCTCGACCTGCAGCACTCAACGAAGGGAATCCAAAGTCTCGAGGCTGAAATCTTAAAACAGGTCAACGAAGGATTGGACATCATCTTCGAGATGGCAAAGAAAGTGGAGACGATTCTGAATACCCGCAGGAAAGGCAGGGGCCGTCGTCCTACCGGACCTCTTGATCCGATGATTCTGCATGGAAAGAGCTTCACGATTCCCCATGGGAAACGAAGAATCCTGTCTATCAGCGTGTTGAACGGTAAGACCATTGTCGAAGCATTAACCTATTTTGTCAGCATCTGTTTCACTATAGCGGTGTTCTATCACTACCCCCCTGTCTACGATCCCCTGGAACGGGAGTCCCAAAACAGGAAGGAGTTGCGATCGCAACTGGAGGTATTAAGTCGACTCGCCGGTCCGCAGCACGTCAGCCTCGAGGCCGATCGTAGGGAAAATCCTTGATATACGGCAGGCGGGCCGCCGTGGCTTGAACCTCCTCCAGGCCGTCGAGAAGGGAGGTGGCGGTATCCCAGGTGCCGCTCAGGAACACCTGCGCCTGACTTGCGGAAAGGGAAAAGGAAACCTTCGAACTGCCCGCCTGAACTTGCCGGGATTCCAGATCGATGCGAAACTCCGTTTGCGGTTCCGCTTCAACCAGCTTCATCAGCTCCTCGATCTCCCCATTGCCCACCGTCAGAGTGGGAACACCCAGAGCGGTGCAGTTGCCGGCGAAGATCTCGGCGAAACTTTCGCCGATGATTGCCCGGATGCCCCAGCGCATCAGAGCCTGAGGGGCATGCTCCCGGGAGGAGCCGCAGCCGAAGTTCTTGTTTACCAGAAGAACACTGGCCCCCTCGAAGCGGGGGTCGTTCAGTGGATGATCGAGGGATTTTCCCGAAGAATCGAAGCGTTGGTCGTAGAAGCTGTATTGGCCCAACTGGTCGAAGGTCAGTTCTTTCATATATCGGGCTGGAATGATGCGGTCGGTGTCGACATCGTTGCCTCGAACCGCTAACGCCCTTCCTGTTATCTCTCGAATCACGGATTTGCTCCGGCTCATTCTCGACCTCCTTGGGCTAACTCCCGCACATCCGCCACTTCTCCGGCCAGGGCCGCCGCAGCCACCATGGCCGGGCTCATCAGCAGGGTTCTGCCCGTAGGGGAGCCCTGACGGCCGATGAAGTTGCGGTTCGAGGAGCTGGCACAGACCTGATCTCCCTGCAGCACATCCGGGTTCATGCCCAGACACATCGAGCAGCCCGCCCTCCGCCACTGGAATCCGGCCTGGAGGAAAATCTCGGGCAGCCCCTCCGATTCGGCCTGTCCCGCCACGGCTTGAGAACCGGGCACAACCAGGGCTTTCACGTGGGCCGCCGCCTTGTGCCCCTGCACCAGACGGGCCGCTTCCCGCAGGTCGCTGATCCGCCCGTTCGTACACGATCCGATAAAGGCCACGTCGATCTTTTGCCCTTTGATCGGCCGGCCCTGGCGGAAACGGGTATGGCTGTAAGCAATCTCGGCCACCTCCCGATCCTCCGTTTTGAGCTCACTTAGAACGGGCAGCTTCTCAAGCACACCGACGGCCTGGCCGGGGTTGATGCCCCAGGCGACCATCGGCTCCAGGGTATCCGCATCCAGCTCGAACCTGTCGTCGTACTCAGCATCCGGGTCCGAAGCGATCTGCTTCCAGTACTGTACAGCCCGTTCGAACCCCTCGCCCTTGGGCACAAACCGTCGGTCCTTTAGGTACTCGAAGGTGACCCGGTCCGGATTGATGTAGCCGGCCCGGGCTCCCCCTTCGATGCTCATATTGCAGATCGTCAGCCTGGCCTCCATGGGCAGTGCTTCTATTGCCGGGCCCCCGTACTCGTAGGCATGCCCCAATCCGCCCTTCACCCCCAGCTCTGCGATGACCCTTAGAATAATGTCCTTGGAATACACCCCACTGCCCAGAGTTCCTTTTACCTCGATCCGCCTGACTTTCAGAGGATTCAAGGCCAGAGTCTGGGTGGCCAGGACGTCCCGCACTTGCGAGGTGCCGACACCGAAGGCGATGGCTCCGAGGGCACCGTGGGTCGAGGTGTGGGAATCCCCGCAGGCGATGGTCATCCCCGGCTGGCTTAAGCCCAGTTCCGGACCGATGATATGCACGATCCCCTGCAGGCCCGAATCAAGACCGAAGAAGGTGATCCCGTGTTCGGCGGTATTGCCTTCCAGGGCCTGGATCATCTGTTCGGCCAGCTCGTCCTTGAAGGGTCGATTCTGGTCGTCCGTAGGCACGATGTGATCGACCGTGGCGAAGGTCCGCTCCGGATGCAGCACTTTCAAGCTCCTCTCTGCAAGCATGGCGAACGCCTGGGGGGAGGTGACCTCGTGAATCAGGTGCAGTCCGATGAAGAGCTGGTCCTGCCCGGAGGGCAGGGTCCTGACCTTGTGCATCTCCCAGACTTTTTTCAGCAGGTTTTTTCCCATAGTAATGACCTCTTCTTGCTAGTAGGTTGTTTCCTTACCCCTGGCGATCAGCACGTTCCCGGTTCGCACCATTTCCAGGATCCCGTACTGGTTGAGCATCCGGTGTATGGCATCGATTTTTTCTGTCTCGCCGGTAATTTCCAGGGTGATGGTCGTGTCTGTTAAATTCACCGCGGCACATTTGAACACATGGGCGATCTTAAGGATCTCGTTCCGTGTATCCCCCGTGCAGTGCAGCTTGATCAAAGCCAGCTCGCGTTGCACAATGTCGTCCCCAGTATGATCTTTCACGTGGACCACGTCTACCAGCTTGTTGAGCTGCTGCAAAATCTGTTGAAGAGACTTCTCGTCCCCCGGGGGTAGTTCCATACTTTGCACTTCCAGAGAAGCTGTTTTACCGTTGCCGCTCATACATCGGCCTCCTTTTTCGTCCTCTTCATTGCCGCCTGAGTCTTTCTCTCCGCGGGTGCGAGAATCATGTCCTTCATACCGGCTCCGGCAGAAGCGAAAGGCCTTGCAGCCGTAACTGCGGGCCTGCTGCAGAAGGGCGGCGGCAAGCTCTATGTCCCGGGGATCTCCCCGGGCCGGCACATTGTAGCCGGGAAGGTGAAAATCGTCGTGCTCGGTTGGATCGATCAAGGTGTTGGCCACATCCTTAGGCATATCGATCAGCA
>CAZBXU010000237.1:0-4781 GCA_964495755.1 uncultured Spirochaetaceae bacterium | reverse complement strand
TGCCGCTGCTGCCGATGGCGGGAATACCGTGACCCTCACCCTGACCGCCATAGGAAATGCTCCCTGCGGGAACGATCAGGACATCATGGAGATCGATGTGGTAGCTGCACCTACTGTCTCTACAGGTTCGGATGCCACCATCTGCTCCGACGGAGCCTATACGGTGAACGATGCTTCAGCCAGTAATTATGCCGGCATTCTATGGGGACACGATGGGAATGGTGTTCTTACGAACGGAACAAGCCTGACACCGACCTATACACCGGATATCTCCGATGGAGGAAATACAGTTACCCTGACATTGGTTGTTACCGGTAATGCACCCTGTGGTATTGTGCAGGATGACATGGTGATCAACGTGAACCTGGAACCGACTGCAAATGCCAACGCAGTCAGCACCAGCATCTGTGCCGTGACCGACCTGGTGGACCTGACCGGAAGTACCATCGGTGGTTCTGCAACATCACAAACCTGGTCCACCAGCGGTACCGGGACTTTCAGTAACCCGAATGCCCTGGAACCGACCTATGATCCCAGTGCTGCCGACGATGCCGCCGGAACCGTCACCCTGACCCTCACCACCGATGATCCGGATGGGGGCGGGGGACCCTGCTTGCCGGCAACCAGCGACGTGGTCATCACCATCAATCCCGGTCCGCCCGCTGTCCCGACCATCAGCGGAGATACACCGGTCTGCCAGGGCGGTACAGGGGCCTATTCCGTTCCGGTTGATCCCTCCGCTGACGGGTACATCTGGAACTTCGACGCATCCCTCGATGTGACCGTTGTCGGACCCTCCGATGAGCGGACCATCACCGTCAATTTTTCCGGCATAGCCACCAGCGGCAACGTGACCGTCACCGCCTGGAACGGCTGCGGGGATAACGGTCCCTCCGCTCCCTTAGTTATCACCGTCACACTATCCGCTACCGCCAGTGCCGGGTCGGATGCCAACATCTGTTCCAACAGTGCCTATACCGTCAACGATGCCTCGGCAACCAACTACAGCGGGCTGCTCTGGACCCATGACGGGAATGGTACGCTGACCAACGAAACAACCATTACACCCACCTATACCGCGGATCCCGCCGATGGCGGGAGTAGCGTCATTCTGACGCTTACTGTGAGCGGTAACGCACCGTGTGGGAATGCGGTCTCCACCATGCAGATCGATGTGGAAGCAGAACCCACTGCTGATGCGGGATCAAACGCTAACATCTGTTCAGACAGCTTCTATACCGTAAGTGACGCCGGTGCCACCAACTATTCCAGCCTCCTCTGGACCCACAACGGGAATGGATCCCTGACCAACCAGACCACCCTGACACCCACCTATACGGCGGATGTGGCGGATGGCGGGAACACGGTTACCCTCACCCTGACAGCAAACGGGAATGCTCCCTGTGCCGCCACCCAGTCCACCATGGACATTACGGTGGAAGCAGCACCGACCGCCAATGCCGGGTCGGATGCCAACATCTGTTCCGACAGTTTTTATACGGTAAATGACGCGGGTGCAACTAACTATGCCAGCCTGCTCTGGACCCACGACGGCGCCGGGACGCTGACCAATGCAACCACCCTGACGCCCACCTATACGGCGGATTTGTCGGATGGCGGAAGCACAGTCACCCTGACGCTTACGGCTATCGGGAATGCTCCCTGCGGGAATGCTGTTTCCACCATGGACATTACCGTTACAGCTGCACCGACCGCCAATGCCGGTTCCGATGCCAGCATCTGTTCCGACGGATTCTATACGGTCAGCGATGCCACAGCCACCAACCACGGAGGACTGCTCTGGACCCACAACGGATCCGGAACCCTTTTAAATTCAACAACGCTTACACCGACCTATAACGCAGTTGCAGGAGATGGCGGGAACACGGTCACCCTGACCCTGACCGCAAACGGTAACGTTCCCTGTGGAAATGCCGTTTCCACCATGGATATCACTGTTACGGCAGCTGCTATAGCCAATGCCGGATCGGATGGCAACATCTGCTCCAATAGCTCCTATGCCGTGTTCGATGCTTCGGCAGCCAATCATGGCGGACTGCTCTGGACCCACAACGGGTCGGGGACCATCACCAACCCGACCACCATCACCCCCACCTACAACGCGGTGGCTGCCGACGGAGGGAATACCGTCACGCTGACCCTCACCGCCTTCGGCAACGTGCCCTGTGTCAATGCAGTCTCTACCATGGACATCACGGTCGAAGCAGCCCCGGTGGTCGATGCCGGTTCGAATGCCAACATCTGCTCAAACAGTTTCTATACGGTCTTCGATGCCTCCGCATCCAACCACGGAGGACTGCTCTGGACCCATGACGGGGCAGGCACCCTGACCAATTCTACCACCCTGACGCCCACCTATACGGCGGATGCGGCAGATGGCGGAAACACGGTCATTCTGACCCTGACCGCCACGGGCAACGGACCGTGTGCGGACGAGCTCTCGACCATGAGCATCGTGGTGGAGGCTGCACCGGCAGCCAGTGCCGGTTCGAATGCCAGCATCTGCTCGGATGGCTCCTACACCGTGAACGATGCCTCCGCATCGAACCACGGCGGTCTCCTCTGGACCCACAACGGTGCCGGAACGCTTTTAAATACAACAACGCTTACACCGACTTATAACGCTGTAGCAGGAGATGGCGGGAACACGGTCACCCTGACCCTGACCGCTTCCGGAAACGGCCCCTGTGCAGATGCCCAGTCCACCATGGACATCACCGTGGAAGCAGCGCCAACAGCCGATGCCGGATCGGACGCCCAGATCTGCGCCACTGCATTCTATACGGTGAACGATGCTTTGGCATCCAACCATGGCGGACTGCTGTGGACACACGACGGTGCCGGGACGCTCACCGATGCCACCACGATCACCCCGACCTATACGGCGGATCTTGCCGACGGCGGGAATATGGTTACCCTGACCCTGACCGCTTCCGGGAACGGCCCCTGTGGCGATGCCATCTCCACCATGGAGATCAACATTATACCAGCCCCCAACACACCGCCCATTTACGGTGGCGGGTTGACCAGCATGTGCCAGGGAACCAACGGACAGTTCTACCAGGTCGATTTTCATTTGAACAACGTGTATGACTGGAACATTGTTCCGGCAACCCCCATTCAGAACGGCGGCGGTGCGGGAGACAACTGGATCGTGCTGAACTTCCCGAATCCCGGAACTTACACGCTGAGTGTCCAGGAATACACTCCTGCACCTGCTTCCTGTCCGGGAACGCTGAGGCAACTCACGATCAACGTCTATGCCACCGCCACAGCCGTTGCCGGCAACGACACGACCATCTGTGAGGGAGAAAGCGCCACGCTGGGCGGCGTCCCGCGCGGAACCGGCGCCAGCGCTACCGGTGGATCGGGCAGCTTCTCCTACTTCTGGTCGCCCTCCTTCGGACTGGACAATGCATCCGCCGAACACCCGGTGGCAAGCCCGTCCGTGACCACAACCTATACCCTCTTTGTTACCGATCTGCTGTCCGGCTGCCCGATGGTTCAGGACCAGGTGACCGTCACCATCAATCCGCTGCCGGCAGTTTACGATGTTACCTCACCCGGTTTCTACTGTTACGGGATCCCCGGGGTGGACGTTACCCTGAGCAATTCGGAAGCCGGCGTGGATTACCAGCTATTGAAAAACGGTGTTCCGGAAGGGGCGCCACTACCCGGTACAGGCGTTGCCCTGACCTGGCCGAACATGACCGACGGGACCTATACGGTCGAAGCGACCAACGCCACCACCGGCTGCAGCCGGATGATGAACGGATCACCCACGATCACCGGGAACCCGGAAATACTCATCAGCGCAGCGGTAACGTCTGACTATAACGGCGAGGACATCTCCTGCTTTAGTGCCAGTGACGGGATCATCACCGCCACCGGCTCCGGCGGAACGGGTGCACTCCTCTACTCCATCACCGGGGGCGCCACCTACCAGGTGAGCAACATCTTCAACAACCTACCCGCCGGAACCTATAACGTGCTGGTACGTGACGGGATCGGCTGCACCAACAGCGCCCCGCCGGTCACCCTGACCGAACCCACGCTCCTAACCGTGACCGCCATGGTCACCTCCGATTACAACGGGGAGGATATCAGCTGCAACGGGGTAAGCGACGGCGAAGCGACAGCCACACCGGCTGACGGTACACCACCGTATAGCTATGAATGGTACAGCGATCCGTTCCTCACCATCCCGATCGGGCAGACCATGGCAACTGCCATCGGACTTTCTGCCGGGACATACTACGTGGAGGTGACCGATGCCAACGGATGTACGGCTGACAACAGCGTGACCCTGACCCAGCCGGCAGCCCTGAGCGTTACAGCAGCCGTCACCTCCGATTACAACGGCGAGGACATCAGCTGCAACGGTTATTCTGATGGTGAAGCAACCGCCACACCGGCAAACGGAACCGGACCGTATAACTATGTATGGTACAGTGGACCCGGACTGACCAATCCGATCGGCCAGACAACACCGACAGCCATTGGTCTCTCTGCCGGAACCTGGTGGGTTGAGGTGACCGACGCGAACGGGTGTACTGCAGATAACAGCGTAACCCTCACCCAACCCGTAGCCCTGAGCGTGGTGGCGACAGTAACCTCCGATTACAACGGCGAGGACATCAGCTGCAACGGCTATTCTGATGGTGAAGCAACCGCCACCCCGTTCAACGGAATAGCACCCTACAGTTATGAATGGTACAGCGATGCCGGGCTGACAACACCGATCGGCCAGGCTACACAGA
>CAZBXU010000236.1:0-4794 GCA_964495755.1 uncultured Spirochaetaceae bacterium | reverse complement strand
CTGTGGAGGAGAAGCTCAAGGAGCTCGGGGTGGCGGTGACGGACAGCCCGGGCGGGCTGCCGATGATGGCGCCGTCAGAGGCGCCCTCGCCGAGTGCGATCGGACCGCCGACCGGAGATTGGTAGCGGGCTGTGACCTGTATCCTGTAACGCTCTCCCTCGATCAAATTGAGGTCGGAAAAGGTGACCACAGTGGGTGGGATGGTTGTCGAGGTTAAACCAGGAACATCCTTCGGCTGTTCCTGGGTCCAGATTGATCCGGTTTTTTTCTGGAGCACCACATGGTACCACTTGTAATCCGAGGTGGCGGCGGAGCTCCAGTCGACGGAGGACCAGTTGGCATAGAAGAAGTCCGTGTCCGACCACCAGTCGATGTCGATGGTCGGGGAAGTGCCATCGTGCACGGTGATCGTTTGGCCAAAGGCGCTGAAAGACACGAGAAAGAGAAGCGCACCAATAAGAAAGAGAATCAGCCTTTTCACGTTTCTTAGGATTATACCCCAGTGTGAGGAAAATGCAATTTTCTGGTAAAAATTTTTGTTTCCCGGCGCGCTCTGAGGTCAAGTAGGTAGAAGCACTGTCGACTTGACCTACATCTGGGCGCGGTAAACGTCAATTTAAATGGCGATTTTTTTTCACTTTATTGCCGGATCGGACGATTCTATTTGTATATAATCTACATACCGAAGGAGGGTGCAATGGAATATTACAATTCCACCAGTTATTGGATCACTTTCGTGATCATGTATGCGCTTCTGATCATCTCGGGTTGGAAGGTATTTGTAAAGGCGGGGAAACCGGGTTGGGCCATAATCATTCCCATCTACAACGTCATCGTCTGGTGCCAGATCGCGGGAAAGTCGGGATGGTGGGTGATTTTGTATCTGATTCCCATCGTCAACATCATCATCGCAATCATCGTTGCGGTCAACGCCGCCAAAGCCTTCGGGAAATCTGGTGCTTTCGGGTTTTTCCTTCTCTTCCTGCTCTACTTCGTTGGCATGTTCATCATCGGCTTCGGAAAAGCACAGTACCAGTTGAAGTCCGGGTAAGTGCTGGGCGCTCCCGGGCGCATACAACAGGAACGAAAAAGGCTGTCTCGATCCAGGAGGCAGCCTTTCCTTTTCCTAGAACCCCTCGAAGACGGGATCGTCGAAATTCCTCAGGCCGATCTTGCTTTGTTTTTCCTCGATCTCCTGGATCATCGGTTGGTGCATCTGATGGGACCGACCTTGTTCATATCTGGAATCAAGATATATCTACGGAGCAGGAATATCCACAGCTTCGCACTTGTCCGGCAATCTGTAGACAGGTATTAGCCCACCGCCTATGATGGTGAAGTGAGTCGAAAGCAGCAGCTTCAAGACATTCCGAGTGAGTGGCTCGCTGAGTTTGAAGCGGCTTCCCGCCGTCCTCTATCCCAGCGTTGGAAATATGCCTTTATCCGTACGTATAAGCCGGTTCTAGACGACGCGGAGTATCGATCCTTCGATACCATGGAAGACTACAGGCGCTGGTGTGATACGCATCTCCCCCGGTGGCTTGGGTATGCCCGCATTTGAATACCGTCAGGCAGAAGAGATAAAAGATGCGCTTCAGAGGTACGGCGTTCTCTATCTGTTCATCGGCAAATCGGGTGCTATACTGCTCGGTTTCCCGGACACCACGCAAGATGCGGATATTTATGTAAAAAAAGATCCTGAAAACGGCCGGGCTCTTGTGGACGCCCTCAAGGATATCGGTTTCACTCTCACGGATGAACAGGCGGCTGAGATCATTCGAGGAAAGGATTTTGTGCAGCTGAAAAACGGACCCTTCGATCTTGATCTGGTGTTCGCTCCAGACGGAATAGAGCGGTTCGAAGATGCCTACCGCAGACGTGTGGATGTAGAGGGCTTTCCGGTGTGTCATATTGATGACATCATCGCCAGCAAAGAAGCATCGGGTCGTGCCAAAGACCGGGAATCACTTCCGCGGTTGAAAGCCTTCCGCGAGTACTGGATCCAGAGGCAGGGGTACACGTATTGAAGTACAGCGGCAGGATTTGACCGGAGGAATAAGGGGAGGAAGCAGTGAACCTCAAAGACAGACTGTCCCATCTCAGCTTTCAGGAAGCCCGGAAGCTTCTCGGTCCCAAGGGAGACCGCCTGATCCGGCAGGGGGGACGTTACGAGATCGACATCGCCGCTCAGGTGGAGTTGGATGCAAACCGTTTCCGGGTGCGTCTAAATGGCTCGGAAGTTGTCATCGAAGCCGACTCTTCCCGCAGCCGGAGACTGCACTATCGCTGCAGCAGCTGTGATATGCCCTGCGAGCACGCCGGGGCGGCTTTCTCCCTCATCCTGGAAGAGAAGCTGGCCCTGGGGCTGGCCATCCCGCCGCCGGACAAAGCTCCGCTGGAGACCCTCGATGACGAGGAGCTCGTTCAGCGGGCCCTGGAGGAGCGGGCCGAACGTATGCGCAAGGACAAAATGAGTCTCGAGTCGGCGGATCCGGGGGCGGTTTGGACCGACTACAGCGTTACAAGCTACGCCTCGGGCAAGACCTACCGGGTGGCTCTGCGGGGCTTCAAACGCGGGGAGTCCTACTGCTCCTGTCCGGACTTCAAGGTCAACAACCTGGGAACCTGCAAACACATCATGTACGTCCAGCAGGAGGCAAAACGCATTTTCTCCGAAAAGCAGCTGCAGCAGCCCTACAGGCGAAAGCATGTCAGTGTGGTGCTGCTCTATGGAAAGGACGTGGAGCTGAGGGTCCTGCCGCCCTATGAAGAGATGGAGGGTGAGGCGGCGCAGCTGGTTGCACCCCTGAAGGACAGGCCGGTGCAGGACGTGCGGGATCTCCTGAAACGGATTCGCAGGCTCGAAGCTCTAGGGGAGCGAGTCACCATCTATCAGGATGCGGAGGAACACATAGAAACGATCCTGCTTCGTGACAGGATCCGTAGGGAGATCGAGGAGATCCGCAAAGACCCGCAAAAGCATCCCCTGCGCAAGGAACTGCTCAGGCAGGAGCTTCTGCCCTACCAGCTGGGCGGCATCGCCTTCGCCGTTGGAGCCGGAAGGGCGATCCTGGCCGACGACATGGGACTGGGCAAGACGGTGCAGGGCATCGGCACCGCCGAGCTTCTGGCGCGCCTGGCCGGGATCGAGCGGGTGCTGGTCGTATGCCCGGCTTCGGTCAAGAGTCAGTGGCGCCTGGAGATCGAGCGCTTCACCGACCGCGAATGCCGGCTGGTGCTGGGAAGCGCCGCCGAGCGGGCCCTCCAGTACGTCGAAGGAGATTTTTTCACCGTCTGCAACTACGAACAGGTGCTGCGGGACCTGGAGGCGATCGAACGGGTGGCATGGGACCTGATCATCCTGGACGAGGGGCAGCGGATCAAGAACTGGGAAGCCAAGACCAGCCGGATGATCAAGGGGCTGGTTTCCCCCTATGCCCTGGTGCTATCCGGCACTCCGCTGGAAAACCGCCTGGAAGAGCTGTACTCGGTGGTGCAGTTTATCGACAACCGCCGGCTCGGACCGGCTTTCCAATTCTACCACCGCCACAGGGTGGTCAGCGAAGAGGGCCGGCTGCTCGGGTACAAGAACCTGGATGATCTGAGGGAGCGGCTCAGGCCCCTTCTGCTTCGCCGTACCCGGGCCGAGGTCATCCGCCAGCTTCCGGAGCGGTCAACCGAGATCCGGCGGATCCCGCCCACGGAGGAGCAGGTGGAGATACACGACAACCACAGACGGATCATCTCCACGATCCTCAACAAGAAGTATATCTCCGAGATGGATCTGCTGCGTCTGCAGAAAGAGCTGCTTACCTGCCGGCTGGCTGCGGACTCGACCTTCCTGGTGGACAAGCTCGAACCTTCGTACTCCAGCAAACTCGAGGAGCTGGATATACTTTTAGACGAGCTCGCCTCGGAGGAGGAACGCAAGATCGTGCTGTTCTCCGAATGGACCACCATGCTGAATCTGATCGAGCCGCTTCTCCTCAAGCGGCGGATCGACTTCGTTCGGCTGGACGGCTCGGTGCCGCAGAAAAAGCGGCAGGGCCTGATGGAACGCTTCCGGGTGGATCCGCAGTGCAGGCTGTTCATCAGCACCAATGCCGGAGCCACGGGGTTGAACCTTCAGGCCGCCGATACTGTGATCAACGTGGACCTGCCCTGGAATCCGGCGGTGCTCGAGCAGCGCATCAGCCGGGTGCACCGGATGGGGCAGAAACGCCCCGTCCAGGTGTACCTGCTGGTCACGGAGGATACCATCGAAGAGGGAATGCTGAACACCCTGGAGGCCAAGCGCGAGCTGGCCCTGGCCGCCCTGGATCTGGAGTCCGAGGTCAATGAGGTGGCCCTGACCGGTGGCATCGAAGCCCTAAAGCGGCGTCTGGAGGTGTTGATCGGGGAGAAGCCTCCGGCGCCCGTGGACGAGAGCCGCCGGCAGGAGGTGGAGCGGGAGCTTCGGCGCAGGGAGCGGCAGGAGCAGATCGCCCGCGCCGGCGGACGGCTGGTAGGCGCGGCCTTCCAGTTTGTCGGGGAGCTTCTCGGTGCTCCGGAGCCCGCCCCGGCGGGTATCTCGGCGGCGGAGGGCGCTTCCGCCGATAAAGGTAATGCGGCGGGCCGGGGGGATGCCGGCTACCGAAAGCTCCTCGAGGAGTGCCTGGAGAAGCGCGCGGACGGCAGCCTGCAGCTGACGGTGAGCTTCCCGGATGAGACCATCCTGGACACGCTGGCCTCCGTTCTTGGCCGTTTCAGAAGATCAGGCCATGGTTTGGGACGATGCGGAACTTCCAGCGGCAC
>CAZBXU010000235.1:0-4797 GCA_964495755.1 uncultured Spirochaetaceae bacterium | reverse complement strand
TGGGGTAGGCAAGTTCTATATGGGGGAAGACCGTCTGCTCGATCGGGTCGAGCGGAACGATCAGGTGGTCGCCCGCTATGCGACTGCGGAGGGCTCGCCGACCCAGGAATATCCCTTCAATCCCAATGGGTCGCAGAGGGCTATCGCCGCTGTTTGCGATGCCACCGGCCTGATTTTCGGAATCATGCCCCATCCGGAAGGCTATCTCTCCGCCTACAACCACCCTTCCTGGACCCGGGAGACCGCCTTGGGCCGTCCCATGCCGCGGGAGGGGGAGGGTCTGGCAATCTTTCGCAACGCCGTTGAGTATATCCAGGGCGATTCCGGGGGGAGGAGGGAGGCATGACCTCGATTGCTTTGACCGGTAGAATCCCGACGGCTGTCCTGATGAGCGGAACCGGGTCCAACGCCCGCAAGCTGCTGGAGTACCTTCCCCCTGATCAATCCGCGCCCCACTACGAAGTGCGCCTGATCGTTTCGGACAACCCCGGCTCCAACTATCGAAAGATCGCAGAGGAGTACGGAGTGGAGGGGCTGCTCAACGATATCTACGAGTTTTGCGGGGTTCCCCACCCGGACCGGGAATTTACCCCTGAGGATCGAAAAAAACTGCGGGAGCCCGCACGACGGGAGCAGTTCGATCGCAGTACCGGCCGCATTCTATCCAGGTACGGGGTGCAGCTGGTAGCCCTGGCCGGCTACGACTGGGTCATCGCTCCGTTTCTCTGTCGAAAATACATAGTCCTCAATGTTCATCCCGGCGATCTTAGAGTCCGGGACTCCTCCGGCCGCAGACGTTACATCGGGTTGGGCTGGGTCCCCACGGCCAAAGCCATCCTGGCTGGAGAGAGGGTCGTCCATTCCACCACCCATCTGGTGACCGCCGAGCTGGACGGAGGACCGATTGCCCGTGTGTCTCAAGGGGTGCCCATCGATCTGCCGGCGGGAACCGCCCCAAAGAACATCCTGCCCGCCGGTGTGAAGCTGGGGGATGTGATCCGCAGGCAGGGCCGTGGGGATGATCCGGCGTTTGCTTCGAATCTCTTGGTGACCCATTCGAAACAGGTGCAGGAGCGTCTCAAAGAGTTCGGGGACTGGATCGAGTTCCCCCGAACGTTGAATCAAGTCGCAGGGCTGATGCGATCGAATCGGCTGGGACGCTCCGCTTTAGGGAAGCTCCTCCTGGACGGAGAGCCTGTAGAGGATCTGTTTTTACGGTAAAGTTATTTAAGTAGGCGCAGCCGCTGCAGCTGCTGTGGAACAGCGGAGGAACAGTGATGGCGAGAGTACTGGTTGTTGGTGGCGGGGGCAGAGAACATGCCCTGGCCACCTTTCTCGAAAGGGGAGAAGATGTAGAGGCTGTCTACACGGCGCCGGGTAACGCGGGCACCCCGGGGAATATCCCGATCGACGTGAGCGGCGGAGAGGGATTCGACGAACTGGCGAGATTTGCCAAAGAGCGCCGCATCGATCTGACCGTAGTAGGTCCGGAAGCTCCTCTGTGCGCCGGCCTGGTGGATGCCTTTCAAGATCGAGGTTTGCCGATCTTTGGTCCCTCCCGGGCGGCTGCCCGCCTGGAGGAGGACAAGGCCTTTGCCCGCGGATTCATGGAGCGTCAGGATATCCCCCGCCCCGATTTCGTCGTTTTCGAAGAGTTCTCAGAAGCTCAGGGCTTTGTGAACGCTTTGCCCGAAGGACCGGTGGTGGTCAAGGCATCCGGTTTGGCGGCGGGGAAAGGATCGATAGTCTGTGAAAACCGGAAACAGGCGGGACAAGCCCTGGAACAGCTGATGGGCGAAAAAGTTTTCGGCCCTGCAGGCGAGAAAGTCGTGATAGAAGAGTTCATGGAAGGTGAGGAAGCTTCGATCCTGGCCCTGTGTGACGGTGAGAACGCCCTGTACCTGGTCTCCTCCCAGGACCACAAACGGGCTTTGGATGGCGACCGGGGTCCGAATACCGGTGGAATGGGCGCCTATGCTCCCGCCCCGGTTGTCACTGCGGCGATTCAGGAAACCGTGCATCGCCGCATTGTGGGTCCGACCCTGGAGGCTTTGGCCGAGGCCGGCACCCCCTATCGCGGCTGCCTGTACGTCGGCTTGATGATCAAGGACGGGCAGCCCAAGGTCGTAGAGTACAACTGCCGCTTCGGCGATCCTGAAACTCAGGCGGTTCTGCCGCTGCTGGAGAACGATCTTTACTCTCTGCTCCTTGCCAGTGCTGCGGGCAGCCTGAGGGGAGAGCAGGTACGGTTTGCCGAAGGAGCAGCCGCCTGCGTCGTAATGGCTTCGGGGGGGTATCCGGACCGCTACGTTAAGGGAAAGGTGATCCGGGGTATAGAGGCGGCGGAGAGCCTGGAAGGTGTGTATGTATTTCACGCAGGTACCCGTAGAGACCAAACCGGCCGGGTGATCACGGCCGGGGGCAGGGTACTGGGGGTGACGGGCACAGGGGCTACGATCGGTGAGGCCATCGCCACGGCGTACCGGGGAGTCGAGCGGATCGACTTCGAGGCAAGCCTGTACCGAAAAGATATCGGTCATCGGTCCATACAGCAGTTGTAAATTGACAGGGGCTGCTCAGGTGGGTATAGTGGGGCCATCATCACTCCCATCTGAAGTCAGAATCGAGGAATTGCCTATGAGTCAGCCGGATTTCACAGAGGCGCTGCGCAGGAAAACAGGCTCTGCCTTGATCATCGCCGGGTCGGACAGCGACAGGAGTCACATCGAGAAGATCGTTTCTGCCTTGAAGATGTATGAAATTCCATACGAAGTTCGTGTCTGCTCGGCTCATAAAAGCCCTGGAAGATTGCTGGACCTAATCAGCGAATACGAAGGGCAGGATGGAGCCCTGGTGTACGTGGCTGTCGCCGGCGGCACCGATGCTCTTTCCGGAACCCTGGCCTTTCATGCCGATCAACCGGTAATCAGCTGTCCGCCTGACGGACTGAACCACAGCTGTCTGACCAATCCACCGGGAAGCTCCAATGCGACGATCCTCAGCCCGAAGAATGTGGGCCGTTTCATTGCCCAGGTTTTTTCAAGCGCAAATCCCGCCTTGAGAAAGATCCTGCAGCGGAGCAGGGTGGAGAAGGTCCGGCAACTCCAGGGAAAAGACGCCGAGTTCAAGAACTCATTATAGGAGTAAGATCACATGGGAAGCGTAAAAGATCTGCTGGTCTTGGAGCCGGCCTACGAAAACCGTGCGGGAATTGGGAACTTCGTGTTTTCCGATCGCTACAGTGTTTTCGATTGGGGGGAGATGCCCGATCACATCCTCAACAAGGGGCGATCCCTGGCCGTTATGGCCGCCTTCAACTTCGAGCAATTGGAGCTGCGAGGAATCCGCACCCACTATCAGGGTCTGATCAGCCCGACGGGAAACCTGGTCCGGTTCTCCGATCTGGCCGAGGACGGGGGGGGGCTGGCCACGATGCAGGTCAGCCTGGCCCGGGTGTATCCCCCGATTGTCCGGGAGTTTCGATTCGGGGACCGCATTGACGTACTCTACGACTATACCTTCTTCGAGAAACACAGGGGCGGGATCAATAACTACCTCGTCGGTTTGGAGATTATCTTCCGCAACGGTCTGCCATTGGGCAGCTCCGTCTTCAAGCGGATCGAAGGGGCGCTGCAGCTTCCGGATACGAAGCAGCGCAGTGCACAGCTGGGCAGAATCCTCAAAGGTCTCGGGTTGAAGGAACCGCCCAAACCGGGGCAGATGCTCCCGCAGCCGATCATGAGCTTTACCACCAAGCTGGAGGCGGGAGATCGGGATTTGAGCGAGAAGGAGGCCTACCGGCTGTCGGGACTGCGGCGGCGGCATTTCAACGCTCTAAAGAGTATTGCCCTGCAGGTGAACGACATCATCACCGAACAGGCGGCGAAGACCGGTTTCGGACACTACGACGGTAAGATAGAGACTGTGTGGGACAAGGGTTTGGTGGTCTGCGATGTGATCGGTACTTTCGACGAGAACCGGTTTGCCTGGCAGGGAGAGCAGGTCAGCAAAGAGGTGCTGCGGCAGTGGTACAAGCGCAATCAGCCGGAGTTCGTCATGGCTTGTGACAAGTGGAAGAAGACAGGTCCGGGCTGGCAGAAGAGCTGCGATGTCAAACCCCAAAAAGTTTCCAAACAGTTCGCTGCTCTGGTGTCCCAGATGTACATGTCCGGATGCAACCGCTATACGGGAAAACGGGTGTTCGACTCTCCGGAACTTGAGGAGGTGATGGAGAACCTCAAGGAGAGGATCTTAAATGGATCAGGATAAAGATCTGTACGCAAATCCCCTGATCGAGCGCTACGCCGGCCCGGAGATGAGCTCGATCTTTTCAGATGCAAACAAGTTTCGCACCTGGCGCAGCTGCTGGATCGCCCTGGCGGAAACCGAAGCGGAGTTGGGCCTGAGCATCAGCGAACAGCAGCTCGACGAACTGCGGGCCAAGCGGGAAGACATCAACTTCGAGGTCATGGCAGGCAAGGAACGGGAGCTGCGCCACGATGTGATGGCGGCCATTCATGCCTACGGTGAACAGTGTCCTACGGCCAAAGGCATCATCCACCTCGGGGCCACCAGCTGCTTCGTCACCGACAACACCGAGCTGATTCAATACCATCAGGCTCTCAAGCTGGTGCGGAGCCGATTGCTGCGGGTGATCGCAGATCTGGCCGGTTTTGCTGAAAGCCACCGGAGCCTTTGCTGTCTCGGCTATACCCACTTTCAACCCGCTCAGCCCACTACTTTGGGAAAACGGGCGACCCTCTGGCTTCAGGAGCTGATGATCAACTGGGAAGATCT
>CAZBXU010000234.1:0-4819 GCA_964495755.1 uncultured Spirochaetaceae bacterium | reverse complement strand
TTGATATGAACCAAGTTGATGCATTAACAATCTCGCATCTACACTGCGATCATATGGGGGGAATACCTGCACAACGTTCGCGTCAGGTAGCGGTACCGGTCAACCTGATGTCTCGGGATATCAAGCCTTGCTTTTTACCTGATACAGCAGATGCACAAGGATTCCAGGCTCAGGTTATAATAAATCCCCAAATACTGGTTCCCGGCATCGTTTCAACAGGTCCCCTATCGCGGAGCTTGTTCATTTTTGGTTATACGGAGGAACAAGCATTGCTTGCATTGATAAGAGGAAAAGGACTTGTTGTCATCACAGGTTGCGGACACCCAACCATTGAAACAATATTGAGGATGGCTAGACGCATATCGGATAAACCATTATATGCTATTTGCGGTGGGCTTCATTTTCCTATCAGTGAAGGAAGAGGTAATCGGGCTGGAATCCAGTTACAGACAATATTGGGTACAGGTAAGCCTATTTGGAAACGAATTACAGATGAAGATTTAACTCATACAATCAAAGCAATAAATGAAGCTGATCCTGAAAAAGTTCTTCTATCTGCACACGACACTTGCGATCATGCCATTAGTCGTATGAAAAAAGAACTGAGAGCAAAGGTAGAAGTAATTAAAGCAGGCGACACATATTCAATCTAGTTTCCTGTTTTACCTGCTCACAGACGATGAAGTACTTGGCACTCTCGAACGTTACGACAACTTCCGGGACGAGCCTAATATTTTCTACAGGATCTGCTTCCCTGAAGGACTACCGTGGATCTGGCTATGATCGTGGGCATTTGGCACCGGCTGCGGACATGAAGTGGTCTGAGGAAGCGATGAGAGATTCATTTTTCATGAGCAATCTGAGCCCGCAGAGTCCAGGTTTCAACTGGGGGATCTGGCGGAGGCTTGAGGAGTGGGTCAGGGACCAAGCAATAGCAAATGAAGAAGTCTACATCGTCACAGGTCCAGTGCTGACTGATGGGCCGTATCAAGAGATTGGTCCGAATGGTGTGGATGTACCCAAACGGTACTTCAAGGTTCTGCTGGACTACAAGGAGCCGGAGATCAAGGCAATCGGTTTTATTATGCCGAACGAATCGAGTAGCCTGCCATTGTCCGCATTCGCCGTACCGGTGAATCAGGTAGAACAAATCACAAGCCTCGATTTCTTCCATCTATTGTCTGATGATATGGAGGAGATGCTAGAGTCGGTAGGAGATCTAAACGTGTGGGAATAGTATGGAAGAAAATAAAACGAAGGATGGAGGAGATTTCGGGGAAGCGGCTGATGTCATGAATCTCGTAGAGGATCACCAGGGCCAGGGTTTTTCCTACACCAGGAATACTGCGAAGCAAATCGGGCTCTGTGCTGCCCTGACCTCCCAGGAAATAAACTATAGCAAAGTCGGCCGGGATTTGGGAATCACGGCCCAGACATCGAAGCGCTGGCTGGATATCATGAAGGTGACCTTTCAGTGGTTCGATATTCCAGCCTTTAATACCGATCTAGTTAAGCGAGTTAGCAGTAGATCGAAAGGGTACATTACTGATACCGGGCTTGCGTGTTATACCCAGGCTATCTCTTCCCCAACGGCGATAGGCGGGCATCCTCTCTGGGGTGCTCTTTTCGAAACAGCCGTAGTTGGTGAGATCAAAAAGCAGGCAGAACTACTGTCGTCACCCGCCAAGATGTATCACTGGAGAGCCTATTCAGGAGCAGAGGTAGATTTGATTATCGAGCGGGACAATATGTTCTATCCTATCGAGGTGAAAGCCGCCAGCAATCCTGCCCGACGGGATACAACCGGAATTAGTGCATTTCGGAAAGCATTTCCGCACTTGAAAATCCAGAAGGGATTGGTGATCGCTCCGGTTGAATCTAACCGGCAAATCTCTGACGACGATTATACTCTTTCCTGGGATTTTATACTGAAGGGTTGAGAAGAACGCTTTCCGGGGGAGGACAACAAAGGACGGTTCATGATTAGCCCGCGGGAGCTGATGCAGGTACTGATTGATACCATTGTTCTAATTTTTATGCGAACTCACCGTTCCTTCATTCGACGGCTGCTTTTCCTAAACGGAAAGTGGCCATCGGAGCCATGGAGAACATAAGTTCCGTGCCGTCCCGACCGGTTACCAGCTTTAGATTCGTAGAAATTCCGACCGATTTCATCGGAACGATATAAGCGCCTGCTTGAAAAATCAATGCCTCAGAGACTGAATCGCTGCCAGAGCCCAGATACAGTTGTACGTACTGATTGAGTCGAAAATTCATGGTCAATCCGCCATGATAAAAAAACAGATCCTCCGCAAGTCCGCCTACACCACCCATCAGCAGGCAGGAAAACCGTCTGGAGTCAGTGAAGATGTCGACTACGTCAATTTTTGCGTCAACAGAGGGGTATAGACCTAAGTTCAATATGTGACTCGCAATACCGAATTCCAACCAATCCCAAGGCGCATAACTGCAATATCCGAAAAGTGAATCGCCGACGTATTCAAAATCTTCCGCCAATTCAAATTCCGCGCCTGCTACCGCTGTGATAGTTGATTTATCTATGTCTTTCATGAGATGTGTTCGCGTAACCGTGGAAATGGGGAGGGTTAAACAGGATGTGATGAACAATATCGGTCCAAGCAAAACGAGGACAGGAATTCTTTTCATCTTTCTCCTCCATTTCCTTGGCCGGGTTTCGATACCTCAAGCTATCAGCCTCTGCTATCATATTCATTATATCCGAACATGTTTATGCTGCAACCAGACTGAACGTATAAACTGTGGCACATCGATCATTCGAATTCATTTCGCCCTTTTTTCGAGGTCGGGATCAACAGCAGTACAAGGGTGCCGACGGCTCCCAACGCCGATATCGTGATCTCAACGGCTAGATTCTCGATAAAAACAAAAATCGACAGAAGGATCATCCCCCACATCGTCGCGATCGAAATCACCTTGCTCCTTAGCGAAATCGATCTGGTCTCTCTGAAATCACGAATGATTTTTCCAAACACTTTGTGATTCAACAGCCAGGTATACAGGCGCTCTGAACTGTGAACGTAGCAAGCTGCCGATAACAAGAGGAAAGGCGTGGTTGGAAGGCCGGGTACAACCACGCCGACGACACCCAAGGCCAAGAAGATCGTGCCCAGAGCGATCAATACGAATCTACCCGGATAGTTCAGATACCCTCCGTTGGAAGTGCTCAGTATGCCATTTGAGGTGGCGGGAGTAGTCGTTGACCAGCCATTCCAGCGTACGGGTATTGCCTCCAACGGACCAGGTGTTGGCAAGGCAACTTTCCGGCATATGTCCGGCCAGCCAGAGAATCAGGCGGTTGTAGTTCAGCCACAGCTCTTTCAGCAAACTCCAGCACATTTGATTGTAGCATTGTATCCGTATCCACCTCTCGCCCTCGTAGGCGGGAAATTCTTCCAGGGGCCCCTCTTGAAGTCGCACGAATCGTTGATGATTGTTGGAGGCCGAATCGATCAGATGCCCGACGATCTCTTTTAGAGACCAGGAATCGGAGGAGAGCTGAATCCCCGCCATAGCCTCATCGGTCTGTTCTAAAAGTGAGTGTAGGTGATCGACTACGGATCGAAATCCTTCAAGATCAAACATGAGCAGGGCGCCGCTTGCCGGTCACTTCCCGCTCATATTGGTGTACCCGCTCGATGATTTCCCGATCCAAGGGCACGTTCGTTCGCCGGCAGTGCTCGTCCCAGACCGCTCCGAATGGCAGGCTCTTCATCTCCTCGAGCAGCGCCAACCGGGCGAAGAAATCTCCCTCCTCCTCATAGCGCTTCAGCTGCTCATGGGGCAGGAGCAGAGCGAGTAGAAATGCCTTCAAGGCCGCCCGGCCGCCCAGGACATAGGCGCCGATGCGGTTCAGGGTACCGTCGAAGAAATCCAGACCTACATGGGATTGCTCCAGTTTTCCGGAACGGATCAGCTCGGCGCAGAGTTCCCTCAAATCGTCGTTTAAGATAACCACATGATCGCTGTCCCAGCGCATCGGCCGGCTGACATGGAAGACCAGCTCCTCCACGAACTGAAACAGCGCGGAGACTTTGTCGGCGATCGATTCTGTGGGGTGAAAGTGTCCGGTGTCCAGACAGATCAGCTTGCCCCGGCTCAGGGCGTAGCCCATATAGAACTCGTGGGAGCCGACGACAAAGGCCTCGCTGCCGATGCCGAACAGCTTGGACTCCAGGGAATCCTTGAGATGCCCGGGATCGTAGTCCTGTTTGTAGATCTCATCCAAACTCTCCACCAAGAGACGTCTGTAGCCGAAACGGTCCACGGTAAGATCCTTGGCACCGTCGGGGATCCAGAGATTGTGGATGCAGGGACTGCCCTGCTTCTCGCCGAGAAAGGCACTGATCTTCCGGCAGGCCTGGGCGTGGCGGATCCAGAATCTGCGTACATCAGGGTCCTTGCTGCTCAGGGTGAAGCCGCTGTCCGCCAAGGGGTGGGAGAAAAAAGTTGAGTTGAAGTCCAACCCGATTCCCAGCGATCCAGCCCAGTCGGTCCAGCCGTCGAAATGTTCCGGGGCGACCTGGTCCCGGTCCACCTTCTTGCCGGCGAAATTTCCGTAGCTGGCGTGCAGGGCCAGGCGATGGTTGCCCGGCAGCAGAGAGAAAACGGTCTGTAGATCGGCCCGAATTTCCGCTAGCGTCCGGGCCTTGCCCGGGTAGTTGCCCGTGACCTGGATACCTCCTCCGGAGAGCTCGGCGTTGGGGGTTTCGAAGCCGCCGACGTCGTCGGCTTGCCAGCAGTGAATCGAAAGGGGCAGGGCGGCCAGCCGTTTCAAGGC
>CAZBXU010000233.1:0-4830 GCA_964495755.1 uncultured Spirochaetaceae bacterium | reverse complement strand
CCGCTTCCCCATCGTCGGTGATATTGCCGCGGGCCAGATCAAAGAATAGACTTCCGGAGAGGTTTTCACACCCAAGTTTTTCTCAACTTTTTTGATTTTTTGTATTGACAAATAGAATTAACACTGTTATTTTAACATTGTTAAAACATGAAAAAAAGAAGATGACACGGCTGGCAAACCCGGAATTACCAGAAAAACTCCTCAGCGAAGCGGAAAATATCGTAGTCAACTCCGGTCACGAAGCTTTGAACATGCGGGATTTGGCCAAGCGCGTCGGAGTCACAGCCACAGCCATATATCACTACTTCGACAGTAAGGAAGCTTTGCTCCTCCAGATCAAGCTACGGGCCGCGGAAAAGCTGAATCAACAGATCCGCGGGATCGATCCAAACCTCGATCCCATGGAGACGATCCATCAACTCGGAGAACAGTACATTAATTTCGCGGAAGAGCACCCCAGGCTTTACCGGCTGCTCTTCGAAACACCGGTCGGCAGCACTCCTTTGGGCGAGACCGAGCAACCGGTGCTGTACTACACCTACTACGTCGCCCGAAACGCTCTGGAGCGCCTGGCAGCCGGCAGGATGTACCCCCACGACCCTCGCTACGGCGCCATGATGGGTTGGACCATGCTGCACGGCTTCTGCTCTCTGCTCATGTCGGGGAGCCTGCAGCTGGTCGAGGGGATGAACCGGGAGGAGCTCAAGGATCTGTTTCTGCGCTTTTATGCCAGCGGCGGGGATCCGGAGCGACACGGGTGAGGGATAGAAAGTTTTTTTATACATTGCAAGTTAACATTGTTATATTAACCTTGTTACAATAGGAGGAAGAGAAAATGAAGATCATCGTCCTAAACGGAAGTCCGAAAGGACCGATCAGCGTGACCATGCAGTACGTTAGCTATATTGCCAAGCGGCATCCCGAACATGAGCTGAAGGTATTCCACGTTGCCCAGAGAGTCCATGGTCTGGAAAAGGATCCTGAGCGCTTCGATGAGATCGTTCAGGAGGTCCGATCCGCAGATGGTGTGCTGTGGGCCTTTCCCTTGTATATCCTGCTGGTCAGTTCCCAGTACAAACGCTTCATCGAGCTGATCCGGGAGAGGAAGGCAACGGATGCCTTTCAGGGTCGCTACACCGCCGCCCTGTCCACCTCGATCAACTTCTACGACAGCAGCGCCCATGCCTATATCCGGGGCATCACCGAAGACCTGGACATGAAATACCTCGGATTCTACTCCGCCAACATGCACGACCTGATGAAGGCGGAGGAACGTAGGCGCCTCGAGCTGTTTGCCGAAGGCTTTTTTGCCGGAATCGCCGATCGAGCGGCGACACCGCGGATGTATCAGCCCCTGCTCCACCGACCGGTCTCTTTACCACTGCAGCCGGCAAAACACCGAGTCTCGACCGGGGGCAAGAAGATTGTAGTTCTGACCGATGCACAACCGCAGCAGAACGGTCTCCAGGCCATGATCGACAGATTTATAAACAGCCTGGATGGTGAGGTAGAGGTTTACAACCTACATGATCTTGACATCAAAGGAGGCTGTATGGGATGTCTGCGCTGCGGGTTCGACAACCGCTGCGCTTACACGGGAAAGGACGGCTACATTGATTTCTACAACTCCACCGTCAAGCAGGCCGACGTAATCGTGTTCGCCGGAGCTATCGTAGACAGGCAGCTTTCCTGGAAGTGGCGGCAGTTCTTCGACAGAAGCTTCTTCAACTGCCACACCCCTTCCCTCGTGGGAAAACAGATCGCCTTTCTAGTCAGCGGCCCCCTCAGCCAGCTGCCGGAGCTGCGTCAGGTCTACGAAGCCTGGATGGAGATCCAGCAGTCCAACCTGGCGGGCTTCGTCTCTGATGAAGCAAACGTCGGCAGCGGGATCGAAGAGAGCCTCGACACCCTGGCGGCCCAGCTGATCCGCCAGGCCCGGAGCGGCTATATTCGGCCTCGAACCTTTCTCGGCATCGCAGGCATGAAGGTCTTCCGGGATGACATCTGGGGGGGCTTGAGAATCGTATTCCGGGCCGATCACAACGCCTACAAGAAGCTCGGGGTATACGACTTTCCCCAGAAAAAGATCGGCCGGCGGATCCTGGTCCAACTAGGTTGGTTCATTACCGGGCTTCCCGGCATACGCAGGCATTTTCCCGGAATGATCAAGCGGCAGATGACTCAGCCGTTTCAAAAAGTATTGCAGAAGGCCTGATGCTCAAGCAAGCACTTCTGTAAGGGATTCCGGAAAAACGGCTGCTGAAACCGGGCCGGGGAAGCTCAATGTCCATACAAACGGCGGCAGTTTTCACCGATGACTGCCACCGCCGTTTGCTCCGTCACTTCTTTTATCTCGGCAATGGCCCGCAATGCGTAGCGGATGTTGGCGGGTTCATTTCTCTGCAGCGGATCCGGTCCCAGGACCGGACTGTCAGTCTCGAGAAGCAATGAACCCAGCGGCAGAACACGAACGAGCTTCTGCTTCTGGCGGGATCGGACGATCGATGGGGGAATCGAGAAGAAGTACCCCGCCTCCACCGCGGGACCGGCTGTCGAAGCTTTGCCGTCAAAAGCGTGCAGCTGAACCCGCAGCGCTCCCCGATCGAGCAGCGCTGCTATGACCTGCCGCCCCGCCGAACGGCTGTGTACATTCAGGGGGATATCCAACTCTATGGCCAGATCGATGAATCTGCGGAAAATGGTTTCCTGTACGCTCCTGTCCGTTTCCTCCTTGACGATCCAGCGGTCCAGGCCCACCTCCCCAATCGCCGCCAACCTGTCTCTATGCCTGCGGATCAAGCGGCTGATCTCATCGACCTGTCGGGGTTCTAATACGCTGGGAAACAGTCCGACCGCCGGGCGCAGCATCGGAAAGGTATCTGACAGTTCCAGCACTCGGGATGCGTCGCCGACGTTCTCAGCCACACAGATGATAGAGGAGATGCCCGCACCTCGGGCGCGATCCAGAACCTCGTCTCTGTCATGGTCGAAACGGGCATCCGCCAGGTGAGCGTGGGTGTCTACCAGCATGTACTCAGGCATGATCGGCTAATCGAATCCTAACATATCTGTAATCCAACCGAAACGAACGTTTGTCTAGAGTTCAGCCGGAGGATTCCAGAAACGACAGTATTTTTTCATGAATTTCATTGCGGATCCGGCGCACCTCTACGAGCTTCTCCTCGTGGGAACCCTTGACTTGGGAGGGATCGTCGAAGGGCCAGTGCAGGCGCTTACCTCCGCCGGGGAATATGGGGCAACGTTCCGCCGCGTCCTTACTGCATACGGTAATTACGTAGTCGTAGCCCCTCCCCTCCCGGTAATAATCGTAGACGCTGTTCGTGCCCTTGTCGGATAGATCGATCCCCTCTTCTTTCATCACCTCCACAACCAATGGGTTTATCACGCCCGGCTCCAAGCCTGCACTCTCCGCTACAAACCGCTTATCGGCGTACTTGCTCAGAAACGCTTCAGCCATCTGGCTTCTTGCGCTGTTGTGTACACAAACGAACAATGCTCTTTCCACTTGGATTCACCTCGTCTCTGAGGGGTACTCTTGCGCCTCTCTGTATACTTTGCCAAAATGCGGGCAAAGAGAACTTCATGGAGCACTTCGCCCTTCTCTACTACCTACTTTCCTTCGCCACCGGCTTTAGTATCCATCAGCATCGTCCTGCTGATCTACACGCAGTACAGGGAGGAGGTGATCCGCTTCTACGCCCTGTTCCTCGCCGGCGCAGGTGCACTGGAGCCCGGTACAAAGACGCAGCCCTATTCGAGGATTCGCCCCGGGTGGCGGTACTCGGAGACCTCCTTAGTTTTTCAGCAGGGCCAGCTGGTGCGGACTGCGGGTCAGCATTCCGCTGACCCCGAAGGAGTAAATCTTGAGGGTGTAGCCGCCTTCCACCCCTGCGTCGTAGGAAGCCGTGGTCAGGAAGTACTCTCCTTCGGTTTCGGCGAACAGCTCCAATCGGGAGATGTAGGTCTGCTCGTTGTGGTCATCGTTCTCGGCGTAGAAGCCGTCGGGTCCTTCTACTATCAGAAGCGTGTCGAGATCTTCGGAAGTCATCTCCAGAATCAGGTGCTCCCCCTCATCTATGTACAAGGGGTGAATCTCAAAATGGCCGTATTCCTCGAGCTCCGGATCGTCAAAATCGAGATATCCGCCGATCTCCTGCACATTCATCTGCTCTCCGAGCAGCACGCGCAGTGAGTACCTTCCCTGTTCACCACCTGCGTACGAGGTGGCGTATACTTCGTACACCCCACCTGCCTCGGCGATGAAATCGATCCGGCTCTCCGTTTCCTCCAGGTAGTCGTCGTTGATCATTCTCGGACCCTGGGGCGGATTGAGCACCAAGAAAGCATCGAACTCTTCCGACTGCATCGACAGGATTACCCGCTGATTCCGCTGCAGCTCCACCGTATAGCTGTCGTAGTGCTCGCCTTTGACGGAGACCGGATCCCGGCTTTCCAAAACGCCTGTGTAGGCGTCGATTTCCCGCAGTCTTTCCCGGTTTACGGTCAGCAGGTATTCTCCCTGCTCCCCTTCCTCGTAGGAGGTGACTTTGATCTTCCAAGTCCCGGTAACGTCGACCAGTACATCCAGGCGGGCGGCGCTGTCGTCGCTGTCGTCGCTGTAATCGTCATTTTCGACCTCCGTTCCGTCGGGGGACTCCAAGTGCAGATAGGCATCGAAGTCATAGGAACGGAGCGTGGCGACGATCCGGTCTCCGGCAGTGAGCTGAAGCGGGTAGGTATCGAAATATCGCCCGAGCTTTGTATCCCCCGGCCCGAGCTCTCCCGGATATCTCATGGACTGGGAAAAAC
>CAZBXU010000232.1:0-4838 GCA_964495755.1 uncultured Spirochaetaceae bacterium | reverse complement strand
CGATCTCCAGAGCCCGGGCCACCCAGCTCATCGGAATGGTGCCGACCCGGTAGTTGATGCCGGCCTTTTTCGTTTCTTTCTCACTCAAGCCAACCCTACCGAGCTGTGGATCGATGAACACGGTGTAGGGTACCATCCGTCCTTCCGTGGCGGCATTTCCGCCGTCGAGCAGGTTGGTTTTCAGGATGCGGAAATCGTCGTAGGAGATATGGGTAAAGGCGGGGCCGCCGTTCACGTCTCCGATGGCGTAGATAGCGGGAGCAGAGGTCTCCAGACTGTTGTTGACCTGGACGAATCCCCGGTCGTTGGTCTTCACACCCGCTGCTTCAAGATTCAGGGCATCCGTGTTCGGTGTTCGGCCCGCCGCCACGAGCAGGTGGCTCCCCGTTACTTTTTGAACCTGTTCTCCCTTCTCAAAGAAGAGGGAGATATTACCATCAGATTCCAGTTCGACCCGGGCCGGTCGGCTCTCTAGGTACACGTCGACACCGTCCTCTCGCAGGATTTTCAGGACCTCCGCAGCGATGTCCTCGTCTTCCCGACTGAGCAGCTGCTCCCCCCGGTGCACGATGCTAACCTTTGAACCGAAGCGTCTGAACATCTGTCCGAACTCCAGACCGATATAGCCCCCGCCGATCACCAGCAGGTGCGCCGGCACTTCGTCCAGCTCCATGATCGAGGTGGAGTCGAGGTAAGGTACCTGGTCAATTCCCTCCAGCCGTGGTACGGCCGGGCGGGTGCCCGCGTCGATGATGATCGTTTGTCCTTGGATTTGTTCCGTGGTGCCGTCCACCTTGGCTATCTCGAGGGCCTCCGGCCCGGTGAAACGGGCCGTTCCCATGATCAGTTCGAGATTCTCCTGTTGCCTAAGCCGGCCCTCTGATCCACCTCGAAAACTGTTGACGATGTCCCGCTTTCGCCGGCGAACCTTATTCATGTCGACTGCCACCTCCCCGGTGCCGACCCCGTAGTCGGCGCTTCTCCGGGCCAGGTAAGCCACCCGGGCACCGGCAACCATGGTCTTGGTGGGGGTACAGCCTTCGTTGATGCAGGTGCCGCCGACGTGGCGGTTCTCGACCAGGGCGGTCATTTTCCCCGCCTGAGCCAGAGCTGCGGCCAGTGGTGTTCCTCCCTGTCCGGAGCCGATGATGATGTATTCAAATTTGTTCATGATCTCCCCGTGTTGCCGTAGTTCTCATAGTAGACGATCTCAGAGAGAGTCTTCTTACTTTTGACCTTCTGCTTCGGCGGGTGGTTCGATATTAAGCATTTCCTTCAACCGGTCCTGGATCGTCTCCCCTCTGTCCAGCGACAGTTCCTGGAAAGGAGTCCGCTCTTTGATCTGCGAATACAGTGTTTCGAATTCACTGTACTCTTCTGGTATACTCACCAATTTGTCCTCCTCTTCTCTATATACGAACAGGAAGGGACGGCCTCTTTCCTGGGTGAAGTAGCCGGCCGCAGTGACCTTGTCCCAGGAAAAGTTGAGCAGCTCCCCGTCGGGCATCCGGCATTTCAGTTCCGTATCCGTGGTTTCCACCCAACTCTTCAAGTGGTTGCGGAAGAAGCGCAGCATCGTGTAGTCCAGATAGGCTGCTCCGGCCAAGGCGATTATGCCGAGGAAGATACCTGCGAAAATCAACAGCAGGATTCCTGCCGCCGGCAGAGCGATCATGAAGAGAACAAGGATAATCATCCTCGGATTGGAGGATAGGGTTATACGGTGACGCATCGATTGCTCCTTTACAAGCCGCTCCTTGATGTGTAAGGAATCATAGCCGATTCAGCCCCTATAATGAAGGAATACACAATATAAAAGCGGGGTTCCCGCCACTGACACATGAATGACCACTTTTTTCAGGTTGTCACTTCTTGGGATAGATGGAATGATAACCCTAGAATTATCTTACAAGGAGATGATCGTGGAGTTCAAAGAGATCGTGGTCAAGAACCGTTCCTATCGTCGTTTCGACCAGAGCCACAGTCTAACCCAGGAGATGCTGCTGAAGCTCGTGGATCTTGCACGAAGCACTCCATCGGCAGGGAATCGACAACTGCTTCGTTACGTGATTTCCCGTTCACCGGAGATCAACGGCAAGGTATTCGATACCCTGGGTTGGGCAGCTTCTCTTCCAGATTGGCCCGGGCCGGAGGAGGGAGAACGGCCCACAGGCTACATCGTAATCGTGACGGACAGATCCAGCTGGGATTGGGTCAGAGTAGATCTGGGAATCTCCGCTCAGACAATCCTTCTCGGTGCAGCTGCAGAGGGATTGGGAGGCTGCATGCTTGGCAATGTCCGTAAAGAACAGCTGAAGCAGGTATTGGGACTGGGAGATGATCTGGAGATCGTGCTGGTGATCGCCCTGGGCAAGCCGGTGGAAGAGGTGGTGCTTGAAGATGTAGGCAGCGAAGAATCGCTCACCTACTACCGAACCGAGGATCGGGTGCATCACGTACCCAAACGTAGAGTGAAAGATCTGATTCTGCAGGTTTACGATTGAGGTTCCGAAATCGGAGCCGACGACGGGATCAGGGACACCCCGATCCCTGCCGCAGTGATCAGCAGCCCGCCCACTATCTTGTACACGGTTAGGGCTTCACGAAAGTAAAAGACCGCTATCACCGCCGTGATCGGCAGGATGAGCATGGTCATGATTGAAGCTACGGCTGTGGACAGGCTGCGGTAGGCTATGGTCACCAGGATGTGGGACAGGGCGGAGAAGAGGGCGATAGCGACCAGGAGGATCCAGATCGTCCGAAAGTTGAGGTTTGGGGAGGGGGTGAAGCTCCAACTCTGCCCCGGCATGAGTGTAGCACCGATCCCCGATAGCACTACGGCGAGACTCATAAACAGGATCACGATGTTGCTGGGACTGTCACTCTTTCTCAGTTGCCGGAGAGCGGCTCTTGCTACACCTCCCAGCAGGGCGGTGGCCAGCCCGATACCGTGGCCGAGGCTGAAGTCCTCGAAGGTGGGGTTAACGATCAGATAGAGGCCGGCGATGGCTGCGCCCAGGGGTACCAGAATCCATAGAGAAAACCGTTCCTTGAAGAGAAGGACCGCAAAGAGGATAGCGAACACGGGATAGACGTACAGGTATAAAGTCGCGGTAAGCAGACCGATTAAGTCGATCGTCCAGAAGAAGAACGTCATGGCTACCGCTCCAGCCAATCCGCGTATCAGGAGCAGGGGCCAGTTGTTGAAGCGGATCTTCTCCCCCCTGATGAGCATCCAGGCCAGGATGAACACAACGGTGAAGAGGCTGCGGTAGAAGGCCTTGGTCCACGGGCTGACCGAAGCTCCGAGGTAGCGGACCAGGGACTGCATCACCGTCAGGCCGAGTACCGACAGCAGCATGGACAGCTCGCCGGAGAGCGATTTACTCGAGGAATGTGACATGATCGCTACACCGTGTTCTGTATCTTTGCGGCGATCCGGTTGGCCTTCTCGGTGAGCTCCGCCTCATCCACGGCGGTCAACTTTCCTCGCTCTACCACCACCTTGCCGTTGATGATCGTGCACTCGCTCTGGTGGTTGACCCCGGCGAACAGCAGGGCGGCCAGGGGATCGGACAGAGAGCCGGCGTACTCCAGCCTGTGCACATCGAACAGAGCCAGATCGGCGCCCCAGCCCTCCTCGATCTTCCCGATCTTGGAGAAGTTTAGAACCTTGGCGCCGTTACGGGCGGCCAGGGCAAAGACCTGAGGGACGGTGATGGCATCCGCACCGTAGCGGATCCGCTGCAAAAACAGGGCCTGGCGCATCTCGCCGAGGAAGTCCGAGGCATCGTTGGAAGCCGAGCCGTCCACGGCCAGAGACACGGTGATCCCTTTTTCAAGCATCTCCTTGATCCGGGCGATTCCGCTTCCCAGCCGCATGTTCGAGGAGGGGCAGTGGCAGACAGCCGTTCCAGTCTGGCGCAGCACCTCCATCTCCTCGTCTGTGAAGAAGATGCCGTGGGCGTAGGAAACGTCCTGGCCGACAAACTCCCACTCCTCCATCAGTTTCAGCGGTCGTTTTCCGTACGTGCGCAGGCAGTACTCATCCTCGTCTTCGGTTTCCGCCAGGTGTGTGTGCAGCCGCACCCCGTAGGAGCGGGCCAGCCGGGCGGTTTCCATCATCAGCTCTCTACTCACCGAAAAGGGGCTGCAGGGAGCCAGGATCACTTTGTGCATGGCGAGTGGGCCAGGGTCGTGGTACTGCTCGATCACCCGCCGGCTGTCCTCCAGGATCTCAACCTCGGTCTGCACTACCGAGTCCGGGGGCAGCCCACCGTCCTTTTTGCTCAGGCTCATCGAGCCCCGGGTGGGGGAAAAGCGCATGCCGATCCGATCGGCCGCTTCGAACTGCAAACCCATCAGGTCGGTGGAAAAACCGCGGGGGTAGAGGTAGTGATGATCCGAGGTGCAGGTACAGCCGGTCTTGGCCAGCTCCCCCATGGCTACCTGGGAGGAGACCAGTACCGCCTCCTCATCGATGTGCTTCCACATCTCGTATAGATAGACGAGCCACTTGAACAGTTTGGCGTTCTGCACCGCCGGAACGTTACGGGTCAGGATCTGGTAGAAGTGGTGGTGGGTGTTCACAAAGCCGGGAACCACCACGCAGCGGGAGGCGTCGATGATATGCACGGTTCGAGAACCTTGGCTGTCGGGAGGGGTGAGACCCTTCCTGATCCGGCTGATGAGATTGCCCTCGATCAGAACGTCAACTGCGCTGCGGGGTTCCCGTCCCGGATCGGCAGGATCCGAATAGAGGGCGAAGCAGTTTTTCAGCAGGATCATGGGCTGCTCGCGCGCCCCGTTTCGGCTTCGCCGGAGCCTGAGGCAGACAC
>CAZBXU010000231.1:1897-4845 GCA_964495755.1 uncultured Spirochaetaceae bacterium | reverse complement strand
TGTGATTCGCAGCAAGTTTCGTAACAGCTACACCCATCCCCAACCCCTCGTTCCCGGCAAGGTTACTCGGATCGAGTTCAGCCTCCTGGACAAGCATCACACCTTTAAGGAGGGACATCGGATCATGGTACAAATCCAGAGCAGCTGGTTTCCCCTGATCGACAGAAATCCCCAGGTCTTCCTGTCGATTCCCGAGGCCAAGGAAGAGGATTTTCAGATCGCGACCCATCGGGTCTACCACTCCCCCCGGTACCCCTCCTCCATAAAAATCCCGGTTCTCGAATAAAGCATCCATGTCGCCGCTGGCTGGGCAGGCTGCCCTACCCGAAAATCCACGTTTACCGTATTGCTCAGCTAGCCGTCTGTTCAGTAGAATGGCCCGAGGAGCACCGAATGCAAACTGTTTCTTTTACCGTGAAGCCGAATATTCCCGAGCGGCTCAAACCCCTCGAGGAGATGGCCAACAACCTCTGGTTGAGTTGGAACTTCGACGCTGTCCAACTGTTTATGCGTCTGGACTACGAGGTCTGGTTGGCATCGCGACAGAACCCGGCCAGAACCCTCGGGAGGGTTTCCCAGGCCAAGCTGGAGGAGGTCGCCCGGGACACCTCCTTTCTCGCCGCCATGGATGCGGTCTATGCCAAGTATCAGAAGTACCTCCAGGGCGAGCGCTGGTACAAGGGAGACGGCCGGGACGCAGTTACCTACTTCTCAATGGAGTACGGCCTGGACGTAAGTCTGCCCATCTACTCGGGCGGACTGGGAGTCCTGTCGGGGGATCATCTGAAGACGGTCTCGGATCTGGGTCTGCCTCTGGTAGGTATCGGGCTTTTGTACCGACAGGGATACTTCCAACAGTATCTAAACCCGGATGGCTTTCAGCAGGAGTTCTATCCGGAAAACGATTGGTACACCATGCCTGTTCGACTCCGCAGGACCGACCAGGGCGAGCCGCTGAAGATCACCGTCAATGTTGGCGTAGACGACGTGACTGCACAGCTTTGGGAGGTTCGGGTTGGGAAAACACCCCTCTACCTTCTGGACAGCAACATCGAAGAGAATCCGGAAAAACATCGGGAGATCACCGCCACACTCTACGGGGGTGATGCGGATATGAGGATCCGCCAGGAGATTCTTCTCGGAGTAGGGGGAATTCGTGCCCTGAAAGCCCTGGATCTCAATCCTGCGGTGACGCACATGAACGAGGGGCATTCCGCCTTTCTCGGGCTGGAGCGCATTCGCAGCCTGATGCAGGGCAAGGGAATGAGTTTCTCCGAGGCCCATCAGGCGGTCTGGCCTACCAATGTCTTTACCACTCACACCCCCGTGCCGGCGGGAAACGAACGTTTTCCCGTGGAACTCATGTCCAAGTATTTCAAAGGTTTCGCCGAAAAGCTTGGGCTATCCTGGAAGGAGTTCCTCGCCCTGGGACGGGAGAATCCGGACAACGATCAGGAGAGTTTCTGTATGACCGTCCTGGCTCTGAAACTTGCAGCCCATGCCAACGGCGTCAGCAAGCTCCACGGTCAAACGAGCCGCAGGATGTGGCGGAATCTCTGGCCGGGATTGCCCGTAAAAGAGGTTCCGATCAAGAGTATCACCAACGGGGTGCACCCCCGCACCTGGATTTCCCACAACATGATCGATCTACTCGATCGTTACCTGGGACCTCAGTTCCAGGATGATCCTGCGGACTTTGAGGTCTGGGAACACATGGACCGTATCTCTGACGAGGAGCTGTTCCGCACTCACGAGCGCCGCCGGGAGCGTTTGGTGGCCTTTGTGCGCCATCGTCTGCGTCAGCAACTGCAGCGGCGGGGATTTCCCGAGGCTGAGATCCAGTTGGCCGAAGACGTGCTTTCCCCCTATACCCTGACCATCAGTTTCGCCCGCCGCTTTGCCGCCTACAAGCGGGCCAACCTGCTGCTGCAGGATCCGGATCGACTGATCAGGCTGCTGAACGATAACGAGCGGCCGATCCAGCTGATCTTTGCCGGCAAAGCCCATCCCCACGACCTTGAAGGCAAGGAGCTCATTCGGGAGCTGATCCATTTTGCCCAGGATCCCCAGGTCCGCAGTCAGGTTGTTTTTCTCGAGGACTACGATATGACCATTGCCCGCTACCTCAACTCAGGGAGTGACGTCTGGCTGAACACCCCGCGGCGTCCCCTCGAGGCCAGCGGGACCAGCGGCATGAAGGCGGCGATGAACGGGGTGCTCAACCTGTCCGTTCTTGACGGATGGTGGGACGAGATCTACAACCCCGAGTGCGGCTGGGCTATCGGCAGCGGGGAGGAGTATGCAGATTCGGACCTGCAGGACGAAATTGAGAGCAAGGCTGTGTACAACCTCCTCGAGAGGGAGATTATTCCCCTGTTCTATACCCGGGGCCGGGACGGGTTACCCCGGGAATGGATCAAACGGATGAAGGCGGCCATGAGTTCTGTGGGTAGGCAGATGAACAGCTATCGCATGCTCATCGAGTACTCTCAGGAGTTTTACCTCCCCGCTCTCCAGAAGGCCCGGGAGTTTGTCGACGACGATTTTGCCTCCGCCAGGGAGTTGTCCGGCTACCTGCAGCGGTTGAAGAAATCCTGGGGACAGGTAAAGGTGGAGAGCCTGTCGGTTCCTCAAGGTGTAATTTTCAAGGTCGGAGACCGCATCGAAGCGTCGGCCCGCATCAACCTTGGGGGGCTTTCTCCGCAGGAGGTAAGGGTGGAGCTGTACTATGGTTCCGTATCATCGGCCGGAGAAATCGAGGATGCAGGAAGCATGGAAATGAGTCCCCAGTCCGACGGTCGCTCTGTGGTCGAGTATCGGGGAGAAATCGAATGTGCTGTGACCGGCCGTCAGGGTTATACCGTTCGGCTGCTTCCCAAACATCCGGCTCTGGTGCACCCGTACGTCCCGGGATTCCTGCGCTGGGCCTGAAGCGATGCGTGCTGTGC
>CAZBXU010000231.1:0-1797 GCA_964495755.1 uncultured Spirochaetaceae bacterium | reverse complement strand
CTCAGCCCAGCGTGAAGGGCAGCAGCGGCTCCAGAGTGATCAAACCGATTGTTATCAGCAGGGCAGGGATGTAGTTGGCCGTTTTCAGCTTGCTTAAACCAAGCAAATTCAAACCGATCATGATCACCAGCACGCCGCCGACCGCAGTCAGCTCTCCAAGGAGCAGTTCATTTACCAGAGGCTGCAAGACCCCGGCCAGCAGGGTAATTCCCCCCTGGTACACAAGAATCGTGATGGCACTGAAAGCCACACCGATCCCCATCGCCGCAGTGAGCATGATTGCCATGAAACCGTCCATGACCGACTTGGTTAAGATCAAGTCGTAGTTCCCCTCCGCCCCCGCTTTGAAGGCCCCGACCAGGGTCATTGCCCCGACGCAAAACAGTACCGAAGCGTTGAGAAAGCCCCCCGCAAAGTCTTTTCCCGATTCTTTCTTGGCAAAGCGCTTCTTCAAGAAATCACCGAAACGGAGGATCCCGCCCTCGACGTTCCACCACTCGCCAAGCATTCCGCCTATGATCAGGGCAAGTGCCATGAACACGATTCTGGTGGTGACCAGACCCATCTTAATGCCCAGGATCAGAGAGATCATACCAGCCCCGACGTACACGACTCGTTTGAACGACTCGTTGATTTTCGTGTGCAGGATCAGACCGGTAAGGGAGCCGATGATCACCGCTACGCAGTTGACGAGGGTCGCTATCATAATCAGGCACTATAACGGATTTGCCGGGGATTGAAAAGCGAAGAAGTGTTACCCTATAATTCGCAAAGGTTTTTTTTAGGATGAAAACTATGACCCTGCTGCTCATTATGCTCCTCTTCGCGGCGCCGACGGGGATGGTATGCGCGGAGGAAGCGCTTGATCTTTCCGCGCTGATCGGCCTTACTCTGGAGGAAGCCTGCCAGAGCCTGGGAGCGCCTCTGGAGGTGTACCCGCTGCGGGGTACAGAGCCGGGCCAGGATGACGTTGTTTTTTACTACCCGAGGCATCTCTACCTGTTCTGGTTTCAGAATCGAGTCTGGCAGGCGCGCACCGACGGCCGCTACCAAGGCACTGTTTTCTCAGTTTCTATGGGAGTGTCGCGGCAGCGTGTCCTCGAGGTGATGGGACGGCCTTTCCAGGAGTTCGAGGACTCTCTGGTTTTTCATATTGAGGACAGGGGGTATCCCGTTCAGGCCCGCTTCTACTTCGAGGATGAGCGCTTGAGCGACGTGTACTGCTTTCGGGGAGACCTGTAATGACTGCCCGGAAGAGCAAGATCTGTCTCTCTCTGACCGCTTCCACCTTGAAGGAGAATCTTCGCCTGCTTGAATCCCGTCGTCGCTTCGTGGATATGGTCGAGCTGCGGGCGGACTTTCTCGATTCCTCCGAACTGCCTTTGCTGAAGCGTTTTCCCCGTACCGCCGGTGTGCCGGTGATCCTGGCCATTCGCCGGCGGCGGGACGGTGGGCGTTGGGGGCTCGGAGAGAGGGAGAGGCGGCAGCTTCTCAAGGTTTCCCTTTCCGGCGGCTATGACTACGTGGATCTGGAGCAAGATCTGGAGGACCCGGATCTGGCTCGCCAGGTGAACCGGACCGGAGGTCGGGTGATTCGTTCATTTCATGATTTCTCCACGGTGCCGGATGGATTGGCCGAGCGTTGTCGTCAACTTCCCCACGCTCCGGGGGAGATCCCCAAAATGGCGGTGATGCCTCAAAGCACAAAGGACCTGCCGATCCTGGCGGAGGCTTTCCAAGAACTCGAGGGTGAGGAGAAAATCTTGATCGGCATGGGGGAGCACGGACTGTTTTCCC
>CAZBXU010000230.1:0-4879 GCA_964495755.1 uncultured Spirochaetaceae bacterium | reverse complement strand
CCTGGTCGACAAGTTCGCCGAAGGCGCCTGGAGGGTTCAGCAGGCCGGGTTCGACGCGGTGGAGTTGCACGGAGCCCACGGCTACCTGATCGCTCAGTTCATGAGCCCGTATGTGAATAAAAGAAACGACCGCTTCGGCGGCAGCTTTGCCAGCCGCATGCGTTTCCCTCTGGAGATCGTTCACGCCATCCAGTACAAGTGCGGTCCGGACTTCCCCATCGGTATCCGCTACTCCGGCGAGGAGTGGATAGAAGGCGGCCGCTGGCTCGAGGAGAGCGCCAAAGCGGCCGAGCTGTTCGAGGAGCACGGAGTAGCCTTTCTCGATATCAGCGCCGGTATTTTCGAGATGCCCGGTCCCACCATGGACCCGATGTACTACCCGCAGGGGTGGAACACCTACACCGCTGAAGAGATCAAGAAACATGTGAAGATCCCGGTCATCACCAGCCACACACTGCGCGACCCGGAGTACTGCGAGAAGATCCTTGCGGAAGGCAAAGCCGACATGGTCGGATTCTCCCGCCAAATGATCGCCGATCCCTACTGGGCCAACAAGGCCGCAGCCGGCAAACCGGAAGAGATCCGCAAGTGTATCTCCTGCCTGGTAGGTTGCTGGCAGGAATCCCTGATGATCAAACGCCACATGCGCTGCGCCATCAATCCGGCGGTGGGGGACGAGCGGTTCATCAACTTCGGTCCCGCCGACAAGAAGCTCAACGTTGCGGTTGTCGGCGGCGGGCCGGCCGGACTGGAAGCCGCTCGGATCGCCAGTCTTCGGGGGCACAAAGTCACCGTGTTCGAGAAGAGCAACGAGGTCGGAGGCGCTATTCTGTACTGCTGCACCGTGCATGGAAAGAACAAGATGAAATGGTATGCCGATTGGCTCCGCCGTCAGGTCGCCAACCTGGGCGTGGAAGTCAAGTACGAAACGGTGCCGAAACCGGCGGACCTCAAATCCTTCGACGCCGTCCTGGTTTCCACCGGCAGCCGAGTGGTGCGGCCGGACATCCCCGGGATCGATTCGGACAGAGTCTGCACCTTCGAAGATGTGCTGCGCTGCCAGATGAAGAATTGTGAGTACTGGCCCAAGGGCGGCAAACCGGAGCCTGCAAAGGTCGGCGATACTGTCCTGATCTGGGGTGACTACTACGGCGCAGTAGATGCGGCTGAAAAACTGGGGACCACGGGCAAAAAGATCTACATCGTGACCAAGAATCACGAGTTTGCTTCCTGGATGGAGCCCTGCCACAAGGACATCATGGTCAAGCGCTTCAACGGCGGTCAGGGCGAGGGGCTTTCCAGCAAGACCCTCGATCATCCTGTGACGATCATCCCCGACTCGTCGGTACTCGAGATCGGGAAGGACGGCGAGGTTGTCCTGATCGATGGAAAGTTCGAGCGTTCCACTCTCAAGGTCGACAACGTTATCCTGGCGGACGTGGAGGCAAACGACGAGCTGTACGCGGAGTATCGGAAGGCCGGACTGGCGGTCACCAAGATCGGCGATGCCAAAAAGGTGCGAAACCTGCGCGGCGCAGTCACCGACGGCGCCAATGTCGGCTTGACTCTGAACGAGGACCTGAAGGTCAACGCCAACGGCGAGTTCATCTCCAGTCTTCCCACCGATCCGAGTTGTAAGGTATAAGGATAGTTAGACAGGCTGGAGGCCTGTTCTGAGTATCGCCCCCGCGGGGGTTGAAGAGGAAGGAGGTGGTGTGCTGACAGTGATACGGACAGCTGCAGGAGGAGTCGTGAACTCCGGAAGAAAACCATACAAAGGAGGTGGAATTAAAAGAATTGAGAGAATCAAAGACCAATGAGAGAAACCAAAAAAATACGGAGGTATTTATGAAACACAAAGTTCTTAAACTCATCGGAATCGCCTTGGTGCTCCTGGTGGCAGGTACTGTCGCCCTGAGCGCAAGCGGACAGAAGGCAACAGGCGCCAAAGGGCTGCCCGTTGTCGGAATTTCTACGGGATCGTCCGGTACGTCCTGGCGGAACATCATGATCGATGCTCTGCTCGAAGTCGGGGATGAGTACAAAGCAGCCGGCAAGATCGCCGACTACAAGCTGGTTAACAACGTCACCAACGGGGATGCCACCGAGCAGGCCAACATCCTACGGGATTTCATCTCCCAGGGTGTGGACATCATCATGGTCAACCCCAACTCCCCCGACGCTCTGAACGGTGTCATCAAAGAGGCTCAGGAAGAGGGGATCCTGGTCGTCTCCTACGACGCGACGGTGACCGCTGCCAACGTCCTCAACGTAACCCTGGACCACTACGCCTGGATGAAGAAGAACGTCGAGTTCATCGCCTCTACCCTCAAGAAGGGTAATGCCATCCAGATCTACGGCCTGGAAGGACACCCGGCCAACAACGACCGCATCCGGGCCACCTACGACGTGCTCAAAGATTACCCGGAAATCAAGCTGATCGCCGATACCACCGGCTACTGGGATCAGACCAAGGCCAAGGAAGTCACCACCCAGATCATCGGCGGCGGCCAGAGGATCGACGCGGCGATTGGTCAGGACGGTATGGCCTTCGGCATACTCTCCGCCTTCCTCGATGCCAACAAGCTGCCCAAGGTCATGTTCGGCGACCCCGGCACCGCCTTCTTCAAAGAGTGGAAGAAGCTCCGCGACAAGGGAGCGGATTTCAAGGCCTGTGCTCAGCCAAACCCCCCGGGAATCGGCGGCACCGCTTTCCGCATGGCTCTGCAGCTGTACAACGGCAAGCAGTTCAAGTCCGGTATCCTCAAAGACGGGATGACCTACTACTACAAGGTTGGTATGTTCATCACCGATGCGAATTTCGACGAGGGCTGGGCATTGCTGAAAGACAAGCCGGATGACTACCTGCTCAGTGAAATCATGCCGGAAGCCGAGGTGGTAAAACTCTTTCAATAGCGCACTGCTGTTGATTGATTTGCCGAACTCTATTAGGGTTTAGGGGGCAGAACGCTGCCTCCTAAACCCCTTTTTTTAAAAAAGGACGGGCACCGTGACGGTCTTGGAAGCCACAGGCATCAGAAAACACTTCGGTGGGGTCGTGGCTCTTTCCAACGCCAACCTGACCTGCCGGCAGGGAAGCATCACCGGACTTCTGGGGGCGAATGGGTCCGGCAAAAGCACCATGTCGAAGATTATCACGGGTGTGTACAGCGCAGACGCAGGGGAAATCAGGTACAACGGAACTCCGGTCCGATACAGAAACCCCAACGAAGCCAGAAAAAACGGGATCGCCATGGTGTTTCAGAACTTGAGCCTGGTGGCGGACCTCACGGTCTGGCAGAACATCGTTTTAGGTGCGGAAGAGAAAAAAGGACTGTTCCTGAACAACAGGGCCGCCATGGCGCTGTCCCGACAAATCGTCGATCAACTCCTCCCGGGTTTGGACGTCCGCAAAATGGTCCACGAGCTCAATCCGGGAGAGATGCAGATCGCTGAAATCGCCAAAGCGATATCGGAGGACCCCAAACTTCTCATATTGGACGAGCCCACCGCGGCCCTCGAACACGCTCAGGTCAAGAGCCTCTTCGATACCATGCGGGCATTGGTGGACAAAGGCGTGGCCATCGTCTTCACCTCCCACCGACTTTGGGAGGTTATGGAGATCTGTGACGACGTGGTCATCTTTCGAAACGGCGCCAATGTAGCCAACGTGGATTTTTCGAAAGATGTAAAGGATCCGGAAAAGATCGTCGATTACATCACCGGAGAGGCGGGGAAGGCAAAGATCGAAAAAAGCCGTAGAACCGTCGGCGATGATATCGTCCTGCGGGTCAACAACCTGAACTACGGCAGGTTTTTGAAAAACATAGACTTTGAGCTGAAGCGTGGTGAGATATTGGGAATCGGGGGACTTGCCGGACAGGGGCAGCGTGAGTTGATGCTTGCCCTGGCGGGTAATTATCCCGGGATTACCTGCGATGTCGAGCTGAACGGGAAAAAGATCAAACTGAACAGACCTGCCAACGCCATCCGGAACAGCATCCTTCTCGTTCCAGGGGACAGGCAGCTGGAAGGACTCTTTCTCGGGCACTCGGTATTCACCAATATCATTTTCCCCAGGCTAGGGCTCAGGCGCCAGCCGTTGTTTACACCGGAAAAGAAGTACAGACAAGAGAGTCAAAAGGTCGTCGATGTCCTGTCTATCGTAACCCACAATCTCGACATGCCCGTGAATTCCCTGTCAGGCGGGAACCAGCAGAAGGTGGTCGTAGGCAAGTGGCTTCCCTTCCACACCAACGTTCTCCTGTTGGCCGACCCGGCTAAAGGCGTCGATGTCGGGGCCAAGAGGGACCTGTACGAATACATCGTCGGCCAGGTTAAAGAGAATAAGATGAGCGTGATCCTGTACGCCAGCGACAACGAGGAGCTGATCGGGTACTGCGACAGACTGATGATCATGTACGAAGGACAGATCGTTGCGGCCCTGGAGGGAGAGGAAATCAACGACGACACCATCGTAGCCACCTCGATGCGCGTTGAGATAGGGGGTGGAAAGTGAACAATAATTCTGTCCTGAAGAGGTTGGTTTCCAACCCGGATTTTTCCCGGCTGCTCATCCTGATCCTCATGTTCACTCTGACTGCGGTACTGCAGAGAAACTTCTTCGCCATGAAATCCATCGTCAGAAACATCAACTCCTTCACGCCGTTGATACTGTTGACCATGGGCCAGGCCGTGGTGATCCTCTCCGGAGGGCTGGATCTGTCCGTCGGAACCGCCCTCTCCCTGATAACCTGCGTGCTGACCTCGGTGATGAAAGAGGGCGTCCCGATCACCGGCTTCTTTGCCCTTGCGGTGGCCTTTGCCGTTGCCATGGCGATCGGTATGATCAACGGTATCGGAATCGGCTACCTGCGAA
>CAZBXU010000229.1:0-4934 GCA_964495755.1 uncultured Spirochaetaceae bacterium | reverse complement strand
CTGGCAGGGTGAAAATGGGGAAGGAGGTGTGCTTGGTCAGTGCCGACAGACCTGTGGCCAAGTGCTGACATCTCTGGTTGATCTGGAGTCGACAATCCGCGCTTATGGAGTGGATGGTCAACCTTCCTCCTGCCTCCAGCGGGAGATCGCCCGTCTGGAAGACGAGCTGACCTACCTTACAGCCGACACTCCTCCCAGCATTGCCGGCCAGCAAGAGCAGGCCTACCAACGAATATCCACCATTATAGATATCCTTCACTCGCTGGATGCGGGCAGCCAACTCTTCGATTCCTCGGCCCGGCTCGACTCGAGATATCTCGAACTGAAAGACATGGAGCTCTCCCAGCTGAACGCGTGGCAGCATTTACTTCTTGCCTCTGACTTGCTCAGAGGTTCAATAGAGGAAATCGGCCTCGGGCTTGGCGCCCGCACAGCAGAGATGTTCAATTCAATCGGAGAGATATTTGGCTTCTATCGTGACGCCCAGGGAGACTCGATCCAAGCCCTCAGTTACACTCCCAACTTTGGAAATCTCGACCCGGGATCTCTTACCGATTTCTCCACGGTGGAAGATTCGCTGTTTGCTGATGCGGCCACGGCCTACTTCACAGGGGAAGAATCGGAGGTTTCGGAGAAACTGTCCAGGGATGTCACGATATGGTTAACAGCCATGGCCGAACTCGATGGTGGTTGTGAGGCGGCCCTGCGCAGATTCGGGTTGGCTTACTACTACGATGCGGAGGTCCAGGATGATCTGAATCTCGAAGACAGTCCCGCAATCAACGTCGCGATTCTGCACAATCCAAATTTCACCGTCCTGGTCGATGAATACCTGGAGCTTGGTCCCGTTACGCTGCGTTTCCTCGTCTGGGGTGAATCGGGTCCTGAACTTCTAAAGGTGTATCCGGAGAATAAGCTGCTTCCGGAAGACTATCTGGAAAGGAAAACTGGTCAGGTTCTGGACGATCTGCGGTCGAACCCTCACACCAACAGACTGTACGCCTTCTTCAAAGCCATGCTTGCAACGGGCCACTTCGTTCCAGGGGCTGATTTCATCTGTAAAGATCTCGGGGATCTTGCCTATAACTACGTTGAGGAGAAAGCCCGCGAATTGCAGCACGACTGGAAAACAAAATGGTGGCTCTTCAAATGGTGGAAAGCAGATGAAATCAAATCTCTGCGGAACAAAATCGCCCCACTCCACGTAACCGGTGAAGAGGAACGAGGTTCGATCGCTTCACAGGCGGCTGCAACCACGCAGGCCTGGGCGGATAGACTCGATCTGAACCGCAGGCTCGAATTTCTTGTCGGCCAGCCCGACGGACAGGGCACGGATGGGAGCTCCCTCGCATCGGCCTTGGAACAGCTGGCCGGCGTTCCGGTAAGCGACGCACTTTCGACAATAATTGAAGAAGCCTTCGAGCGCATGGATCCGGGGCGGCGGAGCGACAACCTTGCGGCGCTTCAAGCGGTTCAGTCCCTTTTAGCCGAAGATCTTACACAGACCAGAGCGGACATCTCCGCTGCAGTATCCGACCTCTCCGCAGAGCATCAGGAGAAACTCGCGACCTACCTGAAATGCCTGTACGACCCCGATACCAATGAGCAGGACCTGGTTAAGGTGGCGCGCGAGCTGTATTCCGATCCCGGCTCCGGCTTCTCCGCAGATGATTATCACGATGCAGAGCTGAACTATGCACAATTAATCGAAGCTCTCACCCCCGAAGGGCAATCTCAACGGTTGTCGGAAATCGCTATTGATCTTTACGGATTGATGAGACATCGTCTTAGGCTTTGCCAGGAACAGGCCCAGCAGGATCTCCAACTCCAGCTCCGCCAGCTTATCGATCAACGAAGCGCGTGGAAAACCGGGATCGACTACCTTTTGGCTGCAGGCCTTCAGGAATGGACAGCGGGGGCACGGCAAATCACCGACAGTCATGAGCAGTGGGTTCGGGGATTCTTGAATGAGTACAACGAGAAACTGCAGATGTGGGACGGGAAGTACATTCTACTCGAGCGTAACAGAGAAGATTGGGTCGGACGCAGCACCCACAACGCCGTCGCCACCGCGACACAGTCCGTTGCCCTGCAGATGAACCTGGATGCGGATCGCCTGATTGCTGAAACACAGACGATCACCATTCCCAGCATGATCAGCGGTCCACCGAATGTGAAGAGAATCGTCCAGAAGGCGTTGCCCGGCGCCGCTCTCGATGATGTTCTGAAAGATGCTCTTTCGGTGGACTACGTCTCACGACCGGTCGACTTGGAAGCGGAGATCTATCTGCCGGGTCTGCGTTCTTCGAGCTTATACGATCGATTTGCCCAACAGCTGGCCAATACGATAGGGGAGGAAATTTACAGCCGCGTCGCCCTTGTAACCGCCCTTCAGATGCGTCGATTGGTTGAACAAGCCGAAGATGCGATCGACACAAATATCGTTGGAGCAAACCGGGGTATGGAGGAGAACCTCTCCGATATGCTGCAGGGAAGCGGTTACCGCAGGAGTGGTCCGGAGTACAGACGCTCTTCGGTAATCGACAAGACTCTATTCGGAGGCCTGGAAGACGAGGCCCAGACTGTTCAGGCTTATCGCTATTTCGTAGCCCCCGATTTTGATGCCGGTGTGGACCTGAGCAGAGCTTCCCTTGAGGGCCGTTCCGGCGACTACATCCAGGAGATGGCCGTCCAGGCCCAAGAAAACCTCAAGAAGTATATGGAACTGATCTTCGGCAGACCGGAGAATCGACGGGAAAACTGGGATTGGGAGGGCATCAACGAGGATTTTAAAGTCTACTTTGCCTCACAGACCGCTGCATTTCAGGGTGCCCAGGGATTTCATAGAAAAGACGGGTTGTTCCACGATGTAGAGGGGCTGTTCCCGTATCACATCGGCTATGGACCGGAAATGAAACAGGACGCACCGGAGGAGGTTCAAGAGCCCGGCTACGGTCAACTGGGCGTGATCATGGAAGCCTACTTTCGAAACGAGGCAAGGCAAGCCCGAGGGCTGTCCATGCTGGCAATCCCCTGGTACAACCTGAGAATGTGGGATGACGATGCCGACAACGACGGAGAGGCAGACGGCTGGCTCGAAGCCCCAAGCGCCCGTTCCGCTGTTGACCTGGTGGTGAGCATTGCCGCCACGGCCACCGGCAATGTCTGGGTCGCCGCTGCGGTCAACCTGGTCGATGATGCTTCTTTCACGATGGCTGACGTATCCAGTGGATATGTCGACCTGGAAGAGGGTGTCCTGTCTTTCGGCAAACAGGCCTTGATCGGCATGGCGAGCGTTGGAACGGGGGTGAGCTTCGATGCACTAGATGGAGCTTTGGGAGCCTTCGCTGAGGGTGGGGTATGTAAAACCCTGCTTCAGGGTGTGGAAAGTGCAACGAACCGAGTCGTGGGCGCCACGGTGAATGCAGTCGATTTTGACTCTCAAGGTCAGCTCATGTTCGACACCGCACAATACAGAGAGACCCTGATCGGCCAGCAAGCCCTGCGCGGCTATTTGGCGGAAGTCTCCGGATTCGCTTTCGGAAATATCATAGAAGGAAATCTGACCGGGTTTTCCAGTACACACATCCGAGATATGCAGTCAATATCCCGGTTAGCGGGAGGACTGACACAGGCTGGTATGGAATATGCTCTAACCGGTCAGACGATCCTCAACCTCGCCGACTTCAGCATGTTCGGATTGGAGGCGAATCACAGAACCCTCTCAGGCGGACTTCTGGAGCTTCACCTTGGCGGAGAACAGCCACGGATCGGGTTGGGCCAACAAGGCGCCGATATCGGCCTAACCGCTCTTATCGATGCAGCTTCCGGATTCGATACCTGGATCGAGAGCTTGCGAATCCGCCGCTACGACCTTCTCGGCGATTGGGAAACCGCGGGGGACTACAAGGACTACCGCTCCGTGGGAACTTCGATGCGATCGCTTTTCTCCTACGGAGATATCGAGGGTCAGGAGTTATATGAAGAGCTGCTTGGCGGACAGACGCAACTGCTGATCGGATTTACCAATGCCAAAGGACAAACCGAGCTTCTCAACGATGTGAAGCAGGTGCATGTGGCAACCCTGGGCGACCGGTGGGACCGCAACAGCCGCTTGACAAGCGGCGTGGTCCTCCAACACGAAGCGCACCGGGATGGGTTGACCGAGGATGCGTTGGCCCAGCAGTTGGAGACGAGGTCTGCCGTCCGTTCTCATACGGACATGGCTCTGAAAATTGCAGGAGACTACGGTTTCTCTTTTATCGAAGCGGACCGAGCTCTACTCCAGGATGTGGTTGCCAGCCAGCTAGCGGAAGCGATAGGACCGGAGTTTTTCTCGACCTATGTAGACAATGTGTACGACAGCGGGAAGGGCGATTTGTACAGCATCGAAAGGTGGAGCGGCACGGCGATCGGGACAACTCGCAGGAAGAGCAGCTACTACGTGATGAAACTTGAGCAGGACCCTGGAGACGCGTCGATCTATACTGTCCGAAATACCGTTGGTCCAGCGGTATCTTTATTTGACAGGCTACACAATCTGTTTTCAAATAAAGATCGAGTGGAGATGTCCAAGCCCCTGTTTGATATCGTCGGCAGGGAGGACTACTTCGGAGCACTTAAGATACTGTACGGTAAGGGAGCCGATGTTATCGGTACCGGCGCCGATGTGCTCGGACTGATCGACGACGTTATCACCGGCTACGAGATTGTAAAGAATGTCAACGTCCCGGGTTCCGGAGTAGTGGGAGGTATATCCAGCACTCTGGAAATAATCGATGGGCTGATCGTAGGAATCGCCTCCGGAGCAAATGCCGTGATCGAAAAAGAGTTCGCGGATTATTGGTGGGAGTCGGGAGTCCCCAATTTTGCCACCACCCAGTCCGACCTGGAAGACCTGACCGGCTTCATGTTCAAACAGTTCGTTGATGGGA
>CAZBXU010000228.1:0-4943 GCA_964495755.1 uncultured Spirochaetaceae bacterium | reverse complement strand
CACTGGATGATCCCGTACCCCGTCGAAGCCAGCCCCGGGTCAATTCCGAGTATTACTTTCATTCATCCAGGGTGAAATCCTCGGGGATGTCCAAATTTGTGGACACATTTTGGACGTCGTCGTGGTCCTCAAGGGCGTCTATCAGCCGAAAGGCTTGAGCGAGTTTGTCTTCGGGAACAGACACCTGAACGTCGGCGATCATTGTGACCTCGGCCGACAGATGCTTGAACTCACGGTTTTCCAGGGCTTCGAGTACAGCCTCAAAGTCATCCGGTTCGGAAATCACTTCGATTTCATGGTCAGTCTTCGCAATATCCTCGGCTCCGGCTTCCAAGGCTACTTCGATCACGGCGTCCTCCGTGTACTCCGAGGCGTCGTACACGATCAAGCCCTTCCGTTTGAACAGATAGGCCACGCTTCCACTTTCGCCGAGATTTCCCCCGGCTCTGGACAGGACGTGTCGCAGCTCAGCCGCTGTACGGTTTCTGTTGTCCGTCAGCACTTCCACAAGAATCGCCACCCCGCCGGGTCCGTATGCTTCGTAGGTCAGCTCGGAATACTCGGCTCCTTCCAGCTCGCCGGTACCTTTCTTGATGGCCCGGTCGATATTGTCCTTCGGCATATTGGACAGCTTAGCCTTGAGCAAGGCCGTCCGCAGCCTGGGATTCGCGTCCGGATCGCCGCCGCCGCCACGGGCCGCTACACTGATCTCCCGTATGATCTTCGTGAATAGTTTTCCGCGCTTGGCATCTACAGCGCCCTTTTTATGCTTTATAGAGGACCACTTGCTATGGCCAGACATAGATATTTCTCCTTCTCTCGTGAATTTATCACGCCCCTCATTGGGGTGTCAAGCTGAGTACATTTGAAGGGCCTGATGGTTCCTTGTGGGTACCTTTGTGGATACGGCGGCCCATGATTCCCACAGGAAAACCCCCCGTCTAAAACTTAACTTTTTTTTTGGTACTATTGCAATTTTTATTCTAGCTACGATACTATTACACTGCTATGTTCTCGGAAGATCATCCACAGCTGGTACAACCCCAGACCGGACTATCCCGGAATCAGAGAAAACATACCCGTGTTGAACACTCTGGGACGGTGCAGTTTATCAGCGAAGGCCAACAGTTTTCGGGACAGGCGGTCAACATCAGCCGCAGCGGAATGCAGGTTGTGGTCAACGTCCCCGAATCCTACTATTCGGTCCGCTCGATCACTTTCACCTTGCCGAGCTCTGGGCAGTCAGTGGAGCTACCCTGCCGGATCGTAAGGACCGAATCCGGTGACGGAAGCGGTCAGGTCCTCGGTCTTGAGTTCTCCTATCAGGCCGACGCTCAAATGCTTCTTATAGAGAACTACATCAGGGACTTAAAGCAGGAACAGCTCGACGGAATCGCCCAGGAAGCGGAGATGCGCCTGGTGCATCGCGTTTGCTGTTCCCTCCGCGAGGTTGGCACAGGAAGGAAGGATATCAGTAATGTTATCATCGACAATATCTCGACGGAGGGGCTACTGGTAAGCTATACAGGTGAGCTGAAACCCGAGGAATATTTGAACCTTTCCTTCTGTCTTCCCGGCGACCCGAGAGTGCTGACGCTGTTCGGGCAAGTGATGTACGTGATCGACGATTTTTTCCGCGAGGTGTCCCGTGCCGGCATCTGTCTGCACAATATTGGCAAAACCGATCAGGCAAGAATTCAAAACTACGTGATCGAAGCGGCCTCGGGATCAGCGGTACGCAAACTCCACGAGGTGTTTGAAACTAGAGATCTCGATCCCATCTATCAGATCAGCGATCCACAGAAAATTGTCGCAATTTTCGAGACTCTCCAGTCGCGGAACTCACAATTTAACGTGCTGTTCGAAACGAGTTTCGAAATGCACAGCTTAGACCTTGTTGAAATCGCGGAAGAGCAGAGAATTTTTTTCGCAACCCGCCCTGCAGCCCTATCTATTCCTTCCGAGGCGCCGCTGATCCACGCCTACTTTTCATTCTACCTGGTCGAAGGCAGCTATTATTTCAAAACTGAACTGATTCTATCCAGCGATCAGCGGATTGGCTTTCATTTTCCCTCGGTAATCTACCAATCCGAAAAGAGGTCGTATCAACGGAAAATCCTGGAACTGAAGAGCAACGTCGATCTGGAGGTTCCTTCCGAAGACGGTGGAAAGAAGAGCTATAAAGGCCGCCTTGTGGACATCAGTTGGCGCGGCTTCCTCTGCGAACTACCCCTGAGCGATCAGACCAGAAAAGATTTCAAGCGGGGAACCTACGTTGAATACGTGATCCACGAGCAGTTCGGTCTTGACCGTCACGGCATCATCCGCCATCTGAAAACTGACCCGAATGGAAGCGGGAAACAAAAACTGCAAGTCGGTATCGAAGCCGGTATACAGCGCTCCGGATTCAGATACCGGCGTTTTTCTCGAAAGGAATGGGACCGCAACAAAGAACACCTACAATCCCTTTCTTCGTCCCGAGGAGAACGCGTTGATACCCTTCCTATTCAATACAACAACAAACAAGGACATGAGATCGCCGCTCTGTTGAATGCCACCCAGCTTCCGGTGAGTGCTCCGGTCGTTCTCGTCCCACCGGCGTTCGGGAAGAAGAAAGAGGCACTTTCCCCCCTTGTCCTGACTTTGCTTCAAAACTTCAAGCGGAAGGGGAAAGATTTGATAATCCTCCGGTACGACGGTATTAATCGCCCTGGGGAGAGCTACAAGGTGGACAAGAATCCCAAACGCGGTTCTGAGATGCTGAACTGCCGCTTGAGCCAAGGCCTAAGCGACCTCCGCACCTCTTTGGATTATGTTCACAACAATCCGTTCTTCACGCCTCAAGAAGTGATCCTGGTCACCTTCAGCATGTCGTCAATCGACGCCCGGAAGTTGCTCATGGATGGACAGGGACATCTGGTCGATCACTGGATCAGCTGTATGGGAATCCCTTCGGCAAAATCAACGATCGGCAACATACTGGGCGGAATCGATATTATCGGAAACTACAAAATGGGAGTCCCGACCGGAAAGGGAGGAATGCTCGGATTTCTGGTAAATTTTGACACCCTAGCACGGGATCTTGTCGACAACAAGTATGCCTATCTTACAGATTCCAGGAACGACATGTCGAAAATCCCCCACCCCGTCCTGTGGATCTATGGCACCCACGATCGGTGGACAGAGGCCGAAGAAGTGCGGGATATCATGGGGGTAAAGTCGTCAGGACGACGCGAGGTAATTGAAATTCCTACCGGACATAATCTCCGTTCCAGCGCCGATGCGATCATGACCTTCAAACTGATTACCGCCTACCTGTACGAGCAGCTGTACGGTGAACCACTGGACCCCGTAAGCCCAAACAAAGAGGAGATGATCCGTTTGATCGGCTGCGAGCGCGAACGCCTCGCAACAAGTGAGGAACTGGACCTGGAGAAATATTGGAAGAACTATCTGCTTGGCGCCGGTTTGAACAGCTGGGGCTACGATTTCTATAAGAATCTCCAAGATTTCCGGAACTTCCTAAGTTTGCAGGCAGAATTGATCGACCTGGGCGACTCAGAGCGGATCGCGGACGTGGGATGTGGCACGGGTCTTCTCACGGAAGAAATACTTCAGCGATTATCCACCAACGGCACGGCCGCCCAGCCGGTCGAGGTAGTGGCGATCGACCTGGTACAGGATGCCTTGGCAAAAACTCGAGAAAAATGGGAGATGCTGTGTTCCAGCTATCCACAGCTGCAAAAACATTCCCTGAGGCTGTTTCGAACAGATATGGAGCCGAACCGGTTGCTCCCGGTGAAGTTGTTTCTTGAAAACCCTAATCTGAACTTCGATTTCTTACGTAACCGTATAAAGGGGCTAAGGAATGTTTCCGTTGACTTGCTGAATCAAAAAGCATCCCTCGAGCTTCTGGAAATCATGCAGGGCTGCGACATGACGGAGGAAAAACAGCTGCTTCTCAAAGAAGCTCTAAAAGACGAACATCTCCGTGCGGTGATCGATTTCAACAGGGCGGCTCGATTCCTCAAGCATAAACTGACCGTCGCCGATTTAGCTCAGCCAATCGGTAAAACAGAGGATCTTCTTCCAAACGACTTGTACAGGAACTTGAGCAGCAGGGATATCCGTTTTGACGTGCTCAATTTCAGCAACTGCAGCGAGAATAGCTCGAAAACAATTCCCGACGGCTTTTTCGACAAAATCGCCGCCAGTTTATTCATCTCCTACATTCACAATCCGGACTTGATTCTGAACGATTTTTGTCGGATGCTTAAACCTGCAGGAATGCTCTTGATATCCTCGATGAAACCAGACAGCGACATCTCGACCCTCTTTACCGAATACATCGAGTCGGTCCAGAGCTCTACTCCCCAGACTATGGACATGGCGAACCGTGATCGGAACCTGGCAGCCGCCCGTGCCATGCTGAACGAGGCCGCCGCTCTGTTCACCTTTGAAGAAGACGGCTATTTTCGTTTTTACTCTGATGAAGAATTGGCTGCTATGGTTGAGGCTGCCGGATTTGTAGACATCAGAACCTACCGCTCCTTGGGGAATCCAGCCCAGGCCATAATCGTCACCGGAAAAAAGCCAAAATAGTCGCGACAACACTGATCACGATCGTTTCCGAGGACAGAATGCAGATTATAGAAGAGGTCTTTAGCAATCTTTCCTCGTGGGGATCGAATCCAGTCCTTATCGAGCCTCGCAGAAACGAATCTGCCCTTATCATCTCTGCGGAAGAATTGGTGAACAGTATACGGGCACTGTCCTGTGAACTGCATGGATGGGGGATCCTGAAGAGATCGCCGGTTCTCCTATTCTTGGATAACTCGGTGGACTTCGTATTCATGTTTCTCGCTCTTATGAATCTGGAGGCGATCCCGGTTCCTGGAAAAATCGAGTATCGCACGATGGAGCTGGATGAAATCTTTTATAAT
>CAZBXU010000227.1:0-5124 GCA_964495755.1 uncultured Spirochaetaceae bacterium | reverse complement strand
TTTCCTACTGGAAGCTTCGCTGTAATTTGGGCAAGATTTTCGGGTGGAAGCGGAAATCGCAATCTTCCTTGTCTGTTGCGAAGGGGCGCCCAGCCGCGAAGATTGCGATATGTATTAATTCTTTCGGTCAGGAACATTCCTCGACCGCTCACGTGGAGGTGCGCATGGAAAAAACCAATTTGCTGAGGAAGCTGAGAGTCAAACGAAACAGAGCACGTCTGGGCGGTGGAGATCGTCGAATCATGGCGCAGCATGAGAAGGGAAAACTCACCGCCCGGGAGCGGATCAAGGTATTGGTGGACCCGGAGAGTTTTGAGGAATTCGATACCTTTGTGATCCACCGCTGTCACGATTTTGACATGGACCAGAAGCATATATTCGGTGACGGAGTGCTCACCGGTTGTGCCACGATCGAGGGCCGGATCGTCTATGTGTACGCCCAGGACTTCACGACCAACGGCGGATCCCTGTCCAAGACCCACGCCGAGAAGATCTGCAAAATCATGGATATGGCCATGAAGGTGGGCGCCCCCGTGATAGGACTGGCCGACTCCGGGGGAGCTCGGGTACAGGAGGGGATCGACGCCCTCGCCGGGTACGGAGATATTTTCCTCCGCAACGTGATGGCCTCCGGTGTAATCCCTCAAATCTCAGCCATCATAGGGCCATGTGCAGGCGGTGCGGTATACTCCCCGGCTATAACGGACTTCATCATCATGAACCGGCAAACCAGCTATATGTTCGTCACCGGTCCGAAGGTCGTGAAAACCGTTCTGAATGAGACGGTAAGCGCCGAGGAGCTCGGGGGAGCCCTTGCCCACTCAATGAAGAGCGGGGTTGCTCATTTTATGACTGAAACGGAGGAGGAGACGCTGCTTCTCATCCGCAAGATCTTCAGCTTCATTCCCGCGAACAACATGGAAGATCCGCCCTACGCGGTGCCCACCGACGTGATTGACCGTCGCTGTGAAGAGTTCAACAGCATCATTCCGGATAGTCCCAACATGCCCTACGATATTCTCGATATTATTCACAGCACCGTCGACGACGGTGATTTCCTCGAGGTGGCCAGGGGGTTTGCCCAGAACATCGTCGTTGGCTTTGCCCGCATGAACGGGCATCCTGTGGGTATCGTGGCCAATCAACCGAAGGTGGTCGCCGGCGTACTGGACATCAATTCGTCGATTAAAGGTGCGCGTTTTGTCAGGTTCTGCGACGCCTTCAACATCCCCCTCCTCTTCTTCGAGGACGTTCCCGGATTTCTCCCCGGTACCAATCAGGAGCATAACGGCATCATCAGAAACGGCGCTAAGCTGCTCTATGCCATAGCAGAGGCCACGGTGCCCAAAATCACCGTGATTTTACGCAAAGCCTACGGGGGCGCGTACATCGTGATGAACAGCAGGCATTTGCGGGCTGACGTGGTATACGCCTGGCCCACTGCCGAAATCGCGGTCATGGGATCCAAGGGCGCCGCGGAAATCATCTTTAAAAAGGGTTCGCTGCAGGCGGAGGACCCCGATGGATTCATGGCCCAGAAAGAGGAAGAGTATCAGGACAAATTCGAAAACCCCTACCGGGCTGCGGAAAAGGGGTATATCGAGGATGTCATCGAACCGGCAAATACCCGTTTCCGCCTGATCCGTGCCCTGGAGATGCTATCGGGAAAGAAGGACAGGAATCCCCCGCGGAAACACGGGAATATTCCGCTTTAGGATCGGATGTGATGAAACGAATGTTGTTTTTTTGTCTATTGGCGTGCTTGATTTCTTCTGCCGGTTTTGCAGTTGGAGAGAGAGAACAGGATTTCCTCTTCCGGTCATCTTGGACTCTGCGGGAGTTTGCCCAAGCTAATCAGGTTCCGCTGAGAAAGATCGCCGCGGCGCTCGGAAAGGATCTAGATACCGAAGCCTCCTCCACCCTGGCTGAGCTGGGCTTGACCAAGGTGGATACCAAAAAAGCTCTAGTGGAGTATCGAAAGGGGGAACTGGGCTTTGTGCGAAACATCGCCGAAACAGGAATGCTGATCGTTTTTATCAGTTTGATCGTGGTGGCTGTCCTGATCGGCCTGCTTCGTCACCTGCACATTTTCGAGAAGAAGGGGAACACGCCAGGGCGGGGGGAAAGTTCGGTGCGCTCGATCGTAGGCACGATTAGTTCCAGCGGTGATATGAGCGACTACGCCCTTGCCGCGGTAGTCGCGGCGATCTTCCTGCATGAGGAGGAGGTAGAGGAGGAGAACAGACTCCTACTGACCTGGAAACGGGCCTCCACCAACATGTGGAAAGCCTCCAGGTCCATGCCGAACGATACTTTTTTTAATTCACAGGGGAGATGGAAATGAGAACGTACAATTTGAAGATTGGCAGAGAGTCCTTCGAAGCGAGGATCGTTGAATACTCCGAGTCAAAAGTAGTGGTCAATCTGAACGGTGATCTCTACGAAGTAGAGATCGAGCCCGAGCAGGCGCCGCGTTCCCCCGTTCTCACGCGTTCAGCACCCGGAGGAAAATCAGAGCGAACGACTCCGCAGAGAGCGGAATCGCCGCAGAGAGCGGAATCACCGTTGCAGGTCTCGAGACTTTCCGCCGGTCTGGTAATTGCGCCGATTCCCGGAGTGGTGAAATCTATCCTGGTGAAGGAGGGGGATGCTGTGAAAGAGGGGGATGTGGTTCTGGTCCTCGAGGCGATGAAGATGGACAACGAGATCTCCTCGAGATCGAATGGTACGGTCAAGACCATCCACGTTGCAGTAGGTGATTCGGTTCAAGAAGACCAGCTCCTTATAGACATCGAGGGAAAATGATGCAAGAGCTCTTGAGCTTCATCAGCACCACCGCAGTCGGACACTTCGAATACCGCGCCGTAATCATGATCGTTGTCGGTTTGGTCTTCGTCTACCTCGGAATCTCCAAGCACTACGAACCTCTGCTGCTGGTACCGATTGGATTTGGGATCGTGCTGGGCAACATGCCGGGGGCCATCGGAGTGTACATAGACAACTCCGTAATGAACATCATCTACTTCGGCGTGAAGAGCGGTCTCTATCCGCCCCTCATCTTCCTCGGTATCGGAGCGATGACGGACTTTTCTACCCTGATAGCCAATCCCAAGCTCATCCTCTTGGGGGCTGCAGCTCAATTCGGCATCTTCGCAACGTTGTTTGGGGCCTATCTGCTCGGTTTCAGCATCGTGGAGGCCGGGGCAATTGGAATTATCGGCGGGGCGGACGGTCCCACTTCGATTTTCCTGGCGACCAAACTGGCTCCGGATCTTCTCGGAGCCATTGCCATCGCCGCGTATTCCTATATGGCCCTGGTTCCGGTCATACAGCCGCCTATCATCAGATTGCTCACGACCAAGAAGGAACGGCTTATCCACATGAAGACGCCCCGGGTCGTCAGCAAGCGGGCAAAGATTTTGTTCCCCATCATCGGCTTTGTCGTCACGGTGACCATTGCACCGGGCGCCTCCATTCTCCTCGGCATGCTGTTTTTTGGTAATTTATTGAAGGAGAGCGGGGTTACCGAGCGCCTGGCTGAATCGGCCCGTCACGCACTCATCGACATCGTAACCATCCTGCTGGGCTTGGCGGTGGGCGCAAGTACTCAGGCCGAATACTTCCTCACCCCTGCCTCCATCAAGATTTTCGTGCTGGGGGCGTTCGCCTTTGCCGTGGCCACGGCGGCGGGAGTTCTGTTCGCCAAATTGATGAATCTCTTCCTGAAGACGAAGATCAATCCCATGATCGGAGCCGCCGGTGTATCCGCAGTGCCTGACAGCGCCCGGGTCGTACATCAAGTCGGTCAACGCTACGACCCGAAGAACTTCCTTCTCATGCATGCCATGGCGCCGAATGTGGCCGGAGTAATCGGTTCTGCGGTGGCCGCAGGGGTACTGCTCGGTATCCTCGGAGGTTAAGATGAACGGCCCCTTGACCGAGCCCGCGTAATTGTGTAATTTTCTTGCCGAATACTCAAGGTAATAGTGAGGTTAACGGCATGTACGCCCTGGTGGAAATAAAAGGAAAGCAGTACAAGGCTGCAGAAGGATCGCTTCTCAAGGTCGACAAGTTCGATACGGAGGCGGGGAAACAGGTAGAGTTTGATTCGGTACTGCTCGTATCGGATGAGAAGAAGGTTCAGGTCGGCCAGCCCTACGTGAAGGGGGTCAAAGTCAAGGCCGTTGTAGAAGAGCACGGCAAAGATAAGAAGATCCTCGTCTTCAAATACAAGAAGAGAAAGAACTACAGGCGCACCCGGGGACACCGCCAGCAGTTCACCCTGCTGCGGGTGCAGGAAATCAGCGGAGCCTAGCTCCGCTTCAGCGGTGATCCGGGTTACCATCCGGTTGGATCATCACGGGTGTCTTGAAGGATTCTCTGTTTCCGGACATTCTGGGACAGGAAAGATGGGAGAGGACCTGGTTTGTGCCGCGGTAACGGTTCTTTTCAGGACCGCAGCACGGGCCCTACAGCTGCAGCCGGATTTCGGGGTGCGTGGCGATGCTTCGGAGAGCGGGAAGATGGAGGTGCAGATCGGCGAGGTACCTGCCCGGCGGCGGGAATGGCTTGCGGGTCTCACCGCTTTCCTGATCCAAGGCATCAAGGATCTTCGAGAGGAGTACTCGAAGGCAATTCACCTGGTAATTGAAGGGGATGAGTGAAGGAGAAATATAGATATGGCACATAAAAAAGGACAGGGCAGTTCGAGAAACGGCAGGGATTCTACTGCTCAACGATTAGGTGTAAAAAGATTCGGGGGACAGCAGGTTCGAGCCGGGGAAATACTGGTTCGACAGCGGGGCACAAAGTTCCATCCCGGTAACAACGTCGGCAGGGGAAAGGATGACACCCTTTTTGCCCTATCTCAAGGGACCGTGAAATTCCACATGAAGCAAGGGAGAAAGCTCGTCAGCATCGAAGCGTAGGCTGCCGGTCACGCTCGCATGGAGAGCAGATTCGTTGACGAGACGATAATCGAAGTTTGCTCCGGGGATGGGGGAAACGGAGTTGTACATTTCCGGAGAGAGAAATACATTCCTCGGGGTGGGCCTGACGGAGGCGACGGAGGCGACGGCGGGGATGCTCTGTTTGTAGTGCGGAAAAATCTGAAAACTCTATCCT
>CAZBXU010000226.1:0-5140 GCA_964495755.1 uncultured Spirochaetaceae bacterium | reverse complement strand
TTGGTATTCTCGCACTCATCTTCATCTTTCAAAACATGCAGACGGTAGATGTCACCTTTCTCGCCTGGACCATCACCATGTCCCGCGCTCTGATGCTTCTGATCATTCTCTTGATCGGCTTCATCTTGGGTTGGGCTGTAGGCGGTATCGGAAGGCGTCACAGAGCCTCGGAAAAAGAAAAAAAATAATTAGCAAAACGTACTGCCACTGGAACTCTCGCTTTTTCTACAACTGTTTTTCACATTGGTGGTTCTATCTTATTAACTTCCTGAAAATTGAATCATGCCACGCCCCGGATGATAGATGGTGGTTACAAATGGCGTCAAATAAGGATTCATTATGAAGAGAATACTCAATAGCATCAAAATCAACTTTATTAGCGCTCTGATTTTCCTTCTTCCCATCGCTTAAACCCTGTATGCGATGTACACTGTATCCAGACTCATCTACAACGGACTCGCCTTTGTCACCTCTTTTTTCCCCTCTCCGTACCGAGATCAATTCCTATACAAAGCATTCATCATTCTGAGTACAGTGTTTGTTCTTGTTTTCTTAACCGTTCTTATAGGTAGTTTCGTTAAATCGGTTTTCGGGAAGGCAATAGGGAAAGTGGTCGATAAACTATTCACCTTTGTGCCGGGGATCAAAGGATTGTATAAATCTATGAAACAACTCTTTGATCTAGTGCTTAAACGCAGTGAAAGTGATGCCTTCAAACCGGTCATGATCGAGTATCCGCATAAAGGAAAGTGGGCGGTAGCGTTTTTAACAGGACCATGCAACGAAAAAATCTCACCTTCTCCAGATAAGGAGTACTTCACTGTATTCATGCCGACGACGCCGAATCCCACGACCGGATTTCTAATGATCGTTCCCCGCGATGATATTGTGACTATAGATATCAGCATGAATGAAGTGCTGAAAATGATCCTATCAGGGGGAGTAGTGAAAGAAGGAAACTATTTCAATGGCCATCCGACAAGGAGTGAGTGAGGTTTGGAAAACGCATGAAAAAACGATCGAGCCGACACCCTGAAACCCACCGGCTGTACTCGCTATCCCTGGCGGCTCTCGGGATCGTATTCGGTGATATTGGGACCAGCCCGCTTTACGCGATGCGGGCTTGCTTCAACGGTCCATATGGGGTCGAGGTAAACCCCGAGAATATCCTCGGTGTTCTTTCGATTATTATCTGGTCCCTCATCATTGTCGTTTCTGTGAAGTACGTGGCCGTAGTCATGAAGGCGGATAATAGAGGCGAGGGGGGAATCCTGTCACTCATGGCCCTCCTCGTGTCTCAGCGAAACAAGGACCCCCGAAGTGTGACAGCATTGTTTGCACTCGGTATATTCGGGGCGGCGCTTCTGTTCGGGGACGGGATGATTACCCCGGCGATATCGGTCCTGAGCGCCGTAGAAGGTCTCGCTGTTGTAACCCCGATCTTCGCTCCCTATACTCTACCACTAAGCCTGGCAATCCTGTTCGGATTGTTTGCTATCCAAAAAAGGGGAACAGCCAGTATCGGAGCAGCTTTCGGTCCGGTCATGGTGGTCTGGTTTGTTGTTCTCTCCACCCTCGGCCTGTATCGGATCCTCGGAGCAGTGACGGTACTTGCGGCGTTCAATCCATATTTTGCGGTACACTTTTTTCTTACTAACCACCTTCAAGGATTCTTGGTACTCGGCGCTGTCTTTCTGGTGGTGACCGGCGCAGAGATGCTGTACGCCGACATCGGCCACTTTGGAAAACCGCCAGTCCGTCTAGCCTGGTTCACTCTGGTCTTCCCTGCCCTCTTACTCAACTATCTCGGTCAGGGCGCATTATTGATACGCAATCCCGCAGCGGCAGCCAACCCGTTTTACCATCTTGTGCCCCCATGGGGGTTGTTTCCTCTGGTTGCACTGGCAACCGCCGCGACGGTTGTCGCTTCCCAGGCCGTGATCTCCGGGGTTTTTTCGCTGACCCAGCAGGCGATTCAGTTGGAGTACAGCCCGCGAATGGAAATCCGGCATTCCTCGCCCTTGGAAATCGGTCAGGTCTACATCCCCTGGATGAACTGGATACTCTTTATCGCAACGATGCTGTTGGTACTGTTTTTCCGCTCATCGAACGACTTGGCAGCCGCTTACGGGGTCGCGGTATCGGCCACGATGGCGATTACCACGATTTTGACTTTTCGTTGTGCCCGGGATTGCTGGTCCTGGCCGCTTACCCCGGTCCTGTTGATTTTCGGACTCTTTTTTATCGTTGATTGCACTTTTTTAGGATTCAGCCTCCTGAAGGTTCGTCAGGGCGGTTGGATCCCGTTGGTGATCGCGATCTTAGCCTACGGCCTGATGGATAGCTGGAACCATGGGATCACTAAACTACTTAAGAGCGTCTCATCTCAATCGACATCCGTCGCGGTTTTTTTTCAGGACCTGCTCGATCATCCACCCGTACGTGTCCCAGGCACTGCGGTCTACCTGGGCGGCCTCGAGGACTTGATCCCCCAAACCCTGCTCAACAATATCAAGCACAACAAAATCGTCCACCATTGGGTGCTGCTCATCCAAGTCAAGACCATTCGGATTCCCAGGGTTGGCAAGAGTGAGCGCGCCACGATAGAGGTGGTGGGGCGGGGATTGGTGCGGATTGTCGCCCGGTACGGTTTCATGGAAAGCCCGAATATCCCCAGGTTGTTGAAACAGATCAGTATTCCCGGGTGGGAGCACAAACCCATGGAAACTACGTTCTTTATGGGCAGGGAGACTCTTATCGTAAAAACCAAAGGAGATCTCCGGCGTTGGCGCCTGAAGGTTTTTTCCTTCCTACACAAGAATGTCCATCAGAGCAGCAGCTACTACCATCTTCCTCCCAATCGCGTGGTCGAGTTGGGCACCCAGATCGAAATTTAAAGCCCAGATTCACCGGGCCTGCTGCCATTCCCGGTTTCCAGATCGATCTACTTCCCTGGCGACCAGCTTTCGAATATTATCGTTCTAGGCTGCGTCTCTCGACCTCGCATGATTGTCCTGATTCTTGCCCCGGAGACCATACTGATAGCGGGTATCGTTGAAATGAATCCTTTCCGACCAGCCCGGAAGCGGCACCTCGTGGTTACCAACCTGGTCGAGGCGGACTGGCTCTGGCTGCTGGCGCATCATCCCATTCTTACCGGTTTGGGGGCGGAGGATCTCGAAACCCTGAAAGAGCTGGTTGTTCGGTTCATCGAGAAGGAGACCTTCGAGGCTGCGGACAATCTGCAGCTGGCCGAATCGATGAAAGCGGTTGTCGCAATCCAGGCCTGCCTGCCGGTTTTACATCTAGGCCTGAGCTGGTACAGGAACTGGAAAACCATCGTGGTGGTACCCAGGCGATTTGCCCAAACGAGACGCCACGTCGATCGCGCGGGTGTGGTTCACGAATCGAACGAGGTGGACATCGGCCAGTCATGGGACAAGGGTCCGGTTGTGTTGTCCTGGGAGGACGTGGAAGCTTCCGGTTGGGCTGATGGATTCAATGTGGTCATCCACGAAGCGGCGCATCGCCTCGATCTGCTCGATGGTGCCACGAACGGCTGCCCCGCACTGCATGCCGGGATGGACCCGAAATCGTGGCAGGTGACCTTCCTGCCGGCTTTCCAGGACCTGGAACGTCGCACAAACAAGGGCCTGCGAACAGCCGTAAACTCCTACGCCCTCGAAAGCCCTGCAGAGTTCTTCGCCGTGGTCAGCGAGTTGTTCTTCGAAAAGCCTCATCACCTGAAGAGGGAGTACCCGGATGTATATGAGCTCTTGGCGCAGTTCTTTCGCCAGGATCCCTGTCAGAGATTGTGACTTTGCATCTGGGTTTGTGTTTTCAAGAGGAACCGGTTGATGTCCGAGCGCCGATCGTGCAACCCTTTCCATTGTGGTTCTCCACGATCTTTACGCAGTCGCCGGCCTGGAATTTTGTCACTCCGGCATAGTAAACAGCCATCACGTTTTCCAGAAGGGCCTCATCATCATCGAGAAGATCCACCTTCAGACCTTTTGAAGCGACCTGGGAGTGTCCGATCGGCCGTAGGCTGCCGACAAAACTTCGGCTATCCGCCAACCATGCGGAGATGCTCTCCGCCTTCTCCGCCGCATCTTCCTCTGCTTTGAACATATAGCTTTGCAGCCATCTCTCGGCCAGACTCTGGGACAGCTGCATCTGGGTCTTGCAGGTCGCCAGCAATCCCGGCGGGTAAGCTTTCAGCTTTTCTATCCACAGAATGGGATTGTTCTTTTTGTTGTTGATATTCCTCTGGGCAATGGAATGCTCGTTCACGATGTTTTGAGCGGCCGATGAATAGGTCGCGCCCTGATAAGTCCAGCTTATCATCGGGTCGATGGGACCCAAAGCCGAATGCTCGGCCATTACGATCCGATCCGCGGCACAGCACAGGAGCGTAGCCGTAGACAGGGCGCAGAGGGGCACGATCACCCGAATATGATCGTAGCGGCGGCGCAGATAGGTGACGATCTGTTCTGTCGCCTCCACCGAGCCACCCGGGCTGTGTACGACGAGATCCAGATCCCGACCCTCCATTCCCGCAGAGGCGGCCATGAAGCAGCTGGCGTCCTGCCTGTTTATCTGCAGAACCCTTCCCGGGATTTCCTTCTCCGTAAAAGCAGAGGCGTAGAGGATCGTTGCCCGGTTGGTATACTTGTTCAGCTTTTTGAGGTATTTCTTGAGCACGTAGTCCTGAGAGCTTTCTTCTCTCCGGGCCTGTACCTCATTATAGACGTCTTGCAAAGAAGGCACTTGATCTTTCCTTTCCCTTTTTTCAATTAAGCAATAGTTACTGCAAAGCCGTCAAAATCGCAGTAGCCGTGTAAGACGCATATCAACTTTCATATATCCGGCGCATCTTGTCAATGATTTGCTCTGATATTGAATGATCCCACCCAAACTGTGAAAAAGGGCTGTGACGGCGGTGGATCACAGCCCCAATAACCTCTGTGGGAACGTCGATTACTGCGGCCCTCTCTTCGGGAAGACCGTTACCTTCCTGACAGTTCCTGCTCCTTGCCGTCGATCGTCTTCTCCAGTTCTTCCACTTCATTCAGCAATTTCTTGATTTCCTCCGTGCCTTTGGAAATGGTTTGCTGACCTTCTTTAACAAGAACCTGGT
>CAZBXU010000225.1:0-5177 GCA_964495755.1 uncultured Spirochaetaceae bacterium | reverse complement strand
CCCACCGCCTTGATCTCTCCCAGGTCGCCGATCGCTCCGATCTTCGGATCGGTCAGAGTCTCGATAATCAGCTCGAGAGCCACCCTGTGGTCGGGACAGTCCTTCTCCTTCTTAACGGTGCCTTTGCCTTTGGCGTAGTGCTCGATGAACGAACCGCCCACGGTTACCCGCTCCACGATTCCTTTGGCCAGAACTTCCCGGCAGTCCCAGTCGTACAGCTGGTATTTCAGCGAGGAGCTCCCGCAGTTTAGTGTAAGGATATCCATAATCTGACTCCGATTGCCCAAAAGGTTTCGGCTGCACTATAAAGACCGCGCCGGCATCTGTCAATCAGCGCTGAGGCCCGCGGGCAGGATCTCCATGGATCCGTGTTCAAAGGTCAATTGTAAATAGGTGTAAATCAGGGTTTCCACGGCCCGCAGCCGCCTTGATCTCTCTGGCATGGCATTTGCACATCAATCCTTGTGACACACCGCAAGTCGGCCATAGTTCCGGTTCTGGGATTCATCTTCTATCTTCTGCCGGTTTCCTTTATCCGGTGCGAAGACATCTCGGCGGTGCTGAGAACAGAGCTTGTAGAGCTGCAGAGGATACAAACCCGTATTCTGCTCGATCGTCCTCAGAGCCGTTTTGTGTATATCGAGAATCGAAGCACCGGTGATCCCGTGCTGCATCCGGACCAATGGACGCTGGGGATTGCCACTCCCGTGGTAACCGCCGGTCCGGTCGCCCTCGGTGGGATCCTCCCTCAGCTCTACAATCCCCTTGCCCACGGTGCCGGGAGCGGTGTTTTTTCAGAGTCAACTGAAGTAGCGCTGGATATCGGATCGGACATAGGCGGCAGAAGCGGGGTAGTCCTGGCAGTCATCCCACGGCATTGGGAATGTTTTGTTCTGTACAGAGAGGACGTTGGAGCCCAGGTGGGGAGCCTGATCGGGTTGTCGTTTGGGGGGAGGGCGGCGGTTGAGCTACTGGGCTTGCTCTCCAATCCTTCGGATCAGCTGCGGGGCGGAGGAGAGGAATCATGGTTTGTCGACCCGCCTCCCTTTGCAGGAGGCTTGCTCAGCCACCTGGCCGGATCTTTTGCCTTTGATCTACAGCCGGTCTCGCTGTACCTGTCCGCCTCCGTTTCGGGGGCTCAGCGGGTACTTCCGGGGGCTGTGTATTCCCTGCGCGCAACCTGGACAAGTCGGCGCTCGGAAATTATCCTCCTGATCGGACATTGTACGGATCACTTCCTCACTCCAGAGGGCCGTTCGGGGGATCTTCAGTGGATCTTTGCCACAAGATTGGTATGGTACGGTCGGTCCTCCCGACTGTTCGGGAGCTACCGCAGAGAGATCTACCGGTTGCCCCTAATCCCCGCGCCGTTCCGGGAAAGCCGCGATCTGATTGCCCTGGGGGCGGTGGCTACCCGACGCGCCGCCTCTCGCTGCCTGCTGCACCTCCACGCTGAAGCAGAGATGGAGCGGCGATGGTCTTCCAGTGGTTTTCCGGAGCAAGGGCTCTGCCTGGAAGGCGGTGGAACCCTCGACTGGCACCTCTGGGAGCTTTCAGCAGGGATGGCTGCTGAATGGGGCTCGGAAAACGGATGGGAGAGGGATCTCAGGCTTTTGTGGGCCCTCGATCCAGTGTGGGGACGGGTCGAGCTGGAGATGGAGCTGCAGTCACGGCCAACCCTCGGCTGGCACCTATCCGCCGATGTCGAGCTGAAGGGGGAGGCCAAACGGTTGTATGTCCGCGTGGAGACCCGGCGGGCCTTGCCGTTCAAGCGCCTGGATCAAGTTCAAGGTGGATTAAATTTTTTTGATCTTCTCTCTCTTTGTATAGGGTGGGAAGCGGAAACAACCTGGTCGCGTTGATCCCCTGAAAAGTTTCGAGTCTTCGAATCAAGCTCTACAACGGCTGAACCTCCACCGCCTCGAGGAGCCCCTCGTACTCCGATCGCTCGAACCGCCCGGGGTAGAGGTTCAGGCAGTTGGCCGTGCCGAGTGCCGTTCCTCTGAGCAGCGCTGTTTCGAGGGACTGCCCGCGCAGCAGGGTATGGGCGATGCCGGCTGTCACGGCGTCGCCGCTGCCGATCGGATTCAGCACACGGATCCTGGGCGCGGTTGCCCGAAGGAGGCGCTGCCCGTCGTAACCCTCAACCCCTTCGCCGCCCCTCGTGATGACGATCCAGTCTAGTCCGTATTGTTCTCGAACGTTCCGGATCGCGGATTTCCGTTTGCCCGTGTCGCCCAGCTCCTCTCCGGTCAGGCTTTCCAGCTCGTAGAGATTGATTTTCAGGACTTCGGGAGAGGCTTGGAGTGCTGCTTGGCCGTGAGTGCGGTAGGAGTCGAGAATCGTGGGGATTCCCCGTTTTTTCGCCTCTTCTATATAGCTCCTGTAGCAATCTACAGGAGTTCCCGGCAGAGATGTCCCGGCGATCACCAACAGTTTTGCCGCGGGCAGGGTCTTGCGGAAGCGTCTCTCGAAGCGCGTAACCTCACCGGGTTTGAGCGGGGCGGCGGGCTCGATCAGCTCGGTGGTAACTTCATTGTCCTCCAGGATCGTGGTGCAGGTTCGGGTTTCCCCCACCGTCGGTACGTAGCGATGAGGGATTCCTTCCGCCTGGATGGCTTTTTGAAATCGTTTGCCATTATCGCCGCCGAAATAGCTGAGAAGCAGGACCCGTTCCCCCAAACCGAGCAGAACCCGGGCCGTATTGGCTCCCTTCCCGGCGGGAAAGAATTCGGAAGCGCCGAGACGATTGACCTTACCCACCTCCATCCTGGAGATCCTGTATATCTTCTTCCAATCCGGATTGTGGCCGATAACAAGAATCATGGTTCAGGCAAGCCTTAGAAGGAGTTTGGCCGTTTCGAAGTAGATGGTCAGACCCGATACATCGATCAGGGTGGCCATCAGGGGGCCCGCCATCACCGCCGGGTCGAAGCCCAACCGGGAGATGATCAGAGGTGCCAGCGCTCCCACCACCGTTGCTACGATAACCACGAAGCACATAGCCGTTCCCACGGCCAGGGCTTCATTCAAGCCGACAGCGGGAGGAAGGAGCATGGCCCGAACGACGGTGAGAATGCCCAGGCACACGCCGATCAGGATCCCCACAAGAACTTCTTTACCGATGATATGCCAGATATCGTTGAAACGCAGCTCCCCGGTTGCCAGACCACGGATCATCAGGGTCGCCGATTGGGTGCCCGAGTTTCCCCCCGTTCCGGTGACGATAGGGATGAAAAAGGCCAGCACTACCGCCGCCTCAAGGACGTGGCGATACCCGGCAATGACATTGGTCGTGATGGTTGCGGCCAGTAACAGGACGATCAGCCAGGGAATGCGACGGCGCATGAGCGCAAACACAGAGCTCTCCAGATAAGTCGACCGGCTGGTGGCCACGGCGCTCATCTTGTAGATATCCTCTGTCTGCTCCTCCCGGATTACATCGATGATATCGTCGAAGGTGACGATACCCAGCAACCGGTGGGATTGGTCCACAACTGGCAGGGCGAGAAGGTCGTAGGTTTCGAGAATCTTGGCCGCTTCCTCCTGGTCTGTATCCTGGTATACGGTGATCACCTCTTTCACCATGACATTCTGAACCAAATCATCATCCTCGCTGGCCAGGAGATCCCGGAGGGATACCACACCGATCAGGCGTTTTAGGGGATCCAGCACGTAGATGTAGTAGGCCGTTTCCACGTTGTGCAGGTTCTTCCGGACCCAGGCGAGGGCTTGCGCCACCTTGAGGTTGGGACGGATCGCCAGATAACGGGTGGTCATCAGACCGGCGGCGTCGTCGTAGTCGTACTTCAGCAGGAACAGCGTTTCCTCTTTGGCTTCCTCCTCCAGGGCATTCCAGACAGACTCCCGGACTTCCGGGGAAACCGACTGAATGAAGTCGGTCAAGTCGTCCGGGTCCATCTCTGCAAGCAGGGCCTTGGCGTGGGCCCCGGTAAGAGATTTGATCAGCGTCTCCTGTTTGGAGATTGGCAGGGTGTCCATCAGATCGACCTTGCGTTCCAGGTCCAGGATGCGGAAGAGCTTTAGTTCCTCCTCCTCGTCCAGATCGTCCCAAATCTCGATGAGCTCGCTAATCGGGATCTCCGCGACTGCTTTTTTTAGTTCCTGGTCCTTGAGGTCTTTCAAATATTTCCGCATGTTGTCCAAGAATCCTGTCATGTTGCCTCCTCCCGCCACTGTCCTACCAGCAAGATCTCTCGATCCAGCTTGAAACCGAAAGTTTCCCGCACCTTGGTTTCGAGCAGGCGGATTAGTTCCAATACTTCCTCTGCTCGAGCGCTTCCGATATTCACAATGATGTTGCCGTGCAGCTCTGAGACACGAGCGTCTCCGATACTCGTGCCTTTGAGGCTTAGGGAATCGATGAGCTTGCCGGTTGGGCTGCCGAACGCTCTGTTGTTTTTAAAAATAGATCCGGCGCAGGGATGCAGAAAGTGTCCCTTGTTCTCCCGATCCTGTTTGATCGACCGCATCCTCTCCTGCATCAGTTCTCGATCTCTCGGGAGCAGGGCGAAGGTCGCCCCAAGGATCAGGGAACCCGAATTTTGGAAGGGAGATCGTTTGTAGCCGAACTGCTCCCGATCCACCTCCATCTCGGCGATTGTTCCCGTTTCGTCGAGGACCTCCACCCGGGTCAGCACCTCAGAAATCGAGCGGCTGTAGCAGCGTGCATTCATCCAGACAGAACCGCCCACGCTTCCCGGCATGGAATATATGAACTCCAGACCCGACAGGCCGTGATCCAGGGCAAGGGCGCTGACATCGCTGATCGGGGTCCCGGCTGAAGCGTTCAAGGTGCCGCCGTCATCTGTCTGGGACAGGCTGCATCCCTGAAAGCCGCTCATATCGATCACTGCACCACGAATCCCCCGATCCGCTACCAGGATGTTTGCCCCGGCGCCGAGGATGAATGTAGGGACCTCCTGTTCGTTGAGCAGCTTGTACGTACGGGCCAGCTCTTCTGTGCTTCGAGGTGTGACGAATATCTCTGCTGGTCCCCCAATGCGAAAACTGGTGTGGCGGCTCATCGGTTCATCGTAAGAAGCGGGGCAGGGTAGGTTGATTTTTTTCAGGATTTTCCCTACTTTTCTCACAAGCAGAGTCTATATATAAACTATAAAATAATCTACATTGTCCTCTTCTCGAGGACAAAGCAC
>CAZBXU010000224.1:0-5204 GCA_964495755.1 uncultured Spirochaetaceae bacterium | reverse complement strand
AGCAGCCCGGGATCCTGAAGCAGCTCCTGGTACCACTTCAGGGTCAAGCCCGACAGGCCGACGATGGTACGGGTCGGGCTGAAGCTGAACAGCAGCACGATGACCATGGGAAAGTAGAGGAAGATAAAGACCAAGGTCCCGTATATCTTCAGACTGGTGCCGCGTCCCCGCACGGCTCCTCGTGTCCCGCTACTCACCGAGAAATCCCCCTTCGGTAGAACCGAACTTGGAGGTGAGCCCCAGAATGGTGACCGCGATGATGAACAGGATAAAGCCCAGAGCCGCTCCCAGGGGCCAGTTGAAGGCGAAGCCGAACTGGCTCCAGACCAGGTTTCCGAACATGATCCCCTGGGTCCCTCCCAGCTGCAGGGGAATGATGTAATCCCCCAGAGCGATGATGAAGGAGAAGATAAAGCCGGTGATCAGCCCCGGGAGGCCGAGCGGCAGGATCACATTCAAGAAGGTGCGCAGCTCGTTGGCTCCGAGATCGTTGGCCGCATCGAGAAGATTCCGGGGTATTTTCTCCAGAGCCGTGTACACGGGAATGAACACGAAGGGAATGCAGATATAGGTCAAGGTAATGGCAATGGCAAACTGATTGTACAGGAAAAAGGTCAGAGGCTCCTTGATCAGACCCATGGCCATCAGGGCGGAGTTGATAACTCCTCGATTCCCCAGAATGGTCCGCCAGGCGATGATACGTACCAGATAGCTGACCCACAGGGGAATGATGCAGAGCATGAACAGCAGGTTCCGCCCGCGCCTGACCTTGAAACTGACCATATAGGCCAGAGGAAAGGCCGCCGCAATCGAAAGCACGGAGATTGCCAGGGCCAGGCGGATACTCTTGAACAGGATGCGGGCGTACAGGGAATCGGTGAAGAAAAGCTTGTAGTTTTTCAGTGTCAGGGTTCTGTCGATCACCAGGCCGCTGGAGGAGTAGAAGCTCATGATGAAGGTGAAGAGCAGGGGGATCGCAACCAGGGCGAGCAGCCATACGGCAATGGGAACACCCTTGATAAACTCTCCAGGTCTTGAAATCCGGCGCTTCATCATATCGCCTCGACGCTGTATTTGATCACGTCCTTCTCCTCTTCCCGGGGAAAAACGATCACGTCTTCGGCGTTCCAGGCCAGCTCCACGGTGTCGCCGACGCGAAGGGCAGCATCCCAGGCCACGGCCTGCACCACCGCCCGCAGCTCCGCCCGGCCGATCCGACAGGTAGCCTCGTAGTCCGTACCCCTATAGACGATGCGGGACAATTCCGCGGAAATCCGGTTCTCTACGCTTCTGGGGGAATTCACCTGGACTCTCTCTGTACGGATGCACACCAAGGCTGCGGCACCCTTATTTAGATCGACAGCCCGTTTGGCCGTGACTTTTTCGCCCTCGACATCGAGCACGCAGGTCTTGCCGTCGTTGTCCAGCACCGTGCCGTGCACGAAGTTCATATCTCCGATAAAGGAGGCAACAAAAGCGGTGGAGGGATTGTTGTAGATCTCATCCGGTGTGGCGATCTGATGGGCCAGGCCGTCTTTCATCACCGCGATCCGGTCGCTCATGGTCATGGCTTCCGATTGGTCATGGGTCACGTAGATAAAGGTAATGCCTACATTCCTCTGGATGTCTTTGAGCACCTTCTGCATGGCCACCCGCAGCTTAAAGTCCAGCGCCCCCAGGGGCTCGTCCAAAAGCAGAGCTGCCGGCTCGGCGACCAGAGAACGGGCCAGGGCGATGCGTTGTCGTTGTCCTCCGGACAGCTGCTGGGGAAGGCGGTTCCCGAAGCCCTCCATGTTGACCAGGCGCAGAACCCTCTTGACTCGCGGCTGAGCCGCGGAAAGGGAGATCTTTTTCATCTTGAGGGGGAAGTAGATGTTCTTGCGCACCGTCATATGGGGAAACAAAGCGTAGTCCTGGAACACCGTGTTGACATTGCGCCGGTAGGCCGGTGTGCTGCTGACATCCCCGCCCTCCAGCAGGATCTGCCCCTCCGTCGGTACTTCCAGTCCGGCGATCATGCGCAAGGTGGTGGTCTTTCCACACCCCGAAGGTCCGAGCAGGGAAAAGAACTCTCCCTTCTTGATTGCAACTGTGAACTCGGAAACCGCCGTGACTTCGTCGAACTTCTTGGTGACATTCACCAGGTCGATTGCGTTGTCTGCTTTCATTCTCCATTCCTGAGGCGCGGTGTGCCGTATGTAAGATTTTGTACCAGAAAACTGGCAGGTTCTGTCACCCGATGGAAACAGAACCTGCCGAAGAGAATTACGCTTGCCTTTACGGTCTGGCTTTGACCTTGTTCCAGAGCTCGACCCGGGCACCCGTATCTTCCTCGGGAACCATGATATACAGGGGAGCGGGGAAATTGCCGATGTCCTCGCCGTACCAGAAGGTGGAGTCGAGAACCACCGGATTGAAGCCCGATGCACCGGCGGGGTTCACTATCCCGAAGCCGACCAATTCGGCCAGCTCCTTCTGTCCCTGATCGCCGATCATGTAGTCCATGTACTTGAGAGCCAGATCGAGGGAAGCGCCGCTGGTGGGCTTGGTGATGACCCAGCCGTCGATCCAGCAGATCGTTCCTTCGGTCATGGCGTACTGGGTGAAGCTGTCCCGCACTCCCGCCTCTTCCAGGCGTAGGTTGAGCAGGGCGTCGTTGCCTCCGAGAAGGATCATGGCATCCTCGGCGGTCAAGACGCCGAACTCGGAGTCCAGGCCGGTGGTGAAGGTGCGGGCATTCTGCTTCCACGCATACAGCCGGTCGGCGACCTTGTCCCAGTCCCCCGATCCGAACTGGAAGGGGGTCTTGATGCCGAGGTGAATGGCGGCGATGCTGACCACATTACTGGATTCATCGAAGAAGGCGGTGTAGCCCTTGGATTCCGGAGCGGTCAGGATATCCAAGGATACAGTCTCGTGCTTGCCGTCCTTGGTCTTGCTGAGGAATTTGGCCAGCATATCGGCGGGCACCTTGCCGGTGTTGATCGTGATGGTCTGGGTGCCCCAAACGATGGGCACGTGCAGCTTGCTTCCGTCGGGCATCTTGCCGTACGGATGTTCCCGGAAGTATTCCCCGATCTTGCTGTAGTTTCCGAGCTTGGAGGTATCGATGGGCTGGAGCAGCCCGGCGTCCTTGTACAACAGCACCCGCCCGGAGTCGATGGAAACGATGTTGTACTCCGATGGAGCCGCCTTGACCTTGGTGAAGTGCTCCTCCACGGTGCCTGCGTAGGTGATTTTGACCTCGCAGTTGTACTTCTCCTCGAACGGTTTGACCCAGCTGTCCTCGGCGTAGCCCTGGAAGCAGATGATGCTGAGGGTGGGTTTGGCCGCCTCTCTTCCGCCCCCTGCCCACACGGCAGCTGCCAGGGCAAAAAAGAGTACCAAAAGTAACAAAGAACCTTTTTTGAGCATGTGCTCCTCCTTTATTCCCCGGCTGATTCACTGATCAGCCGGCTTGGATTTGGATGGATAGAGTTTCAGGGTATCATTATAAGCCCTATTGGGAATCTTGTCAAAATCCCTTTAGCCGATTGCTGTCAGGCGGATATCGAGCTGCTCGCAGAGCCCGGAGAGGGCGCTGCCGTGCCTTCCGGAGATCACGATCCAGTGCTGGCTCACCCCACTCTCTACAGATTTTCGAAAAAACTCCTTGGCAGGCAGATCGAGTTCGCAGAACAGGTGGCAGTTCCCGTCCATCTTGGCCGGACCGGCAAGGGACTGTCCTTCAACAACGGCCCATTTCAGCTTCTCCCCGTCCCACACCGAGTTCACAACGGTCACCGGTCCGCTTCGGTACTTGAAGAAGCTCACAGCTCCGCTGAAGGGATCAGAGTTCTCGTACTCCACATCGGAAACGATTTGTACCGGGGAGTCCGGGTCGGCATTGGCCGTATCGTGGTAGCCGGCGTGGCCGAGCAGAAGGGCGTTGGCCCCGTAGTCCACACTGAAGGTCTCCGTGTAGAAGGGGGACTGGCCGCTGTAGCAGCGCAGGACGTACATACACACCGCGGCGGCTACATCCGCCTCCATCGAAACAACCGCCCCCGAATCGGACAGCCGGGGATTGGTGAGGCAGGGCCGGAGTCCGAAGCTTGCATGCATCTCTTCGATCACATCGTTCATGGCCAGAACCCGGATGCCTTCCTGCCCCATGATCCGCTCCATAGCCAGGGCATACTTGATGCCCTCGGTCAGGTTTCGTTCATCTACCCTGATCTTCTGCCCGGCAGCTTCGATTTCCCGACGCATTCCCTCTATATCCTCCTGGGGGATTTCCTGGGCCGTCCTTCGAAAGCGCTCGAGCTCGAGATAGCGCAGCTCCACTCCGTAGCGGGCGCGCAGGTCGAACTCGTCCACGTAGGTGGTGGACATCTGATCGCAGGGAAAGGGCAGAACTCCGACGCGAAGACCCCTCAGGCTGCGGGCGACGGCCATGGCTCGGGTGCAGTTCTCGAGCTCGGTCCACAGCTCCTCATCCGCAGCGTGCCCCACGATAGAGCGGTAGTGGTAGCCCTCGCGGCGCAGCATTCCGGACAGCTGAAGCGTACACACCGCCCCGCTTCCCTGGATCATGCTCTGAAAGGGCACGAACTCCGGCAGCGACGCGGAGGGAGAGAAGGTCCACAGCAGCAGGGGTAGGTCTTTCAGGCCCTCCAGGGCCGTCCGTACGATCTGATCCTCGCACCACATCAACGGCGATAGAATCAGTCCATCCACATCGGCCTGCCGGATCTTCCCGGCCGCCCGGCGGGCCTCTTCCACCGAATACAGGACCCCCGGATAGACCGGCTCCAGGAAATCCTGGAGCCGCTGGACAGCACTGCGGGCAACCGCTTCCACCTGGGTAGTGGTATCCCCCGAGGGATCCTGGAGTCCCACCTCCCGGAACCAGCCGGAGGTCACGAAGAGAATACCGATTTTCGGTTTGTGGATCGGTTCCGCTTTCAGTCCCATACGGTCAACTCCCCGGCCCCTTGCGGTTTTGTCTCCTCAGACTTTGCCCATGATGGTCTTGATGATGAACAGCTCCAGATCTTCATAGTTGCGGTTCTTGCGATACTCTTCTATCTTGGCCCGGTCCAGGCTCTTCACCACCTCCAACAGCAGCAGGAAGATCTCGCGGCTGTGGGACAGGTGATGGGTGGCTACCGAATCCTCCTGGGTGCGCAGGGCTTTGATGTCCAGCCCGACGAACTCGCCGC